>NZ_JBEXPY010000031.1:0-112069 GCF_040612315.1 Streptomyces sp. NPDC006435
GGAAGCTAAGCCTTTCAGCGCCGATGGTACTGCAGGGGGGACCCTGTGGGAGAGTAGGACGCCGCCGAACAATTTTTCCGGGAAAGCCCCGTACCTTGCGGTACGGGGCTTTCCTGCGTTCCGGCGTCTAGTCTCGGACCATGCGCTACGAACTGGTCATCTTCGACAACGACGGTGTGCTCGTGGACAGCGAGCCGATCTCCAACACCATCCTGGCCGAGTACCTCACGGAGCTCGGCCACCCCACTTCGTACCAGGAGAGCCTCCGCGACTACATGGGGGCGGCCGTGCACCGTGTGCACGACCTCGTCGAGGAACGCACCGGGGAGAAACTGCCCGAGGACTTCGATACGACGCTCCACACGCGGATCTTCGCCGCGTTCCAGCAGGAGCTGGAGCCGGTGCCGGGCATCGACGACGTGCTGGGGAAGCTCGTCGCCGACGGGATTCCGTACTGCGTCGCGTCCTCCGGCAGCCACGAGCGGATCAGGGTCGGACACCGGAAGACCGGGCTCGACCAGTGGTTCGAGGAGGAGTGGATCTTCAGCTCGGAGGACGTGGGGCGGGGCAAGCCGGCCCCCGACCTGTTCCTGCACGCCGCCGAGCGGATGGGGGTCCGTCCCGAACGGTGCGTCGTCATCGAGGACAGCCCGCTCGGAGTGGAGGCGGCCAGGGCCGCGGGCATGGACGTGTACGGGTTCACGTCGATGATGCCGGCGGACCGGCTCACCGGTGTGACCGGCTGCTTCTCCGACATGAGCCAACTCCGCGAATTGCTCGCCTGATTCATCTACCCACGAGTAAAGACTGGCCTTACGCTCGCGGCCATGACAGATGCTCGCTTGCGGCACGGCCGGGCTTCCCTCACGTTGAGCTTCTTCGTGCAAGGGGTCACCTTCGCCCTGCTGGTGACGCGGATTCCCGCCATCCAGGACCGGTACGGGATATCCGACGGGCTGCTGCCCGTGTTCCTCGCCGCGGTACCCATCCTGGCCGGGGTGGGCAGTGTGGTCACCGAGAAGGTGGTCGCACGGGTACGGCCCGGGGTCGTGCTGAGGTGGGCGCAGCCCGTGGTGATGCTCGCGCTCCTCGGCGCCGGTGCCGGTGACGCGCTGTGGCAAGTGGCCCTGGCGCTCGGGGTGTTCGGGGTCGCCGTCGGGGCGCTGGACGCCTCGATGAACATGATGGGGGTCAGCCTTCAGCGGGCGTACGGGCGCTCGATCATGCTGGGGTTCCACGCCGCGTACAGCCTCGGGGGGATCGCCGGGGCGTCCATGGCGTGGGCGGGGGCGCACTGGGACCTGTCGCTGCTGGTCTCGTACCTGCCGGCGGTGGTCGTGCTGCTGCCCGCCGCGTTCGTCGGGAGCCGGTGGTACACCGAGGGTGTGTCGGAGCAGGGCAAGGGGGCCGGTGCGGAACAGGCGCAGGGCGAGGGGGCCGCTTCGGTCTCCTTCAAGCTGCTGCTGCCGCTCTGCCTGGTGATGAGCTTCGCGTACATCGGTGACTCGACGGTCTCCAACTGGAGCGCCAAGTACCTGCAGGACGTGCTGGGCAGTTCGGAGCAGATGTCGACCGTTCCGTACAACGTCTACATGGTGACGACGCTGCTGGGGCGGTCCGTCGGGGACTTCGGGGTGCGGCGGTTCGGGGCGGTGGCCGTGGTGCGGGGCGGGAGCGTGCTGGCCGCCGCGGGCTTCGGCGTGGTGGCCGCGGCCGGCGGGACGTGGACCGGGATGCTCGGGTTCACCATGCTGGGGCTCGGGCTGTGCGTGATCGTGCCGCAGACGTTCGCCGCCGCCGGGCGGATGTTCCCCGGGGCGAGCGACACGGCGATCGCGCGGCTGAACGTCTTCAACTACGTGGGGTTCCTGGTGGGATCGCCGCTGGTGGGGGCGCTCGGGGACGCGTGGAGCTACCGAGGAGCCATGCTCGTGCCGATGGTGCTGGTGCTCGTGATGCTCGTGCACGCCAAGTCGTTCGGGGCGGAGCCCGCCCGATACGGTGGCGGGCATGAGCGGCCGCGCACAGCTGATGTGGGATGACGCAGTAACGGGATACGACTTCGGGGAGAGCCACCCGATGGACCCCGTCCGGCTCGCCCTGACCATGGGGCTGGTCCGGGCCCTCGGGCTCGACGCCGCGGTGGACGTGGTGGCGGCCAAGGCCGCCGGGGACTCCACGCTTCGGCTGGTGCACCGCGAGGACTACGTGGCCGCGGTGCGTGCCGCGTCCGCGGACCCGAAGCGGGCGGACCAGCGCTACGGGCTGGGCACGGTGGACGATCCGGCGTTCGCCGGGATGCACGAGGTGTCGGCGCTGATCGCCGGGCAATCGGTGGCGGCGGCCGAGGCGGTGTGGCGCGGGGAGACCGCGCACGCGGTGAACTTCACGGGCGGGCTGCACCACGCCATGCCGGGCGGTGCGGCCGGGTTCTGCATCTACAACGACGCGGCGCTCGCCATCGCCCGGATGCTGGAGCTGGGCGCCGAACGGGTCGCGTACGTCGATGTGGACGTGCACCACGGCGACGGGGTGCAGGCGGCCTTCTGGGAGGACCCGCGGGTCCTGACCGTTTCGCTGCACGAGCACCCGCGGACGCTGTTCCCGCAGACCGGCTGGCCGGAGGAGACCGGCTCCGGGGCGGGCGAGGGCGGCGCGGTCAACGTGGCGCTGCCGGCCGGTACCGGGGACGCGGGGTGGCTGCGGGCGTTCCACGCGGTGGTGCCGGAGCTGCTGGCGGACTTCCGGCCGCAGGTGGTGGTGAGCCAGCACGGGGCCGATACGCACTTCGAGGACCCGCTCGCCCACCTGGCGGTGTCGCTGGACGCGCAGCGGGCGGTGATGGCGGCCTGTCACGACCTGGCGCACGAGTACGCGCAGGACGGGCGCTGGCTGGCGCTCGGCGGGGGCGGCTACGCGGTGGTGGACGTGGTGCCGCGGTCCTGGACGCATCTGGTGGGGATCGCCGCGCACGCGCCGGTGGACCCGGAGACGGTGATCCCGTCGTCGTGGCGGGACGAGGTCTACGCCCGGACCCGGCAGTTGGGGCCGGGCCGGATGACGGACGGGCGCACCCCCTCCTGGAAGTCGTGGGAGGAGGGGTACGACCCCGCGGACCGGCTGGACCAGGCGGTGCTGGCGACGCGGCGGGCGGCGTTCCCGCTGCGGGGGCTGCTGACCTGAGAAGGGTCGGAACCGGTCGGGGTGCGGCCGGTTCTGTCGCATGGCGAGGAATGGTTACGCCAACTGTGGGGCGTGAGCGGACTTCCGGCCCTCCGTCCGGGTGATTGGGGGAGCATCGGTGGAGTGTTGAGCACCGGAGCGCTGCGTGCGCATCTGCTGGCGGCCCGGCTGGCCGGGCCCGTGGCCACCTCGCGGGAGAAGAGCCTGCGGAGCTATCGGCTCTTCGCGGCCCGGGATCCTCGGGTGACGCTCGGTCTCCACCCCCGCCGGGGATGGGAAGAGCACGAACTTCTTCGTCTGATGGCCGACCGGTGCGGGGTTTCGTCCGATCCCGGGCATGTATCGGGGCCTGACGTGATCGATCCGGAGCGGACCCTGGCAGGTCTGGACGCCTTCGCGGAGCGGCTCGCGCATGCGGCGGTCCGGCGGGCGCCGGTGCTGTTCGGGACCGGTCATCCGCACCGGCTGCTCGGTTTCTACGCTGCGCTGGCAGACGCCATGTCGGCGGCCGGGTGTTCCGTACTCACTCCCGCGCAGGGGCGATGTATCGACATAACGACCCGGTTCGGCGTACGCACGTTCAGTCTCGACTACGTACGGGGAGTCGCGATGGTGCGCGAACCCGGCGTGCGGCTCCCCGGTGGTGACACCGGCGCACACACGCATTCCCCGCTGCCGGTCAGGGTGGTCCTGGACGCGGCGGCGGAGGGGCGAGGGCCATTGCCGGAGCTGGTGGTCGGGGACCACGGCTGGGTCTGCGGGGCAGGTCAGCTGGGCATCGAGGCGATCGGGCTGGCGGACACGGACGATCCCGCGCTGTTCGTCGGGGAGGCCGAGGGGCGGGTCGCGGTCGCGGTGCCGCTCGACGACGCGGTCCGCTCGGCCTACTACCGGCCGCTCACGCGCTATGTACTCAATCGGGCGTGTCTGTCACAGTAGGCGGCCGATCGGCTCTCCTCTTCCCCACTCGCATCACCCGCCCCTAATCTGGGGAGTGAGCGCACAACGACGAAGAGTCACCGGAGGGGAAGCCGGTGCGCGTCTCGTGCGGAAGGTACAGGTGGGTCATGGCTGCTGGCAGCGAGAGGCCTCTCAACGAGGTCAAGTTTCTGACTGTGGCGGAAGTCGCCTCGGTCATGAGAGTGTCGAAGATGACCGTGTACCGCTTGGTGCACAGCGGTCATCTGCCGGCAATTCGGGTGGGCAGGTCCTTCCGGGTTCCGGAGCAAGCGGTTCACGAGTATCTCCGCGAGTCCTTTGTGGGGGTGGAGTCCGCCTGAGGTTCACCTCGGATTACGCCCCTCACGCGCTGGCGGGTAGGCTAGGCCGACGTAGGTCGTGTGGGCCCAGACGCCCCGCACCAGTGAAGAAGAAGTGAGCGAGGGTAGTCGTGGGCTCTGTTATCAAGAAGCGGCGCAAGCGGATGGCCAAGAAGAAGCACCGCAAGCTGCTCAAGCGCACGCGCGTTCAGCGTCGCAACAAGAAGTAAGCGAACGCGGTTCGTGATTCCGCAGCCCTCCCGCCGATCCGGCGGGAGGGCTGCGGTGCGTCGTGGACGGCTGCATTCGGACCAAGAAGCCGGGCACGAGCCGAAGAAGGCAGCCGTGCGGTCATCACGGGGCAACAACCACCCGCTACGGTGACGGCCAGGGAAACCTTCGGACGGAAGGCGCTGATCTTGGGGAAGGTCGTGCTGGTCACAGGAGCGGCCCGGCAGCTGGGGGGCCGCTTCGTGCGGCGCATCCAGCGTGATCCGGAAGTGGACCGGGTGATCGCCGTCGACGCGGTCGAACCGGCGCATCCGCTGGGCGACGCGGTTTTCGTACCGGCGGACATCCGCCAGCCCGCTATCGCCAGGGTCCTCGCCGAGCACGCCGTCGACACGGTGGTGCACCTGGACGTCTCGGCGAAGGCGGTCGGCACGGGCGGGCGGACGACGGTCAAGGAGACCAACGTCATCGGCACCATGCAGCTGCTCGGGGCCTGCCAGAAGTCGCCGAGCGTGCGTCGGCTGGTGGTCAAGTCGAGTACGAACGTGTACGGCTCGGCGCCCCGCGACCCGGCGGTCTTCACCGAGACGACCCCGCCCAAGTCCCTGCCCAGCGGGGGCTTCGCCAAGGACGTGGTGGAGGTCGAGGGGTATGTGCGCGGGTTCGCGCGCCGCCGGCCGGACGTCGCCGTGTGCGTGCTCAGGTTCGCGAACATCCTGGGGCCGCAGGCGGACTCGCCGCTCGCGGACTACCTCGCGCTGCCGGTGCTGCCGACGGTGTTCGGGTACGACCCGAGGCTCCAGTTCGTGCACGAGGACGACGTCGTGGACGTCCTGGGCACCGCCTCGCGCGAGCCGGGTCGCGGGACGCTGAACAGCGGCACGTTCAACATCGCCGGGGACGGGGTGCTGCTGCTCTCGCAGTGCTCGCGGCGGCTGGGGCGGCCGACGGTGCCGTTGCTGCTGCCCGCGGTCACCTGGGTGGGCCAGGCGCTGCGCACGGTCGGCATGACGGACTTCTCGCCGGAGCAGATCCGGTTGCTCACCCACGGCCGGGTGGTCTCCACCGTCCAGATGCGCGAGACCCTCGGTTTCCATCCCCGCTTCAGCACCGCGGAGACGTTCGCGGAGTTCGCGCGCAGCCAGGGTCCGGGCCTGCTGCCGCCGGGGACGGTGGGCAGGGCGGTCGACGCGCTGGCCGCCGTGCCGTTCGCCGGGACGAACGGCGATGTCCCCGGGACCACCGGGGCCGGCGACACCGTGCCGGCCCCCAGCGGCAGGTAGAGGAGCGCACCGACGATGGCGGATGCCAAGGTCATTCCGTTCGACGACGACCGTTCGCGGGCGGGCGGTCCGTCGCGCGCCGCGCGGCGCCGGTCCTCGGCGGGCGTCGGCCGGGTCCAGGGGCCCGCGACGGCCCCCGCGGTGGGTACCGCGGCCGTGAGCGCCCTGCCGGGCCGGCAGGACGTCCCGCGGCCGCAGGAGGAGCCCGGGGCCGAGGAGCCCGGGGCCGAGGAACCGGGGCGGCCCGCGCCGGACGACGGGCGCGGCGGCTGGGAGCGGCGGCTCGCCGGAGGACTCGCGTTCCTGCGGCGCCGGGTCACCGGCGAGTACGACGTCGACGAGTTCGGGTACGACGAGGAGCTGACCGACCAGGTCCTGATGTCGCTGCTGCGGCCGGTGTACGAGAAGTACTTCCGGGTCGAGGTGAAGGGCATCGAGAACATCCCGTCCGAGGGCGGGGCGCTCATCGTGGCCAACCACTCGGGGACGCTGCCGCTCGACGGGCTGATGCTCCAGGTCGCGGTGCACGACAACCATCCGGCGGACCGGCACCTGCGGCTGCTCGCCGCGGATCTCGTCTTCATGCTGCCGGTGGTGAACGAGCTGGCCCGCAAGGCCGGGCACACGCTGGCCTGCTCGGAGGACGCGGAGCGGCTGCTGCGGCGGGGCGAGGTCGTCGGGGTGATGCCGGAGGGGTTCAAGGGCATCGGGAAGCCCTTCGGGGAGCGGTACAAGCTCCAGCGGTTCGGGCGGGGCGGGTTCGTCTCGACGGCGCTGCGGGCGGGGGTGCCGATCGTGCCGTGCTCGATCGTGGGGGCGGAGGAGATCTACCCGATGATCGGCAACTCGAAGACGCTGGCGCGGCTGCTGGGCTTCCCGTACTTCCCGATCACGCCGACGTTCCCCTGGCTCGGGCCGCTCGGGGCGGTGCCGCTGCCGACGAAGTGGACGATCCAGTTCGGGGAGCCGATCTCCACGAGCGGGTATCCGGTGGAGGCGGCGGAGGACCCGATGCTGATGTTCAACCTGACGGACCAGGTGCGGGAGCAGATCCAGCACACGCTGTACAAGCTGCTGGTGCAGCGGCGCTCGGTGTTCTTCTGAGTTCTTCGGAGTTTTCCCGAGAGGTGTTTCGGCGGGGCGAGGAGTGCTCCCGCGGGTGTGCGGGGTGCTTCCGCACGTACGCGGACGGCGTCGGCCGCCGGGCGGATTCGGTCCGTCCGGCGGCCGACGTGGCGTTTCTGCGCGAGCGGGACGGGACTAGGGCGCGTCCTCGCCGTTGATCCCCAGGCCCGGGAGCAGGCCGGGGAGGAGCGGGGGCAGGGTCACGTCGGGGGCGGGCGGGACGTCGGTCCGGCCGTCGGAGGACGGGTCGACGCCCGGGGGCGGGGTGCCGAAGAGGCCGTCCGTGCCACCGGAGATCAGGCCGTCGGAGGAGGTGCTGTCCGAGCCGGACGGGTGGGGCGAGGTGCTGTCGTCCGTGTGCTCCCGGGAGGCTCCCGACGAGGAGGGGGCGGTGGATGCGTCCGTGCGCGAGGGGCCCGTGCCGCGTTCCGTGGTGTCCGACCGCCGGGCGTCGTCGCCGCCCGGCGGTCGGGGCAGCAGCGACTGCAGCGGTTCGACCTCTTCGTCCATGGCGTCGAAGACCGAGCTGACCTGGTCGCCGATGTCCGTGAGCTGTACGGGCAGCCGGTCGCGCAGGCTGCTCCAGCTCTCGCGGTGCGAGCGGGAGAAGGAGTCGAGGGCCTGGATCGGGCCGATGGCGCCGTCGCGCCGGTAGACGGAGCTGAGCAGGCGGTGGCCCTCGGTGGCGTCGTGCGTCATGCCGTTGAGCGTGCGCCTGATCTCGCCGAGCTGTTCGTGGTCCAGGTCGCCGGAGCGGGCGCGCTCCATCAGCCGACGGGCCTCGTTGAGCCGGGTCGACGCCTGGTCGAGGTAGACCTTGCCGCGGTCGGTGTCGCCGCTGGCCATGCCGAGGTGGAGGTCTTCCATGCCGCGCTTGAGCCCGTACAGCGAGTCACCCGGGAGGGCGTCGGAACTGGCAGCGGCCACTCCGCCGAAGGCTCCCGCCGCCACACCGACGGTGAGCCCGCCGGCCGCGAGCCCCTTCGTCCAGCGGGAACGCGGACGCAATTTCCGGAGCGGGGAGGCCCGGTGGGCCCCCTTCGTGCGCTGTTCGGGCACCGTAGGGCCCGCGGTCGCGCCGCCCTCGGTGAGCATGGCTTCCATGGCGGCGACGAGCTGGGCTCGCTGCACCACTTTGACCTCGGGGTCCAACTCCGGCCGCGGTACCTCACCGAGGCCGTTCGCCAGGGCCAACAGCGGTCCGTGGTCGGCCTGTTCGGCCGGGTCATCGGGCTGTTCGGCCGTTGCCCCGGGGGTCGACTGCTCCTCCAGGGCCTGGGCGAAGGCGTTCGCCCGCCGGTGTGCCGAAACGTTTGCGATCACTGGCGGCACCTCCTCTCGTCATGACGGTCGACTCCCCTGGGGATCCGGAAGGTTGCACACCTTGAGCGCTTCCACACGAATGAGTGAGTGTCGGCGGACATGGGGTGACGACAGGGGGCCTGCAACCGGCACAACGAGGGGCGCGGCACTTGGGTTACGCACGAAGGATGATCGGACCAGTGTGTGACGGGGGAGTCGCCGAGCGTGTTCGGGACGGGGCGCGGCGGGCGTGTTCGAGGGCGGATCACGGGTGGGTTCGGGTGCGGGTGGCGGGGCGGGGTCAGCGGGCGTCGTCCGGGAGGAGCCGGGCCAGGGTGCGGACCGCGCGGTATTGCAGGGTCTTGATCGCGCCCTCGTTCTTGCCCATGACCCGTGCGGTCTCGGCGACCGAGAGGCCCTGCAGGAAGCGCAGGGTCACGCACTCCTGCTGCTGGGGGTTGAGCCGGCGCACGGCCTGCAGCAGTGCGGCGTTGGAGAGGGACTCCAGGACGGAGTCCTCGGGGCTGCGCTCGACCTCGTTGGCGTCGAGCATCTCGCCGGTGGTCACCTCCAGCCGGAAGCGGCTGGACTTGAAGTGGTCGGCGACCAGGTTGCGGGCGATGGTGACGAGCCAGGCGCCGAAGTCGCGGCCCTGCCAGGTGAAGGTGGAGATGCGGCGCAGGGCGCGCAGGAAGGTCTCGCTGGTGAGGTCCTCGGCCGTCGCCTTGCCCCCCACGCGGTAGTAGATGTAGCGGTAGACGGTGTCGCTGTACTGGTCGTAGAGGCGGCCGAAGGCCTCGGCCTCGCCGGCCTGCGCGCGTTCGACGAGGTCCATCATGCGCGCGCTGTCGCTGTCGGCGGTCGGTCGGCGGACGGTGGTGGACGCGGTCGTCGCGCCGCGGTTGCTGCGTCTTCCGACCGCCGCACCGCGTTCGGCCAGGGCGTAGCAGGGGCCGACAGGTGCAGGGGTGGCGAATGCGGGGACGGCGTACGCGGTGGGGACGAAGCCGCGCAGGCGGTTGGCGACCGTTGCGCGCAGCGTAGCCAGGCCCGAGGCGTCAACCCCGACGTGTGGGTACACGGGACTCCCAGAGGCAGAGCTTCCATCACGTGCAGTGCGAAACCCTCACTCGTCGTAGTGAGTGAGGGGTTCCGGAATGCGTCTGAGGAGAATAACGCTTCGTACAGGCAGTGCTACACCCAGTTGCTCAAATCATCGATTACGTCGCTTCCGTAGCAACTAAACGACGCATTAAGTAGCACATCGTGACCGGTTACTGATCGGATTACTTCGGTATCTGCTTACGGGCACGACTGGTTGTGGCCGTGTGCGAGCAATCCGACTGGCGGGGGCGGTCGGTGGGTAAGAGGTTCCGATCGGCCGCGGGGGCCGGGCGTGGCTCGGGGCCGGGGAGCGCGTGGGCGTGTCAGCGGCGGCGGCGGTGCAGGGCGACCGCGGCGGCGGTGCCGCCGGCGAGGGCGCCGACGCCGGCCGCGGCGGGGATGCCGACCTTGACCGCCTTGCGGCCCGTCCGGTAGTCCCGCAGGCGCCAGTCGAGGGCGCGGGCGTGCTTGCGGAGCTTGGCGTCGGGGTTGATCGCGTACGGGTGTCCGACCAGGGACAGCATCGGGATGTCGTTGTGCGAGTCGCTGTACGCCGCGCAGCGGTCCAGGTCCAGGCCCTCGGCGGTGGCCAGGGCGCGTACGGCCTCGGCCTTCGCGGGGCCGTGCAGCGGTTCGCCGACCAGGCGGCCGGTGTAGACGCCGTCGACGGATTCGGCGACCGTGCCGAGCGCGCCGGTCAGGCCGAGCCGGCGGGCGATGATCGTGGCGGTCTCCACCGGGGCGGCGGTGACCAGCCAGACCCGCTGGCCGGCGTCGAGGTGGGCCTGGGCGAGGGCGCGGGTGCCGGGCCAGATGCGGTCGGCCATGTACTCGTCGTAGATCTCCTCGCCGATGGACATCAGCTCGGAGACGCGGTGGCCCTTGACGATGGACAGGGCGCTGTCGCGGGCGTCCTGCATGTGGTCCGGGTCCTCGACGCCGGCCAGCCGGAACCACGCCTGCTGCCAGGCGAACCGGGTCAGCTCGCGGCGCTGGAAGAACTTCCGCTTGTACAGGCCGCGGCCGAAGTGGAAGAGCGCCGCGCCCTGCATCACCGTGTTGTCCAGGTCGAAGAAGGCGGCGGCCCGGTCGTCGCCCGCGACGGGGAAGGGCTCCTCCGCGGGCTTCGCCTGCGCGGCGGTGTCCTGCTCGGCGTCGGGGGACCGGTCGTCGGGGAGGGTGGATTTCCGTGCTGCCTCGGCTGCCGCCTCGCCGGCCAGCACGCTCCGTGCTGTCGCGGGGCGCCTACGGGGGGTGAGCCATCCAGGAGCGGCCATGCGGTGAGCATAACCAGTCGGTTCGTCCCTTCCCGACCTGCCGGGATGCCGCGGCGTGAACTCTTGGCCGCGAGTCCGGCGACCGGGTGACACGGGGGGCGGCGGGGCGGGTCCGGGGGCGGCGCAGAATGAAGGCATGAGCCCCTTGTTGCGACGTACGAAGAAGAAGCCCGAGCAGCGGACGGTGACCCTGGTGGGGAAGCCCGGATGTCATCTCTGCGACGACGCGAGGCAGGTGGTGCGCGAGGTGTGCGAGGAGACGGGGGCGTCCTGGGAGGAGAAGGACATCACCCGGGACGAGGAGCTGCACAAGGCGTACTGGGAGCAGATCCCGGTGGTCCTGGTCGACGGCGAGCAGCACACGTTCTGGCGGGTGGACCCGGCGAGGCTGCGCGGGGCACTGCTTTCCTGAGCGAAGCCGGTTACCATCATGGGCGTTTTGAGTGCTCTCGGGGGAGTGGTTGTGAGGAGTGTGTGCCGCTTTGCCCCCTTCGGGCCCGCAACGGGCTGATGCGATCGTTGGTTCCGGGATCGCGCGACGGATGTGCGTGACCCCGGTCACTTTGACCGGACAAAACGGACACTATCTTTGTGCACGCGTTCACAAAGACATAGCCTGCATTCGACGGGGCGGTCTTGGGAACTACGGCCGCCTGCAGCCCCGCTCATCCCGCAGGAGCACCGTGGCAACTGGCCGAACTCACCGACCGGCGACCCGTAGCCGAGGAATTCCCGAGGCCACCGTCGCCCGGCTTCCGCTGTATCTGCGCGCGTTGACCGCGCTCTCCGAGCGCTCGGTCCCCACGGTCTCGTCCGAGGAGCTCGCCGCCGCGGCGGGGGTCAACTCCGCCAAGCTGCGCAAGGACTTCAGCTACCTCGGTTCGTACGGGACGCGCGGCGTCGGCTACGACGTCGAGTATCTCGTGTACCAGATCTCCCGCGAACTCGGGCTCACCCAGGACTGGCCGGTCGTCATCGTCGGCATCGGAAACCTCGGCGCCGCGCTCGCCAACTACGGCGGTTTCGCCTCCCGCGGTTTCCGGGTCGCCGCGCTGATCGACGCCGACCCCGCGATGGCCGGGACGCCCGTCGCCGGCATCCCCGTCCAGCACGCGGACGAGCTGGAGCAGATCGTCCGCGACAACGGCGTCTCGATCGGTGTCATCTCGACCCCGGCCGGTGCCGCGCAGCAGGTCTGCGACCGGCTCGTCGCCGCGGGCGTCACCTCCATCCTCAACTTCGCGCCGACGGTGCTCTCCGTGCCCGACGGCGTCGACGTGCGCAAGGTCGACCTCTCGATCGAGCTCCAGATCCTCGCCTTCCACGAGCAGCGCAAGGCCGGCGAGGACACCGAGGGCGGTGTCCAGGACCCGGCCGAAGCGCCGGCGCGTCCGGCCGCCGGAAGCCGCAAGGGACCTGACGGGGACATGCCCGCCGTGATGCCGGCATGAGCCTTCTCGTCGTGGGACTGAGCCACCGCAGCGCCCCGGTCTCCGTGCTGGAGCGGGCCTCGCTGGCCGCCGACACCCGGGCCAAGCTGCTCCAGGACACCCTCGCCGCGGAGCCCGCGGTCGAGGCCACCGTCCTGGCCACCTGCAACCGCATCGAGCTGTACGCCGACGTGGACAAGTTCCACGCGGGCGTCGCCGAGCTGTCCACGCTGCTCGCCCAGCACAGCGGGGTCGGCCTGGAGGAGCTCACTCCGTATCTCTATGTGCACTACGAGGACCGGGCCGTCCACCACCTCTTCTCGGTGGCGTGCGGGCTGGACTCGATGGTCGTCGGCGAGGGCCAGATCCTCGGCCAGATCAAGGACGCGCTGGCGCTGGGGCAGGAGCTGCACACCGCGGGCCGGCTGCTGAACGACCTGTTCCAGCAGGCCCTGCGGGTCGGCAAGCGCGCCCACAGCGAGACCGGGATCGACCGGGCCGGGCAGTCGCTGGTCACCTTCGGCCTCGAACAGCTCGCGGCCGGTGCGGACGTCACCGACTGGGCCCGGGGCAAGCGCGCCCTGGTGATCGGCGCGGGCTCGATGTCCTCGCTCGCCGCCGCCACCCTGGCCCGTACCGGTGTCGCCGAGATCGCCGTCGCCAACCGCACCCGGGCCCGCGCCGACCGGCTCGTCGAGATCCTGCGCCAGCCCGGCGGCACGGGCGTGACCGCCCGCGCCGTGGAGATGGCCGAGGTCTCCGGGGAACTGACACGTGCCGACATCGTCGTCTCGTGCACCGGCGCGACCGGGCTCGTGCTGACCGCCGAGGCCGTCGCCGGGGCGCTCGGCCTGGCCGTCGAGGACGCCGACGAGGCGCCCGCCGTCGTACCGGCACCGGCCGCGGCCCCCGTCCCCGACGACGTCGACCGGCACGCCGCCTGGGTGGAGAACGGCAGCTCCGGCACGGTGCGCCGGGCCGTCCGCCGGGCCACCGTGCCCGCCCAGGGCACCGGCCCCGCGCGCCTCGCGCTGCTCGACCTCGCCATGCCGCGGGACATCGACGGCGCGGCCGCCCGGCTCGACGGGGTGCGCCTCGTCGACATCGAATCGCTCGCGGAGGCCTCGGCGGACGCCCCGATGGCCGCCGACGTGGACCAGGTGCGCACCATCGTCTCCGACGAGGTCGCAGCCTTCGGCGCCGCCCAGCGCGCCGCCCACATCACCCCGACCGTCGTCGCGCTGCGCACGATGGCCGCCGGAGTGGTCGCGGGCGAGATCGCGCGGCTCGACGGACGCCTCCCCGATCTCGACGAGAAGCAGCGCGCGGAGATCACGCAGACCGTGCGCCGCGTCGTCGACAAGCTCCTGCACGCGCCCACCGTGCGCGTCAAGCAGCTCGCCAGCGAGCCCGGCGGCGCCGGGTACGCGGACGCGCTGCGGGAACTCTTCGACCTCGACCCGCAGACGGTCGCAGCCGTCTCCCGGGCAGACCTGAACGACCCGAATCGAGGGCGGTCATGACCGACAACTCATCCCCGGTCACGGGGGCCGACAAGCCGCTGCGGCTGGGCACCCGGCGCAGCAAGCTCGCCATGGCGCAGTCCGGCATGGTGGCCGAGGCGGTCAGCGAGGTGACCGGGCGCGCCGTCGAGCTCGTCGAGGTCACCACGTACGGCGACATCTCCCGGGAGCACCTCGCGCAGATCGGCGGCACCGGTGTGTTCGTCGCGGCACTGCGCGACGCGCTGCTGCGCGGCGAGGTGGACTTCGCCGTCCACTCGCTCAAGGACCTGCCGACCGCCCAGCCCGAGGGCCTCGTGCTGGCCGCGGTGCCGGTGCGCGAGGACCCGCGCGACGTGCTGGTGGCGCGGGACGGGCTGACCTTCGAGCAGCTGCCGGCCGGGGCCCGCGTCGGCACCGGCTCGCCGCGCCGCATGGCGCAGCTGAACGCGTACGCGCGCAGCCACGGCCTCGACATCGAGACCGTGCCGATCCGGGGGAACGTCGACACGCGTATCGGATTCGTCCGGAGCGGTGAGCTGGACGCGGTGGTACTCGCCGCGGCCGGGCTCAGCCGCCTCGGCCGGAGCGGTGAGGCCACCGACTTCCTGTCGGTCGACACCGTCCTGCCCGCTCCCGGCCAGGGAGCACTGGCGATCGAGTGCGCTGCGACCAGCGCCGACCTCGCCGCAGCGCTCGCCGAGCTCGACGACCCGTACACCCGGGCCGCCGTGACCGCCGAGCGTGCCCTGCTCGCCGCCCTGGAGGCCGGTTGCTCCGCACCTGTGGGTGCGCTGGCCGACCTCCTGGTCGACGGACAGGCTGTCAACGAACTGCGCCTGCGCGGTGTCGTCGGGACTCCCGACGGTTCCTCGCTGGTGCAGCTGTCCACCACCGGTCCCGTTCCCACGTCGCAGGACGACGCGGCGGCCCTCGGTCGCGAGCTCGCGGCCGAGATGCTCGCCAAGGGGGCGGCCGGTCTTATGGGGGAGCGAGCACTTTGAGCCCCACCGGCCCCGCCGCAACCGACTTTCCGGCCCTGTCCGCCCAAGGGCACGTCACCTTCCTCGGCGCCGGTCCCGGCGACCCGGGACTGCTGACCCTGCGCGCCGTCGAGGCGCTTGCGAGCGCGGACGTCCTTGTCGCCGAGCCGGACGTTCTCGGCGTTGTTCGCTGCCATGCGCGGGCAGGCGTGAGCACCCCTGAGCTGACGGTTGTTGACGCGCAGTCAGCAGCCGCCGGGGTCCCCGTTCTCAGGGATGCGGCCAATCTTGTCATGGAGGCAGCGAAGGGCGGCAGGCGGGTCGTCCGTGCGGTCCTGGGCGACCCGGGGCTGGACGGGAACGCCGGTGCCGAGATGCTCGCCTGCGCCGCGGCCGGGGTCCCCTTCGAGGTGGTGCCGGGGGTCGCGAGCGCCGTGGGCGTGCCCGCGTACGCCGGTGTGCCGCTGCGGGACGAGCAGGGCGCGGACGTCCGGTTCGTGGACGCCCGTACCGCCTCCGACCGCTGCTGGAGCGAGGTCGGCGCGAGCGACGCGACGGCCGTGGTCTCGACGACGCTCGACTCGGTGGCCGCGGCCGCCGGTGAGCTGGTCGCGGCGGGCCGCAAGCCCGACACCCCGCTGACGGTGACGGTGGCCGGCACGACGACCCGGCAGCGCACCTGGACGGCGACCCTCGGGACGATCGCCCAGGTCCTGAAGCAGGCGAAGGTCCTCCCGTCGCCGGACGGGCACCAGCCCGTCATAGCCGTGGTCGGTGAGCGCAGCTCCGCCGCCCAGCGCGACCAGCTCGCGTGGTTCGAGTCCAAGCCGCTGTTCGGCTGGAAGGTGCTCGTCCCGCGCACGAAGGAGCAGGCGGCGTCCCTCTCCGACCAGCTCCGTTCCTACGGTGCCGTGCCGCACGAGGTCCCGACGATCGCCGTCGAGCCGCCCCGTACGCCCCAGCAGATGGAGCGCGCGGTCAAGGGCCTGGTGACGGGGCGCTACGAGTGGATCGCCTTCACCAGCGTCAACGCCGTGAAGGCGGTCCGGGAGAAGTTCGAGGAGTACGGGCTCGACGCCCGTGCCTTCGCCGGGATCAAGGTCGCGGCGGTCGGCGAGCAGACCGCGGCCGCGCTGGTCGACTTCGGTGTGAAGCCGGACCTGGTGCCCTCCGGGGAGCAGTCGGCCGCCGGTCTGCTGGAGGACTGGCCGCCGTACGACCCGGTCTTCGACCCGATCGACCGGGTGTTCCTGCCGCGTGCCGACATCGCCACCGAGACGCTGGTGGCGGGGCTGATCGAGCTGGGCTGGGAGGTCGACGACGTCACCGCGTACCGCACGGTCCGCGCCTCGCCGCCGCCGGCCGAGACGCGCGAGGCGATCAAGGGCGGCGGTTTCGACGCGGTGCTGTTCACCTCGTCGTCCACCGTGCGGAACCTGGTCGGCATCGCGGGCAAGCCGCACAACGTGACGGTCATCGCGTGCATCGGCCCGGCGACGGCGAAGACCGCGGAGGAGCACGGGCTGCGGGTCGACGTCCTGTCGCCGGAGCCGTCGGTGCACAAGCTGGCCGAGGCGCTGGCCGAGTTCGGCGCGCGGCGCCGGGACGCGGCGAAGGAGGCCGGTGACCCGGTGACGCGGCCGAGCGAGCGGCGTCCGGGGGCGCGTCGTCGTCGTACGACGACCTGACCCGCCCGGGTCGAGGTGTGTGAGGGGCCCGGTCGCTTCGGCGGCCGGGCCCCTCGGCCGTGTCGGGCGGGTTTCGCGCGGGCGGTTCCGTGCGGCGGGCGCGGGGCGGTTCCGTGTGCCGGGACCGGGCCGGCCGGGGCCCGGAGGGCGGGGTTTTTCCGGCGCGGGTGTCGGTAAGACGGTGATGTGTACGGGTCTAGTCTCGAAGCATGACTGTGTACGGAAACTTCCCCGGCTCCCGCCCCCGGCGGCTGCGGACGACCCCGACGATGCGTCGGATGGTCGCCGAGACACGGCTCGACGCGTCGAACCTGATCCTGCCCGCGTTCGTGCGCGAGGGCGTCGACGCCCCGGTCGCGATCTCGGCCATGCCCGGCGTGCAGCAGCACACCCTGGACACCCTGCGGAAGGCCGCGGTCGACGCGGCGTCGGCGGGGGTCTCCGGGATCATGCTGTTCGGCGTTCCGGAGGACGAGAAGAAGGACGGCCGGGGCACGGCGGGCACGGACCCGGACGGCATCCTCCAGGTGGCGCTGCGGGCGGTGCGCGAGGAGGTCGGCGACGACCTCGTCATCATGTCGGACCTGTGCCTGGACGAGTACACCGACCACGGCCACTGCGGTGTGCTGACCGAGGACGGCCGGGTCGACAACGACGCGACGCTGGAGCGGTACGCCGAGATGGCCCAGGTCCAGGCCGACGCGGGTGCCCACGTGGTGGGTCCGAGCGGGATGATGGACGGTCAGGTCGGGGTCGTCCGGGACGCGTTGGACCAGACGGGCCACGAGGACGTGTCGATCCTCGCGTACACCGTGAAGTACTCCTCGGCGTTCTACGGGCCGTTCCGCGAGGCCGTGGGTTCCTCGCTCCGGGGCGACCGCAAGACGTACCAGCAGGACCCGGCGAACGCCCGTGAGTCGATGCGGGAGTTGGCGCTCGACCTGGAGGAGGGCGCCGACATGGTCATGGTGAAGCCGGCCGGTCCGTACCTCGACGTCCTGGCGAAGGTCGCCGAGTCGGTGGACGTGCCGGTCGCGGCGTACCAGATCAGCGGTGAGTACTCGATGATCGAGGCCGCCGCCGAGAAGGGCTGGATCGACCGGGACGCGGCGATCATGGAGAGCCTGACGGGCATCCGGCGCGCGGGTGCGCAGATGATCCTGACGTACTGGGCGACGGAGGTCGCGCAGCGGCTGGCGCGGCGCTGAGCCGAACCGGGGCGAGCCGGGTCGACCCGGGGCGGGTCGGACCCGGACCCGGACCCGGGTCCGGCCGGCCCGGGTCGAAGCGGTAGCGGGACGGATCCTTCGGGGGTCGTCGTGGCACAAAAGTGTCATGGCGGCCCCCGGCCGCGTTTGTGGCGGTTCTGTGGTGAGTTCTGTGGTGAGTCCGGGGCGACGGTTCGGTGGTCCCGCGACTCGGGGCCCGGTGGTTCGGGTCCCTTGTGGCAGTGGGCCGGCGGGGCCGGCAGGGCGGTGAACGGTGGGCGGCGGGCCGGCGGGACCGGCAGGCCGACCCACCGGAAAACCGTCGTGACGAACCTCTTGCCGAGGTGGTCCCGTCTACCTAATGTGAACCTTCAAATCCCCCGATGTTCATGAAGCAAGGGCCGTGAGGGCATTATTTTGAACGATCAAATTAACGCTGCGTCCGATCCCGACACCTCCGGCCCGGGCTTCTTCCAGGGTCCGGCTGCGGGCTACCTCGACTACGCGAGAGTCGGGCCGCTCTCCCGTCCGGCCACCGCGGCGCTGGCCGCGACGACCGAGCTCGCCGCCCGCGTGGACCCCGCCGACCTCGACCGGTTGTTCGACCTCAGTGACGCCGCCCAGACCTCGGCGGCCCGGCTGCTCTGCGCCCGGCGGCACGAGATCGCCCTCGCCCCGTCCACCAGCAACGGCCTGTTCACCGTGGCCGCCGCGCTGAACGGCCCCGGCACGCTCCTGGTGCCCCGCGACGAGTTCCCCGCCAACCTCTATCCCTGGCTGCGCTTCGCCACCCGCGGCGGCCCCGCGGTCCGCCTCGTCGAACCGGACGGGCAGCGGCACATCACCCCCGACCTGCTGCGCCGCCACCTCACCCCCGACGTCACCGCCCTCGCCGTCAGCGCCGTGGACTCGCTCACCGGCCATCTGGCACCGCTCGCCGAGCTCAAGGAGATCCTCGGCCCCGACCGGCTGCTGATCGTCGACGCCATCCAGGGCCTGGGCGCCGTCCCGCTGGAGACGGACGCCGCCGACGTCCTCGTCAGCGGCGGGCAGAAGTGGCTGCGGGCCGGCTGGGGGGCCGCGCTGCTGCTGATCCGCGACCGGTGCGCCGAGCGGCTGGCCCCCGGGCTCGGCGGCTGGGCGGGCGTCGCGGAGCCCTTCGCCCTCCGGCACCCTGCGGAGCCGTTGCCCGGGGCCGCCGCCCACCTCGCCACCAACCCGGACTTCCCGGCCGCCGCCGCCATCGGCGCCGCCATCGACGCCCTGCTCGACCGGGGTGGCCCGGTCGTCGGCGGGGCCCGTATCCGCGCCACCCTCGCCCACCTGCTCGACCGGGCGCGGCAGGCCGGGGCCGAGGTCCTGCTGGACGGCCTCGGCCCCCACGAACGCGCCGGCATCGGCACCTTCCGCCTGCCCGGCCACGACCCCGTCACCGTCCACCGGACCCTCGAAGCGGCCGGCCTGATCACCACCCGTCGCGACGAGTGGATCCGGCTGTCCCCCCACACCTCCACCCCGGACGCCGCGGCGGACCTGCTCGCCGAGGCGTTGCGCACCCTCACCCACCCCACCACCACCCACTACGCCCAGGAGCCGACATGTCCCACCAACTGAGCCGCCGCAGACTGCTCCAGCTCGCCACCGCCTCCGCCGCCGGACTCGGCCTGACCGCCTGCGGCAACAACGGCTCGGGCGGCGACAGCGGCGCCGACGGCGACAAGGGTCGGATCACGGTCTGGAGCTGGACCACCGCGGCCGACGCCCTGCGCGGCGTCGTCCCCTCCTTCGAGCGGGACAACCCCGGCATCACGGTGGACATCCAGGACGTCGGCAACCCGGCCATCTGGGACAAGATCACGGTCGGTCTCGCGTCGGACGGCAAGGGCCTCGCCGACGTACTGCACATAGGCGTCGACTACCTGCCCGGCTACCTGGAGAAGTTCCCCGACGGGCTCACCAACCTGTCCCGGTTCGGGGCCGACCGGTACCGGAGCGAGTTCGCCCAGGGGCTGTGGCCGACCGTCATAGGCAAGGACAAGGCCGCCCACGCCCTCCCGTGGGAGGTCAACCCGCTCGGCCTGTTCTACCGGAAGGACTACTTCGAGAAGGCCGGCGTCGATCCCGAAACCATCGGCAGCTGGGACGACCTGATCGCCGCCGGACCGAAGATCCGTGCCGCCACCGGCGCCCAGCTGCTCGGGCTCGACAAGCCCGGCACCACGCCGGACATGGACTTCTTCCAGAACCTGATGCAGCTCCAGGACGCCTTCTACTTCGACCAGCAGGGCAAGATCACGCTCGGCTTGAAGGAGGCGGTCCAGGCCCTCACCATCATCAAGCGGCTCAACGACGACGGCCTGCTCGCCGACACCGCGGGCCAGGGCACCCGGAAGCGCCTGATGGGCCAGGGCAAGCTCGCCACCTCCCCCGACCCCGCCTGGGCCGTCGAGTACCTGGCGACCAAGTTCCCCGAACAGAAGGGGAAGTGGCGTGTCATGCAGCCGCCCGCCGCCGTTCCCGGTGGTGGCCGCAGCGTCATCGTCAACTCCACCTACCTGGCCGTCTCCGAGTCGAGCAAGCGCCGCAAGGCCGCCTGGCGGTTCGTCGAGTACGCGCTCACCAAGCCCGTCGAGATCAACCGGATGTTCAAGTCCGGCGGTGTCTTCCCCGCCCTCGGATCGGCGTACGACGACCCGATGTTCAGCGCGCCCCACCCCTACTACGGCGGCCAGAAGGTGCTGAAGACCTTCGTCGAGACGCTCTCCTCCGGCTCCGACGCCACCAACTTCACCGGCGACTACACCCGCGCCCTCAAGCTCGCCAGCGACGCCCAGAGCCAGGTGCTGGTCAAGGGCACCGACCCGGCCAGTGCTCTCAGGGACGCCGCCGAACGGCTCGCCCAGCAGACCGGTCGGCAGCTGGCGGCCTGACCACCATGTCCTCCGTCCTGCCCGAACGGGCTCCCGCCACCGAGAAGTCGGCCGGCCGCGGCACCCCCGCGCGCGCCGGCCGCACCCGCCCGCGCCGACGCGCACTGCTGACCCGCGGCTCCGTCCCGTACCTGCTGATCATGCCCGCCGTCCTGGGCTTCGCGATCTTCAAGGCGTATCCCATCGTCTCCTCGCTGTGGATCAGCCTCACCACCGGCAGCGGTACCGACCGGAGCTTCGCCGGACTCGCCAACTACCGGCGGCTGCTGGACGATCCGCTGTTCTGGACCGCGTTGAAGAACACCGCGCTGATCCTGGTCGTCCAGGTGCCGCTGATGCTGTGCCTGGCCCTGCTCGTCGCCCTCGCGCTGAACTCCGCCAAGGTCTGGCTGCGCCCGCTCTGGCGGCTGGGCGTCTTCGTCCCCTCGCTGACCGGCCTGGTCGCCGCGGGCGTGATGTTCTCCGTGATCCTCAACCACGACGCCGGGCTGCTGAACTGGGTCCTCTCCCTGTTCGGCGTCGACCGGGTGAACTGGCTGGGCAGCCCCGGCTGGGCCCGCGTGGGCGTCGTCCTCGTCATCACCTGGCACTACACCGGCTACAACGCGGTGATGTACCTCGCCGGCCTGCAGGGCATCCCCAAGGAGCTGTACGAGGCCGCGATGGTCGACGGGGCGGGGCCGATCCGCCGCTTCTTCTCCATCACCCTGCCCCAGCTGCGGCCGATCCTGCTGCTCACCGTGGTGCTCTCCACCATCGGCACCCTGCAGCTCTTCGACGAGCCGTACGTCCTCACCGGCGGCGGCCCCGACAACGCCACCCTGACGGTCACCATGTACCTGTACAACAACGGCTTCAAGTACTTCGACTTCGGCTACGCGTCGGCCATCGCCTACGCCCTCGCGCTGATCGTGTCCGTGCTCGGCATCCTGCAGGTCCGCCTGATGGGAGAGCGCCGATGAAGTCCCGTCGAGGTCCCCTGCTCACGCTGCTGCTCGCGGGCGCCTTCGCGCTCTGCGTCGGTCCGTTCTACTGGCTCGCCATGGCCGCGACCCAGCCGGACAAGGACGTGTTTTCCTGGCCGCCGAAACTGCTGCCCGGCGGCCACTTCCTGGAGAACCTCCGCGGACTGGAGGAGTCCATCGGGCTCACCCGGGTCCTGGTCAACACCCTGGTGGTGTCGAGCGTCCAGACGTTCGGTGCCGTCGTCGTCTCGGTACTGGCCGGATACGCCTTCGCCAAGTTCGAGTTCCGCGGGCGCAACCTGTTCTTCGTCCTGCTGCTCAGCACCCTGGTCATCCCCGACACGGTGATGCTGATCCCGGTCTTCCAGATGATGATGGACCTGGGCCTGATCGACTCCTACCAGTCCATCATCCTGCCCGGTCTGGTCACCCCGTTCGGCATCTTCCTGATGCGGCAGGCCCTGCGCTCCATGCCCGACGAACTCCTCGACGCGGCCCGCGTCGACGGCGCCGGCGAACTGCGGGTGCTGTGGCGGATCGTCATCCCGGTCAACCGGCCGATCATCGCGGCGCTCGCGCTGTTCGTCTTCCTCGGCAGCTGGAACCAGTTCGTCTGGCCGCTGATCGCGCTGCGCAGCCCCGAGATGTACACGCTGCCCGTGGCCACCGCCACCCTCCAGGGGCTGTCGAACACCAACTACGCGCAGGTCCTGCTCGCCGCGGGCATCGCCGCCATCCCCGTGATGGCCCTCTTCCTCGTCCTGCAACGCCAGTTCATCTCCGGCCTGTTGGCCGGGGCCACCAAGGAGTGACCACAGCATGACCACCGAGAACGCGTCCGCGCCCGCATCGGCGTCCGCGTCCGTGTCCGCCGATCCGGGTGCCGGTCCGCAGCCGTACGCCCCGGTGTGGCGCCCGAACACACCGGTCGGGGAAACCCCCGACACCGTCGTCCACCAGCAGTTCGCCACCGGCCTGTCCCTCTCCACCGGTGCCCCGCTCGGCGTTTACCTCACCGGGTTCGGCTGCGACCGGCTGGAGACCGCCGTCACCCCGGCCGGCGACGGTGCGGTCCTGATCGAGGTCCGGTCGGCGGCCGAGGCCACCGTCCGCGCCGAATGGCGGGTCCCCTGCCTCGGGGCCACCGCCTACTGGACCCCGAACACCGACGCCTCCCGCTGGCTGCCGCCGTCCTGGGTCGCCCCCCGCACCGTCTCGCTCGCCAAGGGCGCCCCCGTCGTCAGCCTGGTCGGCATCGACGACCGCGCCCTGTGCACCGCCGCCGCGGCCGAGGTCTTCGCCCCCGTGCGCATCGAAGGCGGGGTGGTGGAGGAGACCAACGAGTTCGCCTTCACCGTCGAGCAGGCCCTCACCCCGGACGGGCCGCCGCTGCGGCTGCGGATCGACATCGGCGGCCGTCACTTCGCCGCCACCCTGCGGGAGGTCACCGACTGGTGGGCCGAGAACCTGGACCACCCCGGTGTCGCCCCCGCCGCCCGGATGCCCGCCTACTCCACCTGGTACAGCCTCCACCAGAACGTCGACACCGCCGTCGTCGAACGCCAGGCCGCCCTCGCCGCGGGCGTCGGCTGCGACAGCATCATCGTCGACGACGGCTGGCAGACCGCCGACCGCACCCGCGGTTACGGCCACTGCGGCGACTGGGAGCCCAACCCGGCGGCCTTCCCCGACTTCGCGGGCCACGTCGCCGAGGTCCACCGCACCGGCCTCGCCTACCTCCTGTGGTACGCGGTGCCGTTCATCGGCCGGCACAACGAGGCCTGGGACCGCTTCAAGGGCATGATCCTGCGCGAGGCGCCCAAGATGGAGGCGGCCGTGCTCGACCCCCGCCATCCCGAGGTCCGCGCCTATCTGATCGAGAAGATCTCCCGCGCCGTCGAGCAGTGGGACATGGACGGCCTGAAGCTCGACTTCATCGACCACTTCGCCGCCGCCGACCCGCCGCCCGCCCCGGACGGCGCCGACCACGCCACCGTCCACGAGGGCCTGCTCCAGCTGCTCGCCGACCTCGACGCCCGGCTGCGCCGCACCCGGCCCGACGTGATCGTCGAGCACCGCCAGCCGTACGTCAGCCCCGGGCTGTGGCCGTACGCCACCATGGTCCGCGCCACCGACTGCCCACTCAGCCCCGCCGAGAACCGGCAGCGCACCGTCGACTGCCGCCTCACCGCCGGCCCGCTCGCCGTCCACGCCGACATGATGACGTGGAACGCCGACGAGCGGCCCGAGGACGTCGCCGTCCACCTCATCAACGCACTGTTCTCGGTACCGCAGATCTCCGTCGACCTCGCCGCCCAGACCTCCGACCAGCTCGCCACCCTGCGCTTCTGGCTCGGCGTCTCCCGCCGGTACGTCGACGTCCTCCAGCTCGGCACCCTGGAACCCGCGCGTCCGGACCTCGGCTACCCCCTGGTCCGTGCCCACGACCACGCCACCACCGTGATCGCACGCTACGCGCCGCTGCCCGTCGCCCTTCCGGACCGGAACGCCGAGGACGGCCCGCAGACCCTGCTCGTCGCCAACGCGGACGGCGACTCCACGGTGATCCTGTCCGCCACCCGGCCGGAAAAAGCACTCGTCCGCATTCAGGACTGCCGGGGTGAGATCCTGTCCGATACCGTGCTCGACCTCGTCGCCGGGGTGAACCCGGTGACCGTACCGACAGGCGGCCTGCTCACCCTGACCCGCGAGCACTGAGGAACGCGGGTCGGGACGGGCACCCGCCCGCCCCGACCCGCCGCCGACCGCCCGCAGAGGAACGATGACCGCTCGACAGGTGACCATCGAGGAGGTCGCACGTGCGGCCGGAGTGTCCCGACAAACCGTCTCGAACGCCCTCAACGCCCCCCACCGGCTGCGCGAGGCGACCCTTGCCCGGGTCACCGCCGCCATCGAGGAACTCGGCTACCGGCCCGACCAGTCGGCCCGCAGCCTGCGCACCGGCACCCGCAAGGTCATCGGCTACCCCGCCCCCGCCGACAACCCCGCCGACCCCAACCCCCTGATGGGCGGCTTCCTCCAGGCGCTGGTGACCGCCGCAGACGACGTCGGTCACCGCATCCTGCTGTTCCGCTCCGACCCCCAGCAGGGCGCCGGAGCGGTCGCCAGGTCCTTCAACGACCTGATCGCGTCCCGTCAGGTCGACGGGTTCATCCTCTCCGACGTCATACACGACGACCCCCGCGTCGACGTGCTCGCCGAGGCCGGTTTCCCGTTCGCCGCCTTCGGCCGGACCGCCCCCGGCCGTCCGCAGAACTGGGTGGACATCGACTCCACCGCCGCCACCGCCGCCCTGGTGGAGCTGCTGCTCGCCCAGGGCCACCGGCGGATCTGCTACCTCAACTCCGCCGCGTCTCTGCCCTGGCTGGCCGACCGCCGGGCCGGCTTCCTGCAGGCCGCGGCCGCCGCCCCCGACGGGGCCTTCGAGGTCGGCGTCCCCGAGGACGACCCGGTCGCGCTCTCCCAGGCCGTGCAGCGCCTGATCAGCGGATCCGACCGGCCGACCGCCCTGGTCTGCGCGAATGACTGGCTCGCCCTGACCGCCTACCAGGCCGTCCGGGCCGCGGGCCTGGCCGTCGGCGATGACATCGCTGTCACCGGCTTCAACGACATCCCGCTGTGCACGATGCTCCAGCCCGCCCTCACCAGCGCGCGGCTGCCCCTGGCGGTCATCGCCCAGACCCTCGTCGACCGGCTGATCACCGCCGTCGAGGACCCCTCCGCCGCTCCGTCGAGCGGGCTGCTGCTGCCCGCGGAGCCGGTCGTGCGCGACAGCACGCCGGACCGGTAGCGGAGCCGTACGGGCTTTTTCCGTACGGGGTTCTTGTACAGGGTTCTTGTACAGGGTTTTCGTACGGGGTTCTTGTGCGGGGCTCTCGTACGGGGCCTTCAGATACTCCGGTTCCGTTCCGCGAGGGCGCTGCGGGCGCAGGCGCGTACGAGAAGGTCGTCGTCCGTGTCCGCGGCGGCGGTCAGGGCCTCGTGGACCGCCGGGTCGTCGGCGTAGGGGCCGAGGGCCATGGCGGCGTACTGGCGGACGAGGTCCTCCTCCGGGTCGTGCAGCGCGGTCAGCAGGGCCCGGCCGGCCGTGCGGAGGGTGGCCGGGTCGGACGGGGGCCACAGGCGCAGGAGCGTGGTGGCCTCGATGCGGGCGAGGTCGTACTCCCCGGGGTCGGCGACGACCGAGACGAGGAAGGGCACCGCGTCGGCCTCGCCGTCCAGTTCCGCGACGATCGTGCGTCTGCGGTCGCTGGTGGCGGGCAGGGCGTGGAACTCCTCGACGAGTCGGTCGAGTCGGTCGTTCGTTCGTTTCATCGCGGTGCTTTCCGTTCCGGCCGGTCAGTGGCAGTGGGTCGTCAGGGCCAGTCGACCAGGGCCGCGAACGCGATCCCCGTGACGAACACCGTGCAGGGCGCGAGCACGGCGAGGAAGAGGCCGGCCGGTGGCCTGCGGAAGCTGCGGACCCAGCTCGCGACCAGTACGGCCAGGGCCAGCACCAGGCCGCAGCGCAGTACGGTCCAGGCGGGTCCGAAGCTCGCGTCGAACCGGTCGGAGGCGGGCTCCGAGCAGGAGTCGCAGGCCATCGGGGAGAGCCCGCCGAAGAACAGGGCGAGCAGCGCGAGCGGGAGCGTCACGACAGTGGAGAGCAGCGCGGCGATCCAGACGCGCGACGGGCGGGCGTCCGTGACGTCCTCGGGCAGACGCGTTTCTTCGGGCATGCGTACGAGTCAACCCGGCGGCCGGGGCAGCCGCATGAGTCGCCGTACTCAGTCCGGCCGGATCGGCTGCCCCCGCCTGATCGGCTGCCCCCGCCGGAGCGGCCGATCCCGTCGGCGTGGTCAGTCCCACCAGAACGACCAGATCTCCTGGCCGAGGACCTGCTTCTCGGCGTAGACGTCCAGGTCGTGCGGCGGGCTCTGGTCGATGTTGTCCGGGCAGAACGCGTAGTGCTCGGCGGCGACGGCGCGTGCCTCCGCGAGGGTGGTGGGCGGACGGGAGACCGAGAGGGTCAGGGTGTCGAAGCCCAGCATCACGACCCGGATGCCGAAGCGGTCCTCCCAGGAGCGGAGCACGGCGCAGAGCCTGGCCGTGTCCTCCTCGAAGTTGAGCGGGCCCGACCAGCCGATGGCCGCCGGTATGTCCGCGCTGCGCCGGGCCGGGACGAGCGCCATCCGCGAGCCGGGGAACCAGCCCTCCGGGCCGACGCACTCCTCGGCGATCGCGGCCGCCAGGTCGTCGGGGGCGTCCTGCCCCTCGGCGGACGGGACGGGTGCCAGGCCGGGCCAGTCGCTCTCGGCGGGGTCGATCTCCTCGGGCGCGTTGCCGTTCCAGTACTCGGCGAGCACCTCCTCGGCGTCGTGGTCACCGGGGTACGAGGTGCTGTCCGGGGTCAGGTCCCACTGGGCGGGCCACTGGTCGCGTCTCCCGCCGTCGATCAGCACGGGAAGCAGCCCGACCGTCCGCCCGGCGGTGCGCAGCGCGCGCCATGCACCGTGGGTCGCGGCTTCGTCGGCGCACCAGAGCAGTGGCTCGTGCCAGGTGCCGTCGAGCGTGGTGTCCACCAGTGAGCCGGGCGGGAGCCGGAGTCCCGACGTGGCCAGGGACGGGAGCGGGTTGGGAAGCGTCGCCATGTCGGTGAGCGTACGGGGGCCCACTGACAACCGGCCGCCGGGCCGGGGGTTTTGGCGGGCGGGGCCGCCCGGGACGGACTCGGTGGCGGGTCCGTCCCGGGCGACCCGTCGGTCAGGCCCTCCTGGAGCGGCGGCGGGCGGCGAGGACGAGTCCGGCGCCCGCGGCGAGCACCACGACGGTGCCGATGACCAGCGGGACGGTGCCGCTGCTGCCGGTGGAGGCGAGGTCGCCGTCCTTCTTGCCGGGGGCGGCGCTGTCGGAGGGGGCGGGGGCGGTGGGCGTGGCGGGTCCGGACGTGTCCGTGGACGGGGTGACGCCCGCCGACGGGACGGTGGGGGCGGTGGGTGTGGCGGTGCCGGTGGGAGGCGTGGTGGAGGGGGTGCCGGTGGGGGTGGACGGGGTGGTGGTGGGCGTGGGCTCGCCGGTCTCGGGGAGGCAGCCGCTGAAGGGGAAGTGGTGGGTCTCGGCGCCGCCGGTGCCGTGCAGCGAGGCGACCCAGACCGAGCCGTTGACCGGTGCGCCGCTGCCGAGTTCCAGGTGGGCGCCGGGGGCCAGGACGCTGCCGGGCCAGGCGGCGGAGCTGTGCTTGGTGACGGTGCGGGCGTCGGGGAAGTTCCACAGGAGGCGGGCGCGGACCTTGCCGCCGGAGGCGCTCTGGAGCTTGTCGTCCAGTACGTAGTCCTGGCCGCCGGAGAGGAAGAAGCCGGTGGTGCCGGCCCCGGCCATGTCGTAGTCCCGGCCGCTGACGTTGACGACCGTGGTGGCGCCCGCGGGGACCTTGAGGAAGACCTCCTTGGCCTTCTCCAGCTGGTCGGCCGTCACCTTGAAGATGTTGCGGGAGGTGTTGGAGCCCTCCAGGGTGAGGCGGTTGCCGCTCGGCGTCACCCGGGTGCCGTCCGTGGCCGGTTCGTCGCCCAGGGCGGTGGAGTAGGCGCGGAGCTTGGCGAACTCGGCGTCGAAGTCGATGAGTCCGGCGTTCCTGCCGACGCTGCCCGCGTGCATTTCGAGGGCGCGGTCGCGGATCTCGCCGCCGACGACCGCGTTGCCCTTCATCACCGCGGTGACGGACTTGTCGTTGCGGAGGTCGCCGCGGACGACGAGGGAGGCGCGGCCGGGCAGGGCGTCGACCTCCGCCGCGGAGAGCTCGTTGGCGACGCTGAAGCCGCCGCGGAAGTCGGCGTTGCCGCCGACGGCCACCGCGCCCTCCGCGTCGGGGGTGTGGACGTCGTCACCGAGGACGAACTCGCCGTACTTCCCGGCGACCCCGAAGGCGTCGGTGGCACATCCGGCCGAGTCGGCCGGTGCGGCCTGTGCGGCGGGGGCGACGGTCAGGCCGAGGACGAGGGCTCCACCGAGCGCGGCGGCTGCGGCGGTTGCGGTTATGCGCATGGGGCTGGTTCTCCCGCGGAGGTGGTCGTAGAGCTTTCCGTGGCGGCTTTGCCCATGCTTTTCACAGATTGGAATATTGGTCAAGACCAATGCTTGAGGGGTGAGTGAACTGCCGGGAGGGTGGGGGTTTGTCCGGCCGTCGGCAGGTTGTCGGTGAGGTACCGACGAGGAGGGGTGTTCCGGAGGCCCGGGAGTGGTGCCCGGGTTCCGTGATCTGCCGTTCTGGCATGCTCGCCGGTATGGACGCGGGTGGCGTGGTCGTGCAGATGATCGTCGTGCGGTGGTCGGTGGCGTCCCGCGGCGGCGAGGGGGCCCGGCTCCGGAGCCGGGTGCCGAAGGGGTTCCTGTTGCCCGAGGGGATGTCCGGTCCTGTCGTCCACCGCGTGGACTGCGACGAGCGGGACGGGTTCGTTCCGCGCTTCCGGACGTTCGACGGTCTCCGTCCGCTGGAGAGCGAGACGCCGCTGAGGGTCGCGCCGGAGGCCGACGGCGTGCGCGTCTTCGCGGACCGCAACCGGCGGGCCTGCGCCCCGCCCGCCCGTCGGCTGGGGGCCGGGCAGTGGTTGCGCTGGCAGGACACGTCCAGCGGGCGTCGGCGGGTCGGGATGACGGTCGTGAACGTCGCCGTCGTCGGCCGCCCTCCGGCGAACCTCTTTCTCGGGGTGCCCGCGTTCAGCGCCGAATCCGTTGAGTCATGGGTCAAGTAGAGGGCGGCGCTGTGGGCCGTGCGCCGTGCTCCGGTTCACGACCGGTCGTGGACGACGACGAACGCGGCGCGCGCCGTGGTGCCGTCCGGCAGCGGCGCGTTTGCGGTGACGTCGCCGAGCGCCTCCGTGTCGGCCTCCTGGCCGGGCCGGAGCACCCGATTGAGGTGGATGGCCAGTCGGCGCCCGTCGGATGCCGTCGTTACCAGGATGTCGGTGCCGTCCGGGTCGTCGGTGACGGTCGTGGACGAGAGCTCCGCCCCGACGCCCGACCCGGCGAACCGGGCGGTGACGGAGGGGTCGGGGGTGTCGCTCGTGCTCTGCATCTGCGGCTCGGCCTCGCCGACGACGAGCGCGAACAGCTGGGCGACGAGGACCGGGTCGCGCGTTCCGTCGTACACCCAGCGGCGGCCCAGCACCCCGTGCTCCGACGTGCCGACGAGTGCTTCGTCGGCGCCCGCGAGCGGGGCGCCGCGGTAGGTGAACGGCACCTGGTACGTGACCGGTTCGGCCCCCGACGTGTCGGTGACCACCATGAACTCGATCCCGACCTCGCCCGCCGGGTCGTCCAGCCGGAACCCGCCGGTCCTGGCCGGCTCGGGCCGCCGCCCCGGCGTGCCGCGATACCAGGGCTGTGCGGGCAGCCAGGTGGTGAGGAGCTCCATCTTGGTGGGCGTCAGGGTGGTGCGGTGGATGACCGCCATGGCGGTGGTGTCCCTCCGGTGGTTTCAGGCGGTGCGCCGGTCGGCGGCGAAACCGGCGAAGGCCGTCCAGGTGGTGGGGGCGACGGTGAGGGTGGGGCCGTCGGGGTTCTTGGAGTCACGGATGTGGACGGCGGCGGTGTGCGCGGCGACCTCGACGCAGGCGCCGCCCTCGCTGCCGCTGTGGCTCGACTTCTGCCAGTCGTAGCCGACCTCCAGGCACTGCCCGCCCTCGTCGCCGCTGTAGCTCGACTTGCGCCATTCGTAGGCGACTTCGAGGCAGGCGCCGCCCTCGTCGCCGCTGTAGCTGGACTTGAACCACTCAAGTGCGGTGCTCATTGCTCTCCCAGCAGGCGATCCAGTAGGCCCATCGTGTCTTCGGGGGTGAGGGCCTGGGCTCGCAGCATCGCATATTTCTGGGAGAGGATGCTGATCCCGTCGGGGTCGGAGACCAGCAGGCTGCCGCGCTGGGACTCGGAATAGGCCACGCGCTGAAAGTCCGGAGTCTCCAGCAGGATGAAGGGGCCGTTGAGGCCCGCGTGGGTCCGGTGGTTCAGGGGCAGGACCTGGAGGCAGATGCCGGGGAGTTCGGCGCAGGCCCGCAGGTGCCTCAGCTGCTCCAGGTGCCCTTCGTCGTCGGTGAGTTGGAGCCCCAGGACCGGCTCCCAGACGACGAAGCTGATGGTCGGGGGCGCGGGGCGGTGCAGGATCTCCTGGCGTTTCAGACGGGTCTTCGTCTGGATCGCCACCTCCTCTTCGCCGAAGGCCGGGATTCGGTTGCGGAACACCGCCTGTGCATAGCGCTCCGTCTGGAGGAGGCCCGGCATGACCTGGTTGTCGTACCAGGAGAGCGCCAACGCCTCCCGTTCCAGCTCCAGATACTCCTCCGCCCACACCGGGATCAGGTCGATCTCCGGCAGGTTGTCCACCGCCTCGGTCAACGCGCCCTTGGTGTCCAGCAGTTCGTCCAGCGTGGCGGCCAGGCCGGGCAGGAGGGCCCGTCTGCCCTGCTCGATGGAGGCGATCGTCTCCACCTGGTGGCCCGCCATGTCGGCGAGTTGAGTCTGTGTCAGACCGGCCGCCCTGCGGAAGACGGCGACCAGTCTCCCCACGAGCTTCATTGCCGACGCGTTCCTGCGCTTCCGCTTTCCGGGTTGCATACCGGGCGAACTTCCACACGCGCGCCCGCGTCACGCGCGTACGACCCGTACAAAAAATCTGTACGGGTGGACAGGGGGAGGCGGGGCGGTCAGGAGCGGTACTCGGTCAGCATCCATTCGACGGAGTCCCGGACCTCCGGGGCCGGGTCCCGGGAGAGGCGGTCGAGGATTTCCGGGACGCCTCGGGACGGCCATTTCCCGATGGCCCACACCAGGGCCCTGCGCACCTCCGGGGCCGGGTGGTCCGCGAGGTGGGCCAGTTGCTCGGCCGGTCCGCGTCGGCGCAGGCCGAACAGGTCGAGGGTCCGGACGAGCTGTTCGGGGTCGCCGGGGGTGCCCGCGGCGGCGATCTGCCGGAGGAGGACCGCGCTCGCGGGGGCGGGGCCGTCGAGGGGATGGGGGCGGCGCTCCCGCAGGCGCTGCGATCCGTACTCGCCGCGCACCCGGCAGCCGAAGCAGGTGCAGGGCACCTTGCCGTTCGAGTCGGGGAAGTACCGCCAGCCGGTGACCTGGCTGACGGCGCGGATGCGGTGCACCTCGCGGCCGGTGACCGCGCGGGGGACGAACACCTCCCAGCCGCGGGGGTCGGGCACGGCGGCGATCCGGCGTACGGCGTCGGCGGCCGTGGTGGTCAGGGGGTCGCGGTGGTAGCGCCCCACGGTGACGGGTTCGTCGTCCGGCAGCCGGACGTGCACGGCGACGAGCCCCCGCGGGCCGCCGCGCCTGGCCAGTTCGCGCAGCCACTGGTGGGTGAGGGTGTACGAGGGGAGCACGGGGAAGCAGTAGACGCCCCGGGGCAGCGACGGCGCGCGGCCGTGGCTCTCGGCCCGTATGCCGGAACGGCGGACGCGCGCCGCGTTCGCCGAGGGGGTCAGGTGCACGAACATCGCCATGCGGGCGATGCTAGAGCCCTTCCCTCCGGTCGCGCAGGCAGGTTTCCCCGGCCTCGCGGCGCCCGTGTTCCGCCCTTCCGGTGCCGTGCGGGGTCAGCCGAGCCAGTGGCCGTCGCGCATGAGGGTGCGTCCTCGGAGTTCGTTCGCCTCGCGCCAGGCCTGGACGCGTTGCGGCCGGATCAGGAAGTACTGGTAGGGCTCGTCGATCGCGCGCGGGTCGAAACCGGTCCTGGCCTCGAACGCGTCGCCCGTGCCCGGGGCCAGGTCGGCGAGGTCCACCGGCTCGGCGGTGCCGTCGACCACGACGACGTCGCGGGTCGGGCCGAGGGCGAGCCGTACCCGGCCGTCCGCCAGCAGGTTGCGGCCGGTGACCGAGGCGCGGGGCGTCGAGACGAGGAACGCCGTCCCGGTCCAGAGGAACGAGAGGGGCACGAGGTGGGCACCGCCCGCGGAACCCGATGTCGAGACCCAGAGGTCGATGTCGGTCTCCAGCCGTGCGCGCGTGTCCCGCAGCCTCTCGTCGAGTCCGCGCGGCGGTGCGTCCGTCATCGGGTTCCTCCGGGTCGTGTCGAGCGGGCGGTGGTGGGCAGCGGTGGCGGTCAGCGGTGGTGCGCTCACGCCGCGGGGGCCGGTACCGCGGCCTCCCAGGCGAACCCGTCGGGGTCGGTGAAGGACTCGGTGCCGCCGACGAGCGCGACGCGGTGCGAGCCGGTGCCGTCGGGGGAGACGCCGACGTCCTTGGCGAGGGCGCGGCGCCGGTACAGCGCCAGCTTGACGGGGCTCTCCCCGGAGTCGAACTCCGTGTACACGCGGCCGAAGCTCTTCGCCACGACGAGGCCCTGTCCGACGTAGAACCGCTTGCTCGCGGCCACGTCCGCCACTCCCAGCAGGATGACGATCTCGTCGATCTCGCGGGTGGTGGTGCCGGTGTCCTTCTTGGCCGAGGTCGCGACCTTCCAGATCGTCCCGTCCGGGGCCCGCACGACACCGCCATGGCCCCAGAACGACTTCGTGACGGGCTTCAGTTCCGTGGCGCCGGCTTCGAGGGCGGTGGCGACGAGGCTCTCGACGGCGGACGGCCCGGAGACCGTGAGCGCCATCGTGAAACCGCGGAAGCCGGTGCTGGGTTCCTGCGAGGCCCGCAGACGTATCTGCGTGTCCAGGCCGAAGGCGGTGGAGCAGAAGCGGGCGGCGGCCTCGGGGTCGGCCACGTCGAGGGTCACGGATTCGATGAAGTTCATGTTCATGACGCTATGTGCCCCTCGACGACCGGTGCTTCTTGATTCCTGACCGGTCGCGTCACCTGCTTGGACACGCACGGCGGCATCCCCGCCGCACCTTCCAGCGCGCGGCGCCGGTAGGTGCTGGGGGGCATGCCGACGAGCTCGGTGAAGCGGGTGCTGAAGGTGCCCAGCGACGAGCAGCCGACCTCGAAGCAGACCTCGGTGACGCTGAGGTCGCCGCGCCGCAGCAGCGCCGCCGCGCGCTCGATGCGCCGGGTCATCAGGTACGAGTACGGCGACTCGCCGTAGGCGAGCCGGAACTGGCGGCTGAGGTGCCCGGCGGACATGTTCACGCCGCGGGCGAGCGCCTCGACGTTCAGCGGCTGCGCGTACTCCCGGTCGATCCGGTCGCGGACGCGGCGCAGCAGCACGAGGTCGTTCAGGCGCTGCGCCTCGGCGCGGGCGTTTCCCCATGCGGGGCGGCACATGTCGGAACTCCTCTCGTCGTGTCCGTTCGCCGGGCGGGTCAGCGGACTTCCTGGATGCGGACCAGGTTGCCCGCCGGGTCGCGGAAGGCGCAGTCGCGGATGCCGTACGGCTGCTCGGTCGGCTCCTGGACGACCTCGGTGTCACCGGCCTGCACCTTCTCGAAGGTGCCGTCGAGGTCCCGGGTGGCGAGCAGGATCCAGCCGTAGGTGCCCTTGGCCATCATCTCGGCGATGGTACGGCGCTCGTCCTCGGTGATGCCCGGGTCGGCGGCCGGCGGGGCCAGGAGGATGGAGGTGCCGGGCTGGTCGACGGGGCCGACCGTGATCCAGCGCATCTTGCCCTGGCCGACGTCGTTGCGGACCTCGAAGCCGAGGACGTCGCGGTAGAAGGCCAGGGAGGCGTCCGGGTCGACGTGCGGGAGGAAGCTGGTGTGAATGGTGATGTCCATGGCGACGATGCTGGCACGGTCCCGCGGCCCGTGCTTCTCGAATCCTGATCGGTCGGGGCGGGGCACCGGTCGGGCCGGTGTCCCGCCCCGACCGGTGCGGCGGATGCTGTGTGTGCGGCGTCCGTGGCAGGGGCTCAGTAGGTGAGGGCGACGGCCATGTCGCTCTGCCAGTAGGTGACGAAACCGTTGTCGCCCCAGCGGGTGTCGGCGGGGAGCTTCAGCTCGGCGGGGGAGCCCGTGGAGCCCGAGTTGCTCCTGGGGGTGAAGTACACCGTGAGGTCCGTGCCCTCGTACAGGTCCTGCCCGTCGGACTCGCCGAACAGGCCGATGCCGGCGTAGGCGGACTGGCCCGGCTCCAGGGTGACCACGGCCTGCGGGACGCTGCTCCGGAGGACCGGGAAGACGGCCTGGGCGTCGTCGAAGCGGAGCGCCGGCGCGTTGTACGCGTAGCAGGGGCGGGAGCCCGTGTTGGTCGCGGTGAGCAGCAGGTGGTTGATGGGGCGGCTCACCTTGCTGATGGTGACCTTGGTGTTGTCACCGGTGCAGGTGACGGGGGAGCCGGTGTTCCCGGTGCTTCCGGCGCTGCTCTTCCGGCCGGTGTCGGAGCCGGTGGAGTTCTTGGCGCCGGCGGTGTCCCCGCTCTTGTCCCCGCCCTTGCCCTCGGAGGCGGAGGAGGCGTTCCGGGCCTGGTCCTCGGTGCCGGCCCCTTCGGTGTCCTTGCCGGTCCCGGAGGAGGTGGTGCTGCCCGCCGGGGCCGCCGCGCCCGTCTTGTCGGCGTTCCCGTCGGTGTCACTGCAGGCGGTGAGCGAGAGGGCGGCCAGGAGGGCGGTGGCGGCGAGGGCGGCGGTGCGGAAGCGGCTGTTGCTGCGCATGGTGGTGGTACTCCCCGTGGTGTCTGTGGTGTCTGTGGTGCGGATGCACGGATGCACGGATGTGCGGATGTGCGGAGGTGCGTGATGTACGTGATGTGCGTGGTGCGGAGGTATGTGGTCAGCGGTGGATCAGGGCCAGGACGATCGCGGTGGAAGCGATCACCACGCCGATGGCCACGAGATCGATCGGATCGATGCGGAACTGGGTTTTCACTGCGCCGTCCCGGTGTGGTCGCTGCGGTGTGGTCACAGGTTGCGGGGCGGCGGATTCCGGCCGCAACGCCGAACGACCCATTGGGGATGCTGGAATGCCTGCGCGTACTGTGACCTGGGCAGATTCCACGTCCCTGGAACGGTGTTCTGGGACGGACCAGAGGGGGGAACGCCGCAGTGGCGACGCCGGAGGCCAGGGAGTTCGCGGCTCTGTTGAAGGAGCTGAAGGACCGTTCGGGGCGCAGCTATGGGGTTCTGGCGGGCAGACTCCACGTCAGCACGTCCACGCTGCACCGTTACTGCAACGGTGATGCCGTGCCCAACGAGTACGCCCCGGTGGAACGGCTGGCGCGGCTGTGCGGTGCGGAACCGGACGAGATGGTGGAGCTGCACCGGCGGTGGATCCTGGCGGACGCGGCGCGGCGGCGCCCGACGGCCGCGGAGCCGGGTGCGCAGCCGGTGCCCGCACCCGGGCCGGCCGCCGAGGCGGCGCCGGAACCGGCATCTGCGCCCGATCCCGATCCCGATCCCGAGCCCGAGTCCGGGTCTGTCCCCGATCCCGATCCCGAGCCGGCGGTCGTCGGTGCGGAGCCCGTACCGCCGCGCCGGAAGGGGTTCCTGGCCTCCCGGCGGTCGAGGGTGCTGCTCGCCGCCGCCGCCGTCGTCGCGCTGACCGTGCCCACCTCGATCGTGGTGAGCAAACTGACCGCCGACCGCTCCGACGAGTTCAGCAACGCCCCCTCCGTGCAGGCCAAGGACGCGGATGAGCCCGAGCTGGCCGGCGGCGGGACCGCTTCCGCCTCACCGGACCGGCCGAAGAAGTCGGGCAGCGCCTCGCCCTCGGACCGGGCGGGCGCGTCCTCCCCGGCGACGACCGGCGCCCCGACCGCCTCGCCGGGGCGCGGCGGGGGCGGGGAGGCGAGCGGTGGCGTGCCGTTGACCGCCACCATCAGCTCGTACAACTGGGCCGACCCCTGCGACCAGTTCTACGTGCTGGACCAGGACCCCGACGACGTCCCCCCGCCGCCCTCCTTGCCGCGGGAACGCCGCAGTTGGGCACGGGCGCTGGGCGGGGTGGACGGCGGGGGCATGAATCTGGAGATCACCGTGCAGGGGAAGTCCGGCCAGGCCGTCGTGCTGACCGGAATGCATGTGCGGACGCTGTCCCGGAAGGCGCCGCTGCCGTGGTCGGCGTACTCGATGGGGGAGGGCTGCGGGAGCGGGGTCACGCCGCAGACGTTCGACATCGACCTCGACGACAACCGGCCGACGCTCACCCCGGTGGCGGGGCAGAAGAACGACGAGCGGGTGCCGCCGAAGGACTTCCCGTTCCAGGTGTCCTCCACCGACGTGGAGGTGTTCGACCTGGACGCGCACGTCGAGGGGCACGACGTCAGCTGGTACCTGGAGCTGGATTGGAGCAGCGGGGGCCGCAAGGGGACGCTGCGCATCGACGACAACGGGAAGCCGTTCCGTACCAGCAGCATCAAGACCCGGCCGACGTACATCTACTGGTACGACTCGGCCCAGTGGAAGCCCCCCGTGATCCCCATCGAGTAGGACGGGAAACCGGGCAGCACCGGAAACGGAACGGCCCGGTGCGGTGACCGCGTGACTGCGGTCGCCGCACCGGGCCGTTCGCGTACGGGCCGATGATCCGGGCCGTCCACCGTATGGACGGACGGCCCGTGGGGATCAGAGGCGCTCGGGGGTCCGGATGCCGAGCAGCGCCATGCCCCGGTGCAGGGTGCGGGCGGTGAGGTCCGAGAGGAAGAGGCGGTTCTCGGCCACATCTCCGGGGACCTCGGCCTTGAGCACCGGGCACTGGTCGTAGAAGGTCGTGAACAGCGACGACAGCTGGTAGAGGTACGCGGCCAGCTTGTGCGGCTCGTACGCGGCGGCCACCTCGGACACGACCTCGCCGAACTCGTCCAGGTGCAGACCCAGTGCGCGCTCGGCCGGGGCCAGCTCCAGCTCCGGGTGGGGCCGGGGGCTCAGCTCGCCCGCCTTGCGCTTGATCGAGCGGGACCGGGCGTGCGCGTACTGGATGTACACGCTGGTGTCGCCGGTCAGCGACACCATCTGGTCCAGGTCGAACTTGTAGTCGCGGGCGGCCGACGTGGACAGGTCCGCGTACTTCACCGCGCCGATGCCGACCTGCGCGGCGCGCTCGGCGATCTCGTCCTCGGTGAGGTCCTTGGCCTTCTCGCGCACGACGGCGGACGCCCGGTCGATCGCCTCGTCGAGCAGGTCCTGGAGCCGGACGGTCTCGCCCTCACGGGTCTTGAACGGCTTGCCGTCCTTGCCGAGCACGGTGCCGAAGGCGAGCTGCACGGCCTTGACGTCCTCGTTCAGCCAGCCGGCCCGGCGGGCGGTCTCGAAGACCATCTTGAAGTGCAGGGCCTGGCGGGCGTCGACCACGTACAGCAGGCTGCTCGCCTTGAGGTTCTGGACCCGGTCGCGGATCGCGGAGAGGTCCGTGGCCGCGTAGCCGTAACCGCCGTTCGACTTCTTGACGATCAGCGGCACCGGGTTGCCGTCCGGGCCCTTCACGTCGTCGAAGAAGACGCAGAGCGCACCCTCGGAGCGGACGGCGACGCCCGACTCCTCCAGGATGCGGCAGGTCTCCTCCAGCATGTCGTTGTATCCGGACTCGCCGACGATGTCGGCGTCGCGGATGTCCATGTCGAGCTTGTCGAAGACCGAGTAGAAGTAGATCTTCGACTCGTCGACGAACCGCTGCCACAGGGCGAGGGTCTCCTCGTCACCGGCCTGGAGCGCGACGACGCGGTCCCGGGAGCGGGCCTTGAACTCCTCGTCGGAGTCGAAGAGCGCCCGGGACGCCTTGTAGAGCCGGTTCAGCGAGGACATGGCGGCCTCGCCGTCCTCCGCACCGCCCTCGTGGGACAGCTCGTCCGGGTGCTCGATCAGGTACTGGATGAGCATGCCGAACTGGGTGCCCCAGTCGCCGATGTGGTGCCTGCGGACCACGGTCTCGCCCGTGAATTCCAGGATCTGCACCATCGCGTCACCGATCACGGCGGAGCGGAGGTGGCCGACGTGCATCTCCTTGGCCACGTTGGGCTGCGCGTAGTCGATGACCGTCGTGCCCGCGGCGCTGTTGCGGGGCACGCCGAGTCGGTCCTCGTCGTCCGCGGCGCGCGCGGCGAGGGTCTCGACGATCGCCCGGTCGCTGAGCGTGACGTTCAGGAAGCCGGGGCCGGAGACCTCGATCTCCTCGATCAGGTCGCCGGCCGGGATCGCGGCCGTGACCTGCGACGCCAGCTCGCGGGGGTTGCCCTTGAGCTTCTTGGCGAGGGCCAGGATCCCGTTGGCCTGGAAGTCGGCCCGGTCGCTTCGTCGCAGCAGCGGGTCCGCGGTGCCGGCGTCCGGCAGGGCCGCCGTCAGGGCGTCCGCGAGCTGCTGCTGGAGCGTGGAAGCGAGGGAATTGACCGAGGCCATGAGCTGGCTGCCGTTTCCGTAGGAGTACAAGGGATCACAACCAGTATTCCATGGGCGGTAAAGCCATTTTCGCGCTCCGGGCGGGACCTGGGAGAATGGGCGGAGCCCCTACCAGGTCCCCACCAGGTCCCAACCAGAGAGAAGGACGTGCAGACCGTGGCTCAGAGTCAGAGCAGCACCGAGGCCGACTGGGTCTCCCGTTTCGCGGACGAGGTCATCGCCGAATCGGAGCGTCGTGCGCCTGGCAAACCGGTCGTCGTCGCGTCCGGCCTCTCCCCGTCGGGCCCGATCCACCTGGGCAACCTCCGCGAGGTCATGACCCCGCACCTGGTCGCCGACGAGATCCGCCGCCGGGGCTACACCGTGCGGCACCTGATCTCCTGGGACGACTACGACCGCTACCGCAAGGTGCCGAACGGCGTCCCCGGGGTCGACGAGTCCTGGGCCGAGCACATCGGCAAGCCGCTGACCTCGGTGCCCGCCCCCGCCGGTTCCCCGTACCCGAACTGGGCCGAGCACTTCAAGGCCGCCATGACGGACTCGCTGGCCGAGCTGGGCGTCGAGTACGACGGCATCAGCCAGACCGAGCAGTACACGGCCGGTACCTATCGCGAGCAGATCCTGCACGCGATGAAGCACCGCGCCGACATCGACGCCGTCCTCGACCGGTACCGCACGAAGAAGGACCCGGCCGAGGCCGGTGCCAAGGGCGCCAAGGGCGGCAAGAAGCCACAGCAGCAGAAGAAGGTCGACGAGGCCGAGCTGGAGGCCGAGGCGGGCTCCGGCGCGGCGAGCGAGGACGACGGCAGCGGCGGTTCGGCCGGCTACTTCCCGTACAAGCCCTACTGCGGCAACTGCGAGAAGGACCTCACGACCGTCACGTCGTACGACGACGACAGCACCGAGCTGAACTACACCTGCACGGCCTGCGGCTTCGCCGAGACCGTCCGGCTGAGCGAGTTCAATCGCGGCAAGCTGGTCTGGAAGGTCGACTGGCCGATGCGCTGGGCCTACGAGGGCGTGATCTTCGAGCCGAGCGGCGTGGACCACTCCTCGCCGGGCTCCTCCTTCGTGGTCGGCGGCCAGATCGTCCGCGAGGTCTTCGACGGTGTGCAGCCGATCGGCCCGATGTACGCCTTCGTCGGCATCTCCGGCATGGCGAAGATGTCCTCCAGCAAGGGTGGCGTGCCGACCCCGGCCGACGCGCTGAAGATCATGGAGGCGCCGCTGCTGCGCTGGCTGTACGCCCGCCGCAGGCCCAACCAGTCCTTCAAGATCGCCTTCGACCAGGAGATCCAGCGGCTCTACGACGAGTGGGACTCGCTGGGGCGCAAGGTCGCCGACGGTTCGGTGCTGCCGGCCGACGCCGCCGCGCACGCGCGCGCCATCGGCACGGCGGCCGGTGAGCTGCCGAGCACGCCGCGCCCGCTGCCGTACCGGACGCTCGCGTCGGTCGTGGACATCACGGGCGGGCACGACGAGCAGACGCTGCGCATCCTGAGCGAGCTGGACCCGGAGAACCCGCTGACCTCGCTGGACGAGGCCCGGCCGCGCCTGGACCGCGCCGAGAACTGGATCACCAGCCAGGTCCCGGCCGAGGCCCGCACGATCGTGCGCGACGAGCCGGACAAGGAGCTGCTCGGTTCGCTGGACGAGCAGGGGCGCCGGTCGCTGCAGCTGCTCCTGGACGGGCTGGACTCGCACTGGTCGCTGGACGGGCTCACCACGCTCGTCTACGGCGTGCCGAAGGTGCTGGAGGGCCTGGAGCCGGACGCCAAGCCGACGCCGGAGCTGAAGGTCGCGCAGCGGTCGTTCTTCGCGCTGCTGTACCGCCTGCTGGTCGGCCGGGACACGGGGCCGCGGCTGCCCACGCTGCTGCTGGCCGTCGGCGCGGACCGGGTGCGGAGGCTGCTGGGCGCGTGACGCCCGCGCCGGTCCCGCCACGCGCGGGACCGGGGCCGTACGTACGAGGGGCCGCCACTCGGATCATCCGGGTGGCGGCCCCTCGCCGTGTCTGTGCGGTGTCCGTGCCCGTTGCGCTCTCAGGCGATGTGGTCGGCTTCGAGCTCGGCGTGGTAGCGGTTCTTGAACTCCGGCATCATGCGGCGGAGCAGTGCCGCGCTGCGCGGGTGCCGGACGTCGTGGACGTCCGAGACGTGTATGTCCAGGGCGTCGACGCTCGGGAAGTCGTTGTTCTGGTTCACGAACGAGGCGAACTCCTTGTACGCGATCTCGGCGAACTCGGCGTCCTCCTGAGCCCACTCGGCCGCGTCCGTCCCAGCCTCCCGGGGCTGCTCGGCGGGCTGCTCCTCGAACTGTCCCTCGAAGTGCTCCTCGAACTGTTCCTGGACCGGACCCTGGACCGGCTCCTGGACCGACTCCCGGGCCGGGTGGCCCTGCGTCGGCCGGTCCTGCTCGTCGGGCCGGTGTTCCGCGGCGCGGGGGCCGGGGATGGCGCCGATGGTGCCCACGTTGCCCAAGGGGCGGGTGCGGCCGCCGGGGCCGGACGGGACCATGACCGGGCCGGGCTCCGGGCCCTCGACGTACTCGGGGTCGTACGTGCCCTCGTACGCCTCGTTCGGCCCGCGGGACGCCGTGAACCAGGGGTTCCCCTGCGGGCCGGGGGCCTCCTGCTGGTACTGCGGGTGCTGTTGCTGTTGCTGGTGCTGCGGGTCGTACTGCTGCTCGTGCTGTTGCTGTGCGTACTGCTGTTGCTGCTGTTGCAGCTCGTGCTGCGGGTCGGGGGCGGAGGGGAGCTCGGGCTGGGGCTCGCCCGGCGCGATCCGGTCCGGTGCGGGTTCGGGGGCCGGGGGCAGCAGTGCCGGTTCGATGCCCGCGGCGGCGAGGCCGGCCGGGGCGGTGTCGGCCAGCGGAACCCCGTACTTCGCCAGACGCAGCGGCATCAGGGCCTCGACGGGCGACTTGCGGCGCCAGTTGCGGCCGAAGCGGGCCTGGAGGCGGGCCTGGTAGATCAGCCGGTCCTGTTCGAGCTTGATGACCTGGTCGTAACTGCGCAGTTCCCACAGCTTCATCCGGCGCCACAGCCGGAACGTGGGTACGGGGGAGAGCAGCCAGCGGGTGAGGCGCACGCCCTCCATGTGCTTGTCGGCCGTGATGTCGGCGATCCGGCCCACGGCGTGCCGGGCGGCCTCGACGGCGACCACGAACAGCACCGGGATGACCGCGTGCATGCCGACGCCGAGCGGGTCGGGCCAGGCCGCGGCGCCGTTGAAGGCGATCGTCGCGGCGGTCAGCAGCCAGGCGGTCTGGCGCAGCAGCGGGAACGGGATGCGCAGCCAGGTCAGCAGCAGGTCCAGGGCGAGCAGTACGCAGATGCCCGCGTCGATGCCGATCGGGAAGACCAGCGAGAAATCCCCGAAGCCCTTCTTCTCGGCGAGTTCGCGCACCGCGGCGTACGAGCCCGCGAATCCGATCGCGGCGATGAGCACCGCCCCGGCGACCACGAGACCGATGAGTATCCGGTGGGTGCGTGTCAGCTGCATCGCGGCCACCCGCGTTCCCTCCTCGTTCCCCGTATTCGATGTATCCGACGTGTCGGACGTATCCGATGTGTCGGACGTGTCCGGCGTTCTGTGCGGACGTCCTGTTCATCGGTGCCCGCGGTGCCCTCCGGCGGGCACAGCCTGGCACATCGGGGTGCGGCGTGTTGCGCGGGGAGGGGCGGGAGCCCGGCCCCCGGGGGAGGGCCGGGCTCCGTGAAACCGCTCGTGGCCGGGGGGTTCGGGCGCCCGGCGGGCCCGTCGGGGTGGCTCAGGTGGTCTTCTTGGTGGACGACTTGTTGGCCGAGGTCTTCCGGCTCTTCGGCTTGCTGTCCGAGTCGTCGTCGTCCTTGCCCGAGGAGCCGCCGGAGGTCGTGGAGCCGTTCGTGTCGGCCGACTTGGACGGGTCCGGCTCGTCGGCGGCGGCCACCGAGGCCACCGCTTCCTTGGCGGCCTTCTCGGCGCCCTTCAGGATGTCCTCGGCGGACGGGGCCTTCGCGCCCGCGTAACCGGCGCCGTTGTAGGTGAGGGTGACGACGACGTTCCCCGTACGGGCCACGATCGTCGCGTACTTGAAGTCCTCGCTCGTCTTGGTGAGCTCGTAGGTGACCTTGGTGGCCTGCTCGCCGATGCCGTTGACGGGCGCCTCGGCGACCTTCTTGGCGTTCGCGGTGTCCTTGGCCTTCGCCACCTGCTTCGTGAAGTCCTGCCGTGCGCGCTCGGCGCCGCTGCCCAGGGTCTGGTCGGAGTCGAAGCGGGTGAAGCCGACGTCGAGCCAGCGGTACTGGGAGCCCTTCACGCCCTTGTCGTCGAGGCCGTTCCACGAGCAGCCCGTGCGGTACGAGACGTCGCTGGACGTGGCGGCCGTGCCGTTCTTGGACTTCGCGTCGGGCACCAGGGAGGTGATCGTCTTCTTGGTGATCGACTTGCACGGGTCGTCGGGCAGCGAGGAGAACTTCGCGGGCTCGACGGTCGGTTCCTTCTTCTTCGGGGCCGTCGAAGCGGATGCCGAGGAGCCCGACTCCTTCTTGTCCTTGTCGCCGGAGTCCGACGAGCAGCCGGCGACGACGAGCATCACCGGAACGGCGGCGCAGGCGAGTATGCGGGTGAGTCGCGGGGCTGAACGGTGCATGGTTCCTTCACTCGGGTGGCGCGGCGGGTGGGCTGCCGGGCGGTCGGGCGGTCGGTCGGACAGGCGGTCGGACCGGAGGTTCCGGAGGGCCACGGTACGACGGACCGGGGCCGGATGCCGCCTCGGCCGGGGACGCGGAGACCGCGGGCGGGACCGGTCGGGAGGCTTCCGGGGCGGGGCTACTCGTCGAACTCCTCGACCAGGTTCCGGGCCAGTGCCTGCGCCTTCTCCTGCAGTTCCTTGCTGTCGGGGACCACGGTGGAGACGGTCGGCTGCTCGGTGTACTCGACGGTCACGATGACGTTCGATGTGCGAAATACCACGCTGACCGTGCGGTGCTGCGCGGTGGAACCGGCCCGGGTGAGCAGATCGTTCAGGAACGCGCTGTCCCCGAGGTCGTCGAGCGTGCGCGGCCGGAGGTCCTCGCCGCCGTCCTCGGCCCCGTCGGTCCCGCCGTCGCCGTCCTCGGCCCCGTCGGTCCCGCCGCCGTCGTCCTCGGCCCCGTCGGTCCCGCCGTCGTCGGCCTTCGGATCGTCGGTCTTCGCGTCGTCGGCGTCCGTGTCGTGGCCGTGGGCGTCGCCCTTCCCGGAGGGCGGGCCGGACAGGGGGTGCGAGGCCGCGCCGGACTCCGCGCCGGATTCGGGTCCGGTGGCGCCGTCGTCGGCGTCGGAGGAGCCCGAGGAGTCGGAGGGGGTCTGCTTCTCCGCGTTGTCGGGGGTCGCGGAGGCGGAGGGCGAGGAGAGACCGGCGGCGGTCACCTTCTCCGTGTACACCTCGTCGGCGCGGTCGTCGTCGCTCACCGAGGGGTCGTAGGACACGACCCGCTCGAAGTCGATGAACAGGGTGCGCGAGGAGGAGTGGTCCTCCGACTTCCAGCGGCAGCCGACCCGGCGGTCGGTGTCGTAGGTGACGGTGGCGGTGCCCCCGTACACCTTCTTCTGCTGCTCCTCGGAGAGTTCGGCGGAGCCCGGGAGCAGGTCCTTGAGCGTGGACGACGTGACCGCGCGGCACGGCTCGGGGAGGGTGCGGTACTTGCCGGGGGCCGCCACGGCCTCGGTCGCCTCGCCCGGCTTGCTGTCGGCTGCGGAACCACCGGTTCCGGTGTCGGCGCTGCAACCGACGACGAGCGCTGCCAGCAGTGCGGCGCCGGGTACGTAGGCCATTCGTCGCACGGCCCTGGGCTCCCTTCGTGCGAAAAACGGTTGCCGCTCGATGGCGACCGGTGGAGACAATGTGTATCGCACGCGCCGCTGTGAATGCCGGTCGACCGACTCGTTTGCCGACCTTGGCACCGGTTTTGCGCTTTCAGACTTTTCGGGGGAATCGAGGGATTATGTCGTATGTAGAGGTACCGGGCGCGAAGGTCCCGATCCGCATGTGGGCCGACCCGGCCTCGGTCGAGGACTCGGCCATGCAGCAGCTGCGCAACGTGTCCACCCTGCCCTGGATCAAGGGGCTGGCGGTCATGCCGGACGTCCACTTCGGCAAGGGCGCGACGGTCGGCTCGGTGATCGCGATGCACGGTGCGGTCTGTCCGGCGGCGGTGGGCGTGGACATCGGCTGCGGGATGTCCGCGGTGAAGACCTCGCTGACGGCCAACGACCTGCCGGGCGACCTGTCCCGGCTGCGGTCGCAGATCGAGCAGGCCATTCCGGTGGGCCGCGGGATGCACGACGACGCCGTGGACCCCGACCGGCTGTACGGCTTCCGTGCGCCGGGCTGGGACGACTTCTGGACGCGGTTCGGCGGTGTGGCCGAGGCGGTCAGGTTCCGTCAGGAACGGGCCACGAAGCAGATGGGGACGCTCGGCTCGGGCAACCACTTCATCGAGTTCTGCCTCGACGAGGCGGGTTCGGTCTGGCTGATGCTGCACTCCGGGTCGCGGAACATCGGCAAGGAGCTGGCCGACTTCCACATCGGCGAGGCGCAGAAGCTGCCGCACAACCAGGATCTGATCGACCGCGACCTGGCGGTGTTCGTCGCCGACACCCCGGAGATGGCGGCCTACCGCAACGACCTGTTCTGGGCGCAGGAGTACGCGAAGCACAACCGCGCCATCATGATGGCCCTCTTCCAGAACGTGGTCCGCAAGGAGTTCAAGAAGGCCAAGGTGACCTTCGAGCCGGTCATCTCCTGCCACCACAACTACGTGGCGGAGGAGCGGTACGAGGGCATGGACCTGCTGGTCACGCGGAAGGGCGCGATCCGTGCGGGCTCCGGGGACTTCGGGATCATCCCGGGGTCGATGGGCACCGGTTCGTACATCGTGAAGGGCCTCGGCAACGAGAAGTCCTTCAACTCGGCCTCGCACGGCGCGGGTCGGAAGATGAGCCGGAACGCCGCGAAGCGGCGCTTCTCGACGCGCGACCTGGAGGACCAGACGCGGGGTGTGGAGTGCCGCAAGGACTCCGGCGTCGTGGACGAGATCCCGGCCGCGTACAAGCCGATCGAGCAGGTCATCGAGCAGCAGCGGGACCTGGTGGAGGTCGTCGCCAAGCTCAAGCAGGTGGTGTGCGTGAAGGGCTGAGCACCGGGTACGGGCGCCGCGCCGGGTCGTTCTCACGGACCCCGGCCGCGGGCCCCGTCCCGGGCTCATGGTGGGCCCTGTCGCGCATGTCGGCCCCGGACGCGGGTGGTGTGTCCGGGGCCTTCCCGTGTCTCCGTCCGGGTCAGCCGGTGCGGTGGACCTTGGAGTTGGACGCCTGGGCGCGGGGGCGGACGACCAGGAGGTCGATGTTGACGTGACTGGGCCGGGTGACGGCCCAGGTGATGGTGTCGGCCACGTCGTCGGCGGTGAGGGGCTCGTCGACGCCCGCGTACACCTTGGCGGCCTTCTCGGTGTCGCCGCGGAAGCGGGTGGTGGCGAACTCCTCCGTCCTGACCATGCCGGGGGCGACCTCGATGACGCGGACCGGGGTGCCGACGATCTCCAGGCGGAGCGTCTCGGCCAGTACGTGCTCGCCGTGCTTGGCGGCCACGTAACCGCCGCCGCCCTCGTACGTGCCGAGGCCCGCGGTGGAGGAGAGGACCACGATCGTTCCGTCGCCGCTCGCGGTGAGCGCGGGGAGCAGGGCCTGGGTGACGTTGAGCGTGCCGATGACGTTCGTCTCGTACATCTGACGCCAGTCGGCGGGGTCGCCGGTGGCGACGGGGTCGGCGCCGAGCGCCCCGCCCGCGTTGTTGACGAGGACGGCGAGGGTGCGGAACGCGGTGGCGAACTCGTCCACCGCGGCGCGGTCGGTGACGTCCAGGGCGTAGGCCGTGGCCTGGTGGCCCGCCCCGTTGATCTCCTCGGCGAGCGCCTCGATGCGGTCCTTGCGGCGGGCGGTCAGTACGACGCGGTGGCCGGCGGCGGCCAGTTGGCGGGCGGTCGCGGCGCCGATGCCGCTGCTCGCTCCGGTGATGACGGCGATCGGGGTGGCGGCCATGGCGGACTCCTCGGGCGGACGATCTATGACGCGGCCAGGATAGGCAGGCGCGGATCAGCGGTTCGAAACGTGTCAGTGGATGGACGCGGGTCCGGGACGGGCGCCGGGCGGACGCGGGGCGGGGCGAACGGTGGGTGGGGATGGGCCGGACGAGGGGAAGGCGCGCGCCGAACCGATCGGTAAATAAGGATAATTCGGGTCTATCTGTATCTTCGGGGCATGGTAGTGACCCGTAGAAAAGCCGCGGCGCTGGTACTGGTCGCGATGGCGATGCTGGGCGCGGGCGCCGCGCCGGCCACCGCGGGCGCGACGGCCGCCGTCCCCGGTCCCGGTGCCGTCCCCGGTCCCGGTCCCGGTCCCGGGACCGCCGTCGCCCCGGAGGCCGATGTGTCGCACCACGGGCATGTACTGCTGTGGGGCTCGGGGCTCGGGGTCTGGATGCGGTCCGAGAACCGCGGTCCGTCGAACCTGGCGGACGTGACCGTGCGCGTGCGGACGTCGGTGCCGCTCGTCGGGCGGCAGGAGCTCCCGGAGAACTGCATGCAGACCGGTCGGCAGACCGTGCTGTGCCGGACGGGCGAGCTGCGCGCCGACGGGGCGGAGGAGGCGAGGGGGCGGCAGTTCGCGTTCGAACTGCAGCTCGCGGGGAAGCCGGACGAGGTCGTCGTACGGATCGACACGCTGTGGAACGGCGGGGCGACCGACCGGAACCTCCGCAACAACGACCACGAGGTGCTGGCTCCGGCCACCGGAGACGAGTACGTCTTCTGACCTTCGGGCGCCGCCCCGGACCGGGCGCCCACGGGCACCCGCCGACTTCGGGCGTTCGTCGGCCCCGGTCGCCCGCCGGCCGCACCCGCCGGCCACCGGCCCCGGGTGTTCACCGGGCCCGGTTGTTCCCGGCGGCCGGTGCCAACCGGGCGAGTGCGGACCGCAGGGCCGCGGGGTCGGCGTGGTCGCCCGCCCAGGCGATGTAGCCGTCGGGGCGGACGAGCAGGGTGGTGTCGCGCTCGCCCTGCCAGTGGGCGTGCACCAACGGGGCCGGTGACGCCGGGGCGGTGACGTCGGCCGGGGTGACGAGGACGAACGCGCCGTCGCGCAGCAGCTGGTGCAGCCGGCCCTCCCGCAGGCTCAGGTCGGGGGCGCGCTTCGAGGTGAGGGGGTGCGCGCCGCGTGGGGCCGAGTAGGCGATCGAGATGCCGGAGATCATGCCGATGAGCTTGTCGGAGGCGGGCCGGACGCCGGACAGCATCTTGGCGGCGACGGTTCTGGCCGCCCGCTGGAGCGGGGTGTGGGCCATGGCGAGGCGGACGATCGCGCCGCTGGAGCGGAGCACCCTCGTACCGACCGGGTGCCGCTCCGTCTGGTAGCTGTCGAGGAGCGCCTCCGGGTCGGCCGTGTGTCCCCGCAGCACGGCGGCGAGCTTCCAGGAGAGGTTGGCGGCGTCCTGGAGGCCGGTGTTCATGCCCTGGCCGCCCGCCGGCGAGTGGACGTGGGCGGCGTCGCCCGCGAGGAAGACCCGGCCGGTGCGGTAGGCGGGCACCTGGCGCTCGTCGCTGTGGAAGCGGGAGATCCAGCGCGCGTCGTGCATGCCGTAGTCGGTGCCGAGGGCGCGGCGGGCGATCTCGCGCATCTCGTCGAGCTCGACGGGGTCGCTGTCGGCGGGCTGGTGCGTGCGGTCCCACCCCATCACGCGGTACCAGCCGTCCCCGAACGGGACGATGAAGGCGAAGGCGTCTCCCCCGCCGCTGACCGTCAGGACGGAGGTGGGCTCCTCGGCGAACCGGACGTCGGCGAGGACGATCGACCGGATCACGGACCTGCCGGGGAAGGGGAGTCCGAGCGCGTGGCGCACGGGGCTGCGCATCCCGTCGGTGCCGACGAGATAGCGGGCGGTGAGGGCGGACCGGCCGCCGTCCGGCTCGCGCAGCTCGGCGGTGACGGACCCGGCGTCCTGGTGGAGCCCGGTCAGCTCCGTCTCGTACCGGAAGCGGACGCCGGCGGCGCGGGCCCGGCGTTCCAGCAGGTGCTCCACCTCGTACTGCGGGGTGATCAGCACGAAGGGGAAGCGGGTGCGCAGCCGGGAGAGGTCGATCGAGAGCGCGCCGAAGAAGCGCAGGGAGGTGATGGGGGTGCCCGTCCCGATCAGCTCGTCGGCCAGGCCGCGGTTGTCGAGCAGTTCGAGCGTGCGGGCGTGCACGGCGAAGGCGCGCGTCATGTTGTTCGTCCGGAGCGGGCGGCGCTCCACGAGCGTGACGGAGACGCCCTGGGCGGCGAGATCCCCCGCGAGCAGCAGGCCGGTGGGGCCGGCGCCCACGACGAGTACGTCGACGGTCTCGGGTGCGGTGCTCGGGTTGGTGGTCATGACTGCCTCCTGGGCCCGTTCATCAGCGGTAGCCGGCTGTCACCGGCCGTCACCTTCGTGCCAACAACCGTTGGTCAACGCTTGTTGGCAACGGTAACTCCGGCGTGATTGGCATGTCAACGCTTGTTGGCCTACATTTGTTGGCATGACGAAGCCCGCCGCCGCCCCCCGCCGTTCGGACGCCACCAAGGCCGCGATCCTCGCCGCCGCGCGCGAGCGGTTCGCCGCCGACGGGTACGAGCGCGCCACCATCCGGGCCATCGCCCGGGACGCGAGCATCGACCCGTCGATGGTCATGCGCTACTACGGCAACAAGGAGGGGCTGTTCGTCGCCGCCTCCTCGATCGATCTGCGGCTGCCCGAGCTGGGGGCGCTGCCGGCCAAGCACGTCGGAGCGGCCCTCGTGGCGCATTTCCTGGACCGCTGGGAGGGCGACGACGTGCTCACGGCGATGCTGAGGGTCGGTGTCACCAACGAGGCCGGTGCGGAGCGGATGAGAGAGGTCTTCGCCCAGCAGATAGGGCCGGTCACGGTCGGCGTCTGCCCCGATCCGGCCGAGGCGTCCCACCGTGCGGCGCTCGTCGCCTCGCAGATACTGGGAATGGCGCTCACGCGCTACGTGCTGCGGTTCGCGCCCGCCGCGGAGATGTCGCGCGAGGAAGTGATCGCCTGGCTCGCGCCCACCGTCCAGCGCTACCTGACCGCCGAGAAGCCGTAGGGCCCGTCCGGCGGGGAAGGGCGTTGCCCGATTCGTACACTCTCTCCATGTCGCAGAAGCACCAGCCCCGCCGTCGTGCGCTGATGGCCGAGCTGACCGTCGAGTCGCGGCGGTACATGGCCGCGTACACGCTCTTCAACCAGGCCGTGGCGGACCACCTGCGGCTCCACCCGACCGATCTGCAGTGCATCAACCTGCTCGGACTGGAGGAGGCCCCGGTCACCACCGGTCGTATCGCGGAGCTGACCGGGCTCACCACGGGGTCGGCGACCCGGCTGGTGGACCGGCTGGAACGGGGCGGCTACGTGACGCGCGAGCGCGACACGGTCGACCGGCGACGCGTGCTCGTCGCGCCCGTGCCGGAGCGGATGGCGGAGGTCGGCGCCGTGTGGAAGCGGCTGAGCGGCGCCTGGGCGGAGATGTTCGAGGCGTACGACGACGACGAAGTGGCCCTGCTCATCGCCCACATGCGGCGGACGGTCGAGCTGAGCGCGCGCCAGGTCGAGGTGTTGCGGCGGGGCACCGCCGCGCCGGACACCGGGAGCGGAACGGCGGCCCCGGGCGGCGACACGGACACCGGCAGCGGCACGGACGCCGATGACGGCACGGATGCCGATGACGGCGGGGCGGACCCGGAGAGCGGGGCGGGCCCGGCGGGCGAGGGCGTCAGGCGTTGTCCGCAGGAGTGACGGAGGCCGGGGCGAACTCCTGGAGCGCCTTCGTGACGATCGCCTCCAGCCGGGTGTGGTGGGCGCCCCGCCAGTAGACGCGGTCGCACTCCGTGCACTGCGCGAAGACGTCGTACGACTGCCGGGTGCCGTGCTCCAGCCGGCCGCTGACGCTGTCCTTGTCGGCGCTCCTCAGCGGGCCGTTGCAGGCGGTGCACCTGGTCCACGGGGCCAGGTGCGGGGCGAACCGCTCCAGCACGTCGCGGAGTTGCTCCTCCGGATGATTGCTGTAGACGTACGCCCCGGCCCAGAGCTCCCGCCGGTGCAGCAGTCCGCGGTCCCGGGAGAGCAGCACGCGGCGTTCCTGCGCCGAGCGGGTGGCCAGTGCGGGGTCGCCGATGTCCTCGCTCTCGTACGCGGCGTCCACGCCGAGCAGCCGCAGCCGCCGGGCGAGTGTGCCGAGGTGGACGTCGAGCAGGAATCGCAGGGGTGCGCCCGGAACGTGCTGGGGGCGCTCCACGGCACGCACCTCGACCAGTTCGCCCGCCCCCGGGATGTGCGAGACCGGGACGGGGCGGCCGTCCACCAGGATCTGCCCGGCCTCGGTGAGCGGGATGCCGAGGGACTCCACCACGTGGCCGAGGGTGGAGGAGCCGTCGGTGACCACGGCCGTGCGCCCCCGGCGACGTTCATGGGCGACGAAAAGGCGTAGTTCGGGGGCGACTTCGAGGTGGATCTCCGGGCCGTTCACCTCGTCAGCATGTCATCGGCCCGGTCGGGTCGGCCAGGGGGTTTCGAGTGAGGGGACTCCGGCCCGGTCGAGGGCCACGTCAACCGGATCAAGATCCTCAAGCGCCAGATGTTCGGCCGGGCGAAGCCCGACCTGCCCTGCCCGCTTCGCAACTGCGGCCGGAGGATGTCACTGATGTGCGGGCGCCGCGGACAGGAGTGTGGACCAGTCCTGGGCGACGGCCCAGTCGGTGAAGCTGTGCCAGCCGACTTCGGGGTAGTCGCGTCGCAGCGAAGTGACATCGACGTCGAGGCCGACGGCGGTGAAGTACTCGAACATGGCTGCCAGGTCGGACGACCGGGTCCGGACGTGGGCCAGGGGTACCTCCTGGTGGGCGACCTGGCGACCGATGGCGGTCGCGAGGATCTCTGCCATCTGGTTCGGGGTGTGCTCGTCGGAGGCGATGTCGATACGGCGACCGGCGAACTCGTCGCCGCGCTGCAGTACCAGCGCGGCGAACGCGCCGATGTCCGAGGCGGGGATGAGCGTGAGGGGCCGGTCTCCAGGCATGGGCCAGGCGAAGGAGCCGTCGCGCAGTCCGTCGAGGGTCCAGCCGCTGGCGTAGTTGTCCATGAACGCCGCCGGGGCGATCACCGTCCAGGGCACCCCGGCCGTACGCAGGTGCTGCTCGACCAGGTGCTTGCTCTCGTAGTGCGGAACACCGGTGCCCCGGTCGGCGTGGGCGGCGGAGGTGAACACGACATGCCCGAGGCGGACCTCTGCCGCGGCATCGACGAGGGCCATGCCCTGACGGATTTCGGTGGCGGTGTCGGTGCCGAACGGGGTGGTCACCGCGAAGAGGGAGTCCGCCCCGGTAAGGGCGGCCTCAAGCGAGCGGCGGTCGTCGAAGTCGGCGTGGCGCACCTCGGCACCGAGGCCGCGCAGAGCGTCGGCGGCGGGTGAGCCGGGACGGCGGGTGAGCGCGCGCACCCGGTGACCGGCTGCGAGCAGGGCGCGGGCGGTGGCCCCGCCCTGGGCTCCGGTGGCTCCGGTGACGGCGACGGTGAGCATGGTTCTCCGATGAGTGATGTTGCTGCGCAGCGCATTGGTTGCGTTGCGCAGAAGGTTTTGGGGAGTTGCCGCGTCGTGCGGCAACTCGGAATGTGATCCGGACGGCAGTGCTGGGTCGTCCCGAGCCGCCGGACCCCCCGGGTGTTCCGGGCCCTTGGGGTACCCGGAACGTACGGAGCACCTGGAACGTCCGGAGCGCCCGGAACGGCCGGGGCGTTCAGGGGCGGAAGGCGTCGGCGTGTTCCTCGGCCCAGGCGGCGAAGGTGCGGGCCGGGCGGCCGGTCAGTTTCTCGACCTCGTCGGTCACCGCGGCCGGTGAGTCCTCCGACTCCGCCATGTACGCGAGCAGCGCATCGGCGATCGGCTCGGGCGCGAACGCGGCCATGGACTCCTTCCACGCCTCCCCGGACACGGTGTTGACGGCGATGGGGTGCCCGGACGCCGCCGCCAGGAGGTCGATCTGCTCGGTGGCGGTGAGCGATTCGGGGCCGGTCAGGTGGTACGCCGCGCCCTGTGGACGGGGTTCGGTGAGAGCGGCGAGGGCCGCCTCGGCGAGGTCCATCTCGTGGATGGGGCTGCTGTGGCTGCGGGGGTGGGGGAGGTCGACGGAGCCGTGCTCCCGTACCGAGCGCGACCACTGGTGGGCGTTGGTCGCGAAGACGCCGGGGCGGAACAGTGTCGTGGTGAGGGGCGAGGCGATCAGGGCCTGTTCCACCGCGTGGTGGGAGGCGGCGATCGGGTTGCCCGGGGCGTCGGGGGCGAGGACCGAGCTGGAGGAGAGCAGCACGATGTGCTCGACCCCGGCGGCCTCGGCCGCGGCGAGGAAGGCGTCGATGCCGGAGGGTTCGGCGTAGAGGAAGACGGAGTCGACCCCGGCGAGGGCGGCCGGGAAGGTGGCCGGGTCGCCGAGGTCGCAGGCCACGACCGGCACGTCGGCGGGCAGCGCGGCGGCCGGCCCGGAGAGCTGTTCGGGGGCGCGCGAGGCGGCGCGGACGGAGTGCCCGGCGCGGAGCAGCAGCGGGACGAGCGCGGAGCCGACACGGCCGCGGCAGCCGGTGACGAGAGTGAGCATGACGAAGGAACCTCTTCTCCGAAGATATGACTGCGGTGCGCATAAGTTGCGCGACGCAGATAAATATCCTGGGAGAGCCCCCGGTCGTCAAACGCTTTCGGGGCGCGGCGGACGTGGCGGACGCACGGGGCGGGGGCGAGGACGGGCGAAGGCGGGAGCGGGGACGGGAGCGGGCGCGCCTACAGTTCCCCCATGTCCCTCATGAAGATCATCGACCTCGAACCCGGCGACGCCGCACTGGCCGACGACCTGCTCCCCGTCCTGCGCGAACTCCGTACCCACCTCACCGAGGACCTCTTCCGGGAGGTGTACGAGCGGGGGTACGGGCAGGGTCTGCGGTTCAGCGCCGCCTACGACGACCGGGGCGTCTGCGTGGGCGCGGCCGGGTGGCGCGTCGTCGACAACACCAGCCAGATCCGGATGCTGTACGTCGACGACCTGGTCACCACCGAGGACGCTCGCTCCACCGGGGTCGGCCGGAGTCTCCTCGGGCACCTGGAGGAGCGGGCCAGGGAGGCCGGTTGCCGGCATCTCAGCCTGGACTCGGGCACGCACCGCACCGACGCCCACCGCTTCTATCTGCGGGAGCGGCTGGACATCGTCGCGTTCAACTTCGACAAGGTCCTCGACTCGGACTGAGTGCGGGACGGCGGACCGGCCCGCCCTGTCGGCCCGGTGGGCCCGGCAGGGCGGATGTGCCTGATGGGCCGGACGGGCCGGGCCCGGACGATGGTGTTCAGCGCGGTGCGAACGCCGTCGGGGACACCCCGACGGTGGCCGTGAAGTCCCTGATCAGATGGGCCTGGTCGCTGTAGCCGAGTTCGGCGGCGAGCGCCGCCCAGTCCACCCCGGGGTCCGACTCGGCCCGTTCCAGCGCCTCGTGGATCCGGTAGCGGAGGATGACCCACTTGGGTCCGACGCCGACGTACGCCGAGAAGAGTCGCTGGAGGGAGCGCGGGGACAGCTCCCCGACACGGGCGAGTTCGTCGACGCGACGCACCGTGCGGTCCGTGCGCACCAGGTCGACCAGGGCCATCGCGCGTTCGGCCTGCGGGTCCGGCCGGGGCGCGAGCGCCAGCAGGTACGCGTCGAGCGCCGCCACCCGCTCGTCCTCGTCCGCCGGGTCGAGCACGGCCGACGGCGGGACGGGCGGGGCGAACACCTCGTCCGCGGGCAGCCGTCGGCCCGTCCACTGCACGACCGGCCGGTCCGGTGCGAACGGCCGGAACCCGCCGGGCCGGAACTGCACGCCGCAGACCCGGCCCCGGCCCTCCAGCTTCTGCGTGAAGAGCTCCAGCCCGATGCCCGAGACCTCCGCGAAGTCGGCCTCGTGCTCGTACCGCTGGAAGACCAGGTTCACGGACGGGTGCGGCACCAGGTGGGAGGCGTACGGCTGCGACAGGTCCCAGTCGATGAGCCAGTAGTGCTCCAGGTACGGCCGGAGTCCGGCGGCGGGTTCGCGGCGGCGGAAACGTACCTGCGCGAAGAGTTCGGGGGCGTCGACGATGCCCCGGGTGTCACGTCGAGGACCGGCCATGGTGGCGATTTTATGGCGTGCTTCGAGGCGTGCGGATCTTTTCGTGGACGATGACGCGTTTCTTCAAGCGCCGGGCCGCCACGGCGTGCAGGGTCGGCGGATGAAGAAGATGAGCGAACTGCTGGGGGCGGCCGCCGAACGGGCCGTGCCGGTGCTGAACGGGATCGACGACAGCAGCCTCGAAGCACCCACGCCCTGCGCGGAGTACGACGTACGGGCGTTGATCAACCACCTCTTCCAAGTGGTCGTCAACTTCCAGGCGCTCGCGGCCCGGGAGCCGGCCGACTTCGGCGGGACGCCGGACGTCGTGACGGGGGACTGGCGGGCCCGTTTCGCCGAGGAGACCGACAAGTTGGTGGCGGCCTGGGCCGTGCCCGGCGCGGAGGAGGGCACCGCGGGGGCCATGGGGCTGCCGGCCAGGACCGTCGGGAACATGGTGCTGGGTGATCTGACCGTCCACGCCTGGGACCTCGCGCGGGCCACCGGCCAGGACTTCGCACCGGACGCGTCCGTGCTGGACGAGATCGGCCCCGCGCTGGCCGCGATGGCGCCGATGGCCAGGGAGGCGAAGGTGTTCGGCGAGCCGCACCCCGTGCCGGAGGGGGCCGGCCCTTTCGAACGGGCGCTGGCGCTGACCGGCCGCGATCCGCACTGGCGGGCCCCCGGCGCATGACCCGGTGACGCGCCCCGGGCGTGCGGGCGGCGCCCCGCACACCCGGGAGCCGGCCGGGGGGAGCGGGGCGGGGGAGCGGCCCGTGCCCGTACGTCGGGGAAACGGCCCGTGCCCGTACGCCGGGGGGCGTGGCGGGGCGTGTCCGGTCGGTCAGCGGCTCCACACGTGCAGTGCGTCGCCCGACTCCGACACCGTGTACCAGGTGCCGTCGCCCAGGGCGGTGGGCGCGCCGGAGACCGGGAAGGGGTATGAGAGCTGCGCGGTCACGCGCATCTCCTCCCCGGCCGTGCCCACCAGCCAGTGGCGCGCCTCGCCGTACTCCTCGTCCCGTTCCGACGTACCGACGACGACGGTCTCCTCGTCGAGGAAGCCGCACTCGTAGTCCCAGAGCGTCTCGTCGGCGTCCTCGTCGTCGGGGTCGGCCCCGGGGTGGCGCGGGACGGCGTGCTCGGTGTCGAGTTCGGCCAGCACGGAGCCGTCGTCGACGCGGTGCACGCCGAGCGTCTCCTCGTAGTGCGTCACCGTCAGGAAGCGGTCGCCCGAGGGGCTCACCGCCGTCAGGATGCGCTCGTCGTTGCAGAACCGCTCGACGGTGAGCTTCTCGCCGTCCCACCTGCCCCACAGCAGCGGCACCCCGTCCTGCCCCTCGCCGACGGACAGGCCCATCCGGGCGGGGTCGGGGTGCGGGACGTGGTCCGAGCCGGCCGCCACCGTCTCCGAGTCCGCCCGGCCGAGGACCCGGCCGTCGGCGGCGTCGACGACCAGCCACTCGTCCAGTGCCTCCGGGTCGGGCCCCGAGGCGGCGACGGGGCCGCGGATGTGGGCCCACACGAGCGTGCCGTCCGCCGAGAACACGGCCGAGCCGCTGTCCGGGTACCGGTGCCGGGAATCGGTCGCGTACTCCTCGAACCCGGCGTGGAGCGTGCGGCAGCTGCCCTCCCAGCAACCGTGCGCGACCTCCCAGCGCACCGCGCCCGTCGGGTCCACCGCGCGCAGCGCGTGCACCCCGGCGAAGACCGCGAGAGCGGCGTCCGGCGCCACCGCGAAGGTGCCGAAGTTGCGGGGCCAGGGCGCGGGGAAGCGGACCGTCGGGGCGTTCACCGGGTCCGCCGGGGCGTTCTCCGGGTCCGCCGCGTCCGGAACGCCCGCCGCGTTCGGAACGCCCGCCGCGTCCGGGGCGACCACGACCAGTTCGGCGTCGCCGCGCTGGACGAGCAGGCGCCGCCCGTCGCCGGGCTCCCCGCCGGGCCACCGGACCAGGTACGGGGCGTCCGCCGCGTCCCGCTTCCGGTCCAGCGGTGCGGCGAACGTGGTGACAAGGCGTGCGGCGGCGACGTCGACCATGGGCCGGGCCTCCCTCTCGTGCTTCGGTGCCGCGCCGGTACGGGGAGGGCCGTGCGGCCGGGCCGGCGGCCACGCGGGGCCGCGCCGTGGCCGGTTCGCACCCGGACTCCCCGCCACCGTTCCGCGGGCAGCCGAGTGGTCAAGTGTTCGACGTAGTATCCCCGTCGGCGTCCGGGTCAGCGGGAGCGGGCGTCGGGGACGACGGCGACCGGGACGGGCGCGTAGTGCAGCATCGCGTGGCCCACCGGGCCGAGGCGGAATCCGTGCCGTCCGGTGCTCCGGCGGGCCCCGACGACCAGGAGTTCCGCGCCCTCGGCGGCCTCGATGAGGCTCTGGTGCGTCGGCCCGCGCACCACCGACCGGTGGATGACGACGCCGGAGGAACCGGCCGGATCCAGCCGTTCCAGCACCTCCTCCAGGTGCTCCTCGGCCTCCCGGTGGTAGGAGGTGGCCGGGGAGCCCGCGATGAGCGGATGGCCCATGGGGCCGTGGGCGGGGCTGCGCCAGACGCGTACGGCGACCAGTTCGCCGCGGCGGACCGCCGCCCGCTCCAGCGCGAAGACGGCGGCCGGTGCGGGCGTGGCGGAATCGCTGATCCCGACGACGACGCGGCCGGGGTGCGCCGGGGGCCCGGAGGGGTGCGCCGGGACGACCACGACCGGGCAGCGGGACCGGCCGGCGAGCGACAGGCTGACGGACCCCAGCAGCATTCCGGCCACCCGGCCCCGGCCGCGCGAACCGAGGACGACCAGGGCGGCCTCCCGGCTCTCCTCGACGAGCGCCGTCACGGTGTCCTCGGCCAGCACGACGGCCTCCGCGGCGACCCCGGGGCCGAGCCGCCGGGCCCGTTCCGCGGCCTCGGCGACGAGGCGCCCGGCGATGACCTCCTCGGTGGGGCGCTCGGTGTCGAAGACGTCGTGCACGCCCTCGTAGCGCTCCCACAGGGACGCGTGGACGACCCGCAGGGGCAGCTGCGAGCGCGCCGCCTCCGCCACCGCCCAGTCCAGGGCGCGCAGACTCCCCTCCGACCCGTCCACCCCGACGACCACGGGGAGCAACATCGCTCCCACCGCCTTCCGTGTCTCGGTGCCCGGGTGCTCCGGCGTTCTCGCGTCCGTTCACCCGGTGCCCGGTGTGCCGCTACGGCTCGATCGTCAGCACCTGGTCCATGGGCCGGCGCGGGGTGCGCGGCCCCGTGGGCCCGTATCCCAGCCGGACGATCATCTGGGGGTGGCCCGAGCCGTGCACCGGGTCGCGCAGCAGCCAGCGCAGGTCCGGCCATTCGAGGGGCTGGGTCGCGAACGACGTGGACACGTCGTGGAGCGTGGCCGTGAGCAGCATCCGTTCCAGTGCCTGCCCGGCGCGGAGCCAGTCGACGGCGTGGTCGCCCGGGGTGGACAGCAGGGCCAGCTGAGGCCGCTCCTCGAACGGCACGCGGGCCCGGCCGGGCTGCGGGGCCGTCCCCATGAAGTCCCGGGCGGTCGCCCGTGCCGAGGCGTCGCGGGGGCCCATGGCGTAGTCCGTGATGCCGTCGACGGGGGCCTCGGTCCTCGTGTCCCGGGTCCAGCTCCGCTGCTCCGCCTCCCGCGCCGGGTCCTCGCGGGCGTAGCCCTCGGCGTCCCGGATCAGGTCCAGCACCTCCTCCAGGTGCGGGGAGGCCAGGAACGCGAAGTCCGCGCCCTCCGCCCGGGCCGCCCCGACGAGCAGTTCCCGGACGTCCGGCGGGATCTGCTGGTCGTCGAACGGGTAGCGGCTCGTGTGCCGCTCCCGGATCGCGGGGTGCAGCGCGGCGAGCGCCACGTCCCCGTCCCCGCTGTCGTCCCCGCCCCCGTCGCGGTGTTCGAGCCGTACGGTGGCCAGCACCGCGGGGGCCGACGGGTCGGGCAGCAGCGTGGCGACGGAGTGGAGGCCGCGGTGCGCGGCGGACACCCGCAGGTTCAGCAGCGCAGCGCCGCAGCCCACGTGCAGCGCCCGGGTGGCCGGGTCCTCCTCGGGCAGCGCGCGGTCGAGGTCGGCGAGGAGGGTGACGGTCCGGCCCGCCCGGGTGGCGCGGAACCGCCAGGGCTGGGCGTTGTGCATGGACGGGGCGGCAGCGGCGTCGGCGACGAGGTCGGTCAGCGTCGCGTCGTCGAGTGACTGGCTGGACATCAAGGACTCCCCGGGATCGGGAACGGTCGATGCCCCTCCAGCATGGATCAGATGGGGGACGGACGCGGTCCGGGAACACCGCGAAGGGCGGGGCACGGGCCCCGCCCTCATTCGTTGTGTGCCGTGAACTCCCAGGTCAGGGCCATACCAGGCAGTACGCCTGGTGTCCGGCGTCGTGCAGCCGGTGGGAGAAGTCCTGCCACTCGTGGAGCAGCCGGTAGACGTTGAACGCGTCCTGCGGGCCGCCGCGGTCGGGGACCGTGGACCAGATGAACGCCGCGGCGCCCACCGACTCCTCGCCGACGCCGCGCAGCGGGTCGACGACCGTCATCGGGAGCTTGACCACCGCGTAGTCGGGGTGGAGCACGACCAGCTCCAGCGGGGGGACCCGGTGCAGGGGTATGCCCTGGATCCCGGTGAGGACCATCGCCGCCACCGTCTCCGGCTTGATCTTGGTGAACATGCCGCCCATGCCCAGTTCGTCGCCGCCGAGCTCCTCGGGGCGCATCGAAATGGGCACGCGTGCCGCGGTGGCCCCGTCGGGCGCACCGAAGTACTTGTAGGTCACCCCCACCCGGCCACCACTCCTGCTCCCGACCTCGCCGTCCTGCGCCCCACCGGACCGTATGGCCTGCTCGCGCTTCGCCTCACGCCGGTGCCGACCCCGCCGGGCAGGCTCGGGCCCCAGGTCGCCGGTCCCCTCGCCCACTCCGCCACCGCGATGCATATCTCATCCACCCGACTGCTACTCAGGAGACACAGCCCCTACTCACGGAGACACAGCTCTGCCGCGCAACCCGATCATCGTGTCAGTGACCTCCCCCACGGACGTGCGGTGAAACACCTGTCCGCAAGTCCGTCCGGGGCTCTGACACCATGGCGTATGTGAGCTTTCCCTATGACGCCCCAGTTTCGCAGACGCTTTTCGACCGCGCGTCCCTCGTGACGCCCGGCGGCGTGAACTCTCCCGTCCGTGCTTTCCGGGCCGTGGGCGGTACGCCCCGGTTCATGGTGTCCGGCACCGGTCCGTACCTCACGGACGCCGACGGCCGGGAGTACGTCGACCTCGTGTGCTCGTGGGGGCCGATGATCCTCGGCCACTCCCACCCGGAGGTCATCGCCGCAGTCCAGGAGGCCGTCGCCCGCGGCACCTCGTTCGGCACGCCGGGCGAGGGCGAGGTCGCGCTCGCCGAGGAGATCGTGGCCCGGGTCGAGCCCGTGGAGCAGGTGCGGCTGGTGTCGTCCGGCACCGAGGCGACCATGTCCGCGATCCGGCTGGCCCGCGGGTTCACCGGCCGGGCCAAGGTGGTGAAGTTCGCCGGCTGCTACCACGGCCACGTGGACGCGCTGCTGGCCGCCGCCGGGTCCGGGGTCGCGACCTTCGGCCTCCCGGACACCCCGGGGGTCACCGGTGCGCAGGCCGGCGACACGATCGTGCTGCCGTACAACGACCTGGACGCCGTCCGCGAGGCGTTCGCCGCGCACCCCGGCGAGATCGCCTGCGTGATCACCGAGGCGTCGCCGGGCAACATGGGCGTCGTGCCGCCGCTGGACGGTTTCAACGCCGGGCTCAAGGAGCTCTGCGCCGCGAACGGGGCGCTCTACATCTCCGACGAGGTCATGACCGGTTTCCGTACCTCGAAGGCCGGCTGGTTCGGCGTCGACGGGGTGCGGCCCGACCTGATGACCTTCGGCAAGGTCATGGGCGGCGGCTTCCCGGCCGCGGCCTTCGGCGGGCGCGCCGACGTGATGGCGCACCTCGCCCCGGCAGGACCCGTCTACCAGGCGGGCACCCTCTCCGGGAACCCGATCGCCACCGCCGCCGGCCTCGCCCAGCTGCGACTGCTCGACGACGCCGCGTACGACAAGGTGGACGCGGTCTCCGCGGAGATCCGCGGGCTGGTCGGCGAGGCGCTCACCAAGGAGGGCGTGGCGCACACGGTGCAGGCGGCGAGCAACATGTTCTCCGTCTTCTTCACCGACCGGCCGGTGCGGAACTACGAGGACGCGAAGCAGCAGGAGTCCTTCCGCTTCACCGCGTTCTTCCACTCGTTGCTGTCGCAGGGCGTCTACCTGCCGCCGTCGGCCTTCGAGTCCTGGTTCGTCTCCACCGCCCACGACGCGCGGGCCGTCGAGCGCGTCGCCGCCGCCCTGCCCGCCGCCGCCCGCGCCGCCGCGGAGGCCACCGCATGAGCGAGAACGCGAGCTCCGGCGGCGCCCGCAAGGACAAGGACATCACCGTCGTCCACCTGATGCGGCACGGCGAGGTGCACAACCCGGAGGGCGTGCTGTACGGGCGCCGCCCCGGCTACCACCTCTCCGAGCTCGGCCGGCAGATGGCCGACCGGGTGGCCGAGCACCTGGCGGGCCGCGACATCACGTATGTCGTCGCCTCCCCGCTGGAGCGGGCCCAGGAGACGGCCACGCCGATCGCCGGGGCGCACGAGCTGGACCTGGCCACCGACGAGCGGCTCATCGAGGCCGCCAACGTCTTCGAGGGCAAGACGTTCGGCGTCGGGGACGGCGCGCTGCGCAAGCCGGACAACTGGAAGCACCTGACGAACCCGTTCCGGCCGTCGTGGGGCGAGCCGTACATCGAGCAGGTCGTGCGGATGATGGGCGCGCTGGACGCGGCACGCGACGCGGCGCGCGGCCACGAGGCGGTGTGCGTCAGCCACCAGCTGCCGATCTGGATCGTGCGCAGCTTCGTCGAGCGGCGGCGGCTGTGGCACGACCCGCGCAAGCGGCAGTGCACCCTCGCCTCGCTGACCAGCTTCACGTACCAGGGCGACAAGATCGTCTCCGTCGGGTACACGGAACCGGCGCGGGACCTGGTGCCGGCGCATCTGCTGGCCGGGGCGAAGCCGGTGAAGGGCAAGTCGAAGGCGTTCGGCGCGTAGTCGGCCGACGCGTGGTCGGCCCACCGGCCGAGGGGCCGGACGGGGCCGGACGGAGCTGGATGGAGCGGGGCGGGGCGGGGCGGGGAGGATCCGGCCCCGCCCCGTTCCGCTGCTCCGGCCCCGGCCCGCCGTGCGCCGTCGCTCCGGCCCGCCGTGCGCCGCTGCTCCCCCGGCCCGTCCCCGTCGCGTGCCATTGCCTCGGGCCGCCCCGCCCCCGAGACTCTGTCAGGTCATGTGTTCGAGCGCGGTCCGGGACTGGTCACATAAAGAATCATGTGTTAATTCACGGAACCCCCGTGTTGTTTCCGCCATCTAAGCCTTCGCCAGTTTGTATGGACTTGAGGCAAAACGACCGCAGATGGGGTAATCATGCGCGATATCAGCCGAAGGGGACTGCTCGGGGCCGGTCTCGGAGCGGCTGCCGCTGTAGGGGTGGCGGGCTGTGGCACCTTCGGCTCCTCCGGCGGGAGCCGGTCGGGGACCACGGGGGAGAAGGGGACCGACGGGAGCACCCGGGGGACCGGGTCCGCGGAGAAGGACGTGCGGAAGATCGGGGACGGTTCCACCGCGGACACCGGGAAGCAGCCGCACCAGCCCGCCAAGCCGGTCCCGCTCGAACCCGGTCAGACGCCGCCGCAGTTCGTGATCTTTTCCTGGGACGGTGCGGGCGAGGTCGGCAACGGACTCTTCCCGCGCTTTCTGGAACTCGCCAAGGACCACGACGCGGCGATGACCTTCTTCCTGTCCGGGATCTATCTGCTGCCCGAGTCCAAGAAGTCCATGTACCGGCCGCCCAACAATCCGATCGGCGCCTCCGACATCGGTTATCTCACCGATGACCACATCAAGGAGACGCTGAAGAACGTCCGCCGGGCATGGCTCGACGGGCACGAGATCGGCACCCATTTCAACGGGCATTTCTGCGCGGGCTCCGGATCGGTCGCGAACTGGTCGTCCCAGCAGTGGCGGAACGAAATCGACCAGGCGGTCTCCTTCGTCACCGAATGGCGCACCAACACCGGCTGGAACGATCTCGACCCGCTGCCTTTCGACTACCGCAAGGAACTGGTCGGCGGGCGTGCCCCCTGCCTGCTCGGCCAGGAGAACCTGCTGCCCACCGCGAGCAGGCTCGGCTGGCGCTACGACGCCAGTTCGCCCGGCGGAACCCAGGTCTGGCCCAAGAAGCGCCAGGGCATCTGGGACCTGCCGCTCCAGGCCATGCCCTTCCCCGGGCACACCTTCGAGGTCCTCTCGATGGACTACAACATCCTGGCCAACCAGTCGCTCAATTCGACCAAGGGCATGCCCTCGCGCTATCCCGGATGGCGTGAGCAGGCCACCCAGTCGTATCTCGCCGGATTCAACCGCGCCTACACGACGAATCGCGCGCCCTTCTACATCGGAAACCACTTCGAGGAGTGGAACGGCGGCATCTACATGGACGCGGTCGAAGCGGTGATCAAGAAAATCGCCGGGAAGCCGGACGTGCGCCTGGTCTCCTTCCGGCAGTTCGTCGACTGGCTCGACGTACAGACCCCGGACGTCCTCGACAAGCTCCGTTCACTGGGAGTCGGGCAGGCACCCGCGGGCGGCTGGAACGCCTTCTTTAAACAAGCCTGACAACGGGCTTTACGGGCACCGAGGGGGGTGCCCGAGATCGCCTGAACCGCCATGCGAAACTTTTCACATGAGCCATGGCCGCGCACCTCGACGCCGCTTCACCCTGCTCGCCGCCCCCGCAGCGGTCGTCGCACTCGCCCTCACGCTGACCGCGTGCGGCGGTGACGACAACAAGACCGGCGGAGGCGGCAACACGAACTTCGTCACGGGCAGTGGCGGAATCTCCACCGTGGCCAAGGGTGACCGCGTCGCCGCCCCGAAGCTGGACGGCGAGACCCTCGACGGCAAGCAGCTCGACGTCGCCGACTACAAGGGCAAGGTCGTCGTGCTGAACATGTGGGGCTCGTGGTGCGGGCCCTGCCGCCTGGAGGCCCAGTACTTCTCGCGGGTGTCCAAGGAGACGAAGGACAAGGGCGTCCAGTTCGTCGGGATCAACACGCGGGACGCCCGGAAGGGCCCCGCGATCAGCTTCGAGAAGGACTACGGGGTTCCCTACCCCAGCCTCTTCGACCCGACGGGCAAGCTCATGCTCCGCTTCCCCAAGGGGACGCTGCGCCCGCAGGCCATTCCGTCGACCGTGGTCCTGGACCGGGACGGGAAGATCGCCGCCCGCTCCCTGACCGCGCTCGACTCCGACAAGCTGCACGAGATGATCGACCCGCTGATCGCGGAGAAGTGACCCCGTGCACACCCTTGCCGCGATCACGGGCGAGAACCAGACCGTGATGAACGGGGCGCTGCTCGTCGCCCTCCCCATCGCCGTGCTCGGCGGGCTCGTCTCCTTCTTCTCGCCGTGCGTCCTGCCGCTCGTGCCCGGCTACCTCAGCTACGTCACCGGCGTCAGCGGCACCGACCTGGCACAGGCCCGGCGGGGCCGGATGGTCGCGGGCGCCTCGCTCTTCGTGCTCGGCTTCACCGTCGTGTTCGTCTCCGGCGGCGCGCTCTTCGGCTTCTTCGGCCAGACGCTCCTGGAGAACAGCGGGATCCTCACCAAGATCCTCGGCGTGCTGATGATCCTGATGGGCGTCTTCTTCATGGGGCTGATGCCCTGGATGACACAGCGCGAGTTCCGCATCCACAAGCGGCCGGTGACCGGACTGACGGGCGCCCCGCTGCTGGGCGCCCTCTTCGGGATCGGCTGGACCCCGTGCCTGGGCCCGACGCTCAGCTCGGTGAACATCCTCGCGATGGAGCAGGGCACCGCCGGACGCGGGGCGATACTGACCGTCGCGTACTGCCTCGGCCTCGGCATTCCCTTCGTGCTCACCGCCGTCGCCTTCCGCAAGGCGCTCGGCGCGTTCGGCTGGGTCAAGAAGCACTACGCCTGGGTGATGCGGATCGGCGGCGGAATGATGATCGTGACCGGTCTGCTCCTGCTCACAGGTGTGTGGGGCACGATGATGCAGCAGGTGCAGGGCTGGTCCGACGGCTTCACGGTGGGGATCTGAGTTCCATGAGCAACACCAAGTCCAACCCCGCCCCGGAGCGGGAGCGCCGGGACGAGGAGGGTTCCTTCGAGTCGGGCGCCGCCGGAGCCCGGCTCTCCACCGCCCCGCGCGAGGAGAACGAGACCGGCCTGCCCGCGATGGGCGTCATCGGCTGGGCCCGCTGGTTCTGGCGGCAGCTCACCTCGATGCGGGTCGCGCTGATTCTGCTCTTCCTGCTGTCGCTCGGCGCCATCCCCGGCTCGCTGATCCCGCAGAACAGCGTGGACGAGCTGAAGGTGGAGGCGTTCAAGAAGGCGCACACCACCCTCACGCCGCTCTACGAGAAGCTCCAGTTCTTCGACGTCTACAGCTCGGTGTGGTTCTCCGCGATCTACATCCTGCTGTTCGTCTCGCTCATCGGCTGCATCGTGCCGCGCACCGGCCAGTTCGTGGGCCAGCTGCGCAGCCGGCCGCCCGGCGCCCCCAAGCGCCTGACCAGGCTGCCCGCGTACACCACCTGGCGCACCGAGGCCGATCCCGAGCAGGTCCACGAGGCCGCGCTCGCGATCATCCGGAAGCGCCGCTACCGGGTGCACGCCGTGAACGGCGCGGTGGCGGCCGAGAAGGGCTATCTGCGCGAGGCCGGGAACCTGATCTTCCACGTCTCCCTGATCGTGATGCTGGTCGCGTTCGCCTGCGGGCAGCTCTTCAAGTCCGAGGGCGGCAAGCTGATTGTCGAGGGCGACGGCTTCGCCAACACGCTCACGCAGTACGACGACTTCAAGTCCGGCTCGCTGTTCGACAACGACTCGCTCGCCCCGTTCAGCTTCACGCTCGACAAGTTCACCGGCACGTACGAGCGCCGCGGCCCCCAGCGGGGCACGCCCAGGACCTACGAGGCGCACGTGACGTACGCGGAGGGCGCGTACGGCAAGCCGAAGAAGACGGTCATCAGGGTCAACGAACCCCTCGTCATCGGCAGCACCAAGGTCTACCTCAACGCCCACGGCTACGCGCCGGTCGTCTCCGTCAAGGACGGCAAGGGCAAGGAGGTCTACCGCAACGCGGTGCCGCTGCTGCCGATCGACAACAACGTCACGTCGAGCGGGGCGATCAAGGTCCTGGACGGCTACCGCGACAAGAACGGCAAGAAGACCCAGCTCGGTTTCCAGGCGTTCTTCGTGCCGACCTTCGCGGGCAACGGCAAGGGCACGATGTTCTCGCAGTTCCCGGCCGCCGACTTCCCCGTGCTGGCCCTCAACGGCTTCCACGGCTACCTCGGACCCGACTCCGGGCTGGCGCAGAACGTGTACCAGCTGGACAAGACCAAGATGACGGAGTTCAAGGACGCCGACGGCAAGCAGCTCAAGCAGCGGCTGCTGGTCGGCGAGACCATGAAGCTGCCCGACGGCGCCGGCTCCATCACGTTCGAGGGCCTCCAGGAGTGGGCCAGCTTCCAGATCACCGAGCAGCCGGCCAGCGGCTGGGCGCTCGGCGGTTCGGTCGCCGCGATCGCCGGACTCGCGGGCTCGCTGTTCATCCAGCGACGCCGGGTCTGGGTGCGGGCGGTGCGCGGCGCGGACGGCGTCACCGTCGTCGAGATGGCGGGCCTGGGCCGCAGCGAGTCCGCGAAACTGCCCGAGGAACTGGCCGACCTCGCGGTCGAGCTCGTCGCCTCGGCACCCCCGGCGCCCGAGCCCGACCCCGAGTCCGAGCCCGCCTCCGGGTCCGGAACCGACCCCGACGCCGGACCCGAATCGGATTCCGACGCCGTCGAAGAATCCTCCGAAGATCCTGCCGAAGGGGCTGAGAAGTGAATCTCGCCGCCGCTACCAACGAGAACCTGGCGCACACCAGCAATGTGCTGATCTATTCGTCGATGGCCGTCTACACCCTGGCCTTCCTCGCGCACATCGCGGAATGGGTGTTCGGCAGCCGCAGCAAGGTCGGCCGCACCGCCGCCGCCCTGACCGGGGACGGGGCCGCGGCCCCCGGGGTGAAGGTGCAGGTCGCGCAGAAGGGCGGCGGCACCGCCGTACTGGACCGCCCGAAGATCGTCACGCGCGCCGCGGCCGGTTCCCGGGACGTCCCGGACGGGCCCGGCGCGGCCGGCGGCACGTTCAAGGGCGACCTGTACGGGCGGGTCGCGGTCTCCATGACCGTGCTCGCCTTCCTCGTGCAGGCCGCCGGTGTCATCGCCCGCGCGATGTCCGTGCAGCGCGCCCCCTGGGGCAACATGTACGAGTTCTCCATCACCTTCTCCACGGTGGCGGTCGGCTCGTACCTGGTCCTCCTGGCACTGGGCAAGAACGTCCGCTGGATGGGGCTGCTCCTGGTCACCACCGTCCTGCTGGACCTCGGCATCGCGACGACGTGGCTCTACACCGACAGCGACCAGCTGGTGCCCGCGCTGCACTCGTACTGGCTGTGGATCCACGTCTCCACCGCCATCTTCTGCGGCGCCGTCTTCTACCTCGGCGCGGTCGGCACCCTGCTCTACCTCTTCCGCGACAGCTACGAGAACAAGCTCGCGAACGGCGGTGAGCCCGGCGCGTTCGCCCGGTCCGTGCTCTCCCGGCTGCCCGCCGCCTCCTCGCTCGACAAGTTCTCGTACCGCATCAACGCCGCGGTCTTCCCGCTGTGGACGTTCACGATCATCGCGGGCGCCATCTGGGCGGGCGACGCCTGGGGCCGCTACTGGGGCTGGGACCCCAAGGAGGTCTGGTCCTTCATCACCTGGGTCGCGTACGCCTGCTACCTGCACGCCCGCGCCACCGCCGGCTGGAAGGGCCGCAAGGCCGCCTACCTGGCGCTGATCGCCTTCGGCTGCTGGCTCTTCAACTACTACGGCGTGAACATCTTCGTCACCGGCAAGCACTCCTACGCGGGCGTCTGACCGGCCCGTACACGCAAGCGCTCCGCACCCGTACGGGTGCGGGGCGCCCGGTACGGGGCCACGCTGGAAGCATGACCGATGCGACCCCCGTCATCGAGTACGGCACCAGCGAGACCCGCGACGGCCTGCACGTTCTGCGATTCACCCTGCGGCTGCCCCACCCCGTTCCACGGGTGTGGGCAGCCGTTGCCGATTCCGGGGGACTGAGCGGCTGGCTCGCCGGGGCCGACCCGTTCCAGCGGCGCATGGGCGGCGCGATCACGCTCCACCCGCTGAACACCGAACGGGGCGGGGACGCCGCCCCCGCCCCGGGCACCGTCACCGCCTGGGACGTCGAGCGGGTCGCCGAGTACACCTTCGAGGAGCCCCGCGGCCGGGTCCGCTTCCACCTGGAGCCACCGCGCGGCGACCATGTGCTGCTGCGCTTCACCAACGAGTTCCGGGGCGACGACGCACTGCGCCTGGACCGCCTCGCGAGCTGGCACGACCACTTCCAGTACCTCGTGGACGCCCTCGACGGCTACCCGGCCGACTGGTCGAGATGGACCCCGGTGCGGTGGGCCGGGCTGCGCGAACAGTACGCCGCTGCCGAACGGTGAGCCCCGGGCACTACGGAGCCACGGCCGGGGGCAGGCACTTGGCGTCCGGCGACCTCCCCTCCGGCCAGGCGAGCGCCACGAACCGCTGGAGGGCGTCGTCGGCCGACAGCTCCACCACCGGGACCGCCTTGTTGTACGGGTTGCCGTGGTTGTCCAGGCAGATCCAGCCGCTGGCCCCCGACACCTTCAGCGAACCGTTCACCCGGGACCACTGCTCGCCCACGTCCACGAGCTCCGGCACCCGCCCGCCCGGACTCGCCCGCCGGATGGCCTGCACGGCCAGCGTCATCGCGTCGTGGGCGATGATGAGCTGGCCGTCGGTGAGGTCCTCGTGCCGCGTCGGCCCGATCGGCCCGGCCGGTGCCTTCGACAGCGTGGCCAGCAAATCCAGGAAGTCCCGGTAGTCCCTCGGGGAGCCGCCCGTCGTCACCTTCCCCTTCGCGGACGTCTCCGCCCAGGCGTCGGGGTGGGCCAGCGAGGCGTAGCGGACGGTGACCTTCTGGCGCAGCGCGTTCCGGTCGAGCTTCTTGTCGCTGCCCAGGTACGAGCCCTCGTCGCCGGTCAGGATCGTGAAGGGGCGGTCCTGGCAGCCGCGCCCGCCGAGCGCGTTGATGAACTGCCGCAGCTGGACGTGGCGTCCGGCGAAGAACACCGTGTCCGCGTCCTCGGTGTCGCAGATCAGATGGGTGATGTCGCGGAAGGCGTTGGCCGTGTTGCCCTCGTCGTTGGGGTCGCTGCGCGAGGTGAACAGCTGCGGCTTGTAGCGGGTGCCCCGGACCAGCCGGGTGAAGGCGGTGCGCAGGGTGTCGGTGTAGTGGTCGCCGGTCCGGGTGTCCTGGACCAGCAGCGCCTTCTCCGCCTTGACCTGCCCGAAGTGGGCCAGGGCGGCGGCCTCGTCCCGGTTGGTGGGGGAGACCCGGGCCAGCCCGGGGAACGGGTCGGTCCGCGGCCCGTTGGCGATGTCGTCGGCGGTGATGGTGGTGCCGACGACCGCGATGTGCGCGGCGGTCAGCTCCCGTACCGCCGACTTGATCTCGGTACTGCTGGTGGCGACGCCCGACACGGCCCGCAGGTGGTCCGGGGCGCCGGTCATCTTCTTCAGCCGCTCCACGGCCGGGCGCCACAGCAGGCTGTTCTTCCCGCTGTTGGCGAGGATCAGCCGGATCTTCGGCACCTGGTCGTTGGAGAGCCGGTTGGCCCGGTACTGCGCGGCGAACGCGCCCTGCAGCTCGTGCTGCATCTTCGTCCGCATCGCCCGGTCCGTCGAGGTCAGCGGCAGCAGCAGCGCGACCGTGGCGTACCGGCCGGTCTTCAGGGTGGCGTTCTCCCGGGCGATGGCCGCCACGACGTCGGTCAGCTGGGGCTGGCCGAAGTCGTAGGTGCCGCCGTCGGCGACACCGACGCACTCCTCGCTGCCGACGGGCCGCTCGACGCCCTTCGCGCAGGAGCGGTCCTCGGGGGCGGTGATCCGGCCGAACGCGTACCAGCCGCCGGTGACGACCAGGGCGCCGGCCACCACCGAGGAGACGACCTTCTGCCGGGTGGTGTACCAGAGCCGGTAGCGCAGCGGATTACGCATCGTCGCCCCCCGGCGGCATGGACAGCGGGCGCCAGGCCCGGATGTCGCGCGGCCAGTGCTTCGCCGCGTCCCACAGATCGCTGTTGCCGGTCGGATGGCGGCCGGAGAGCTGCCGCAGTTCGTGTGCCATCTTGTCGATCACCTCTTCGTCCGGCAGGGCAAGCGGATCGGACAGCAGCCAGAGGCCGTGCAGCAGCCGGCGCAGCCGCGTGTGCAGCTCCGCGGCCGGTGGTTCGAGCCCCTGGGGCGGTGCGTGGTCGGCCCGGCCGAGCGCGACGGCGCGCCGGGGGTCGGGGCCGGTGGACCCCGGTGCGCGGGGGTACGGCGCCGAGACGATGAAGCGCAGCGAGCCCAGCCACGCCAGTACGTCCGGCTCGTCGAACCGCAGCCGCAGATGGGCCACGCACGCCTCCGCGTCGCCCAGCACCAGCTTCTGGTGCAGCAGGTGCGGGACGTCCGGGAGGCGCCCGCCGGGGGCGTACGCCCCGCGCAGCGTGACGTGCACCGCCTGCCACACCCCGTGCGAGTGGTGGTCGTCGTCCTGGAAGCGCAGCCGGTGCAGGAGCAGGGCCCGCAGCAGCGGGTCGGCGACGAAGCGGCCGGGCCCGGCCGGCCAGCCGTCGGCCCGCAGCGCGTCGCGCATCCGCAGTGCCACGTCGCCGTCCGGCGCGGCCCGGCCCAGCCGGTTCTCCGCGAGCAGCCGGGCGGAGTCCTCGCCGTGCGCGGCGGCCAGTACGCCGAGGTGGTCGAGCCGTTGCGCGGGCCCCGGCAGCAGCCGGGCCAGCAGCTCGTCGGCGACCCGGGCGGGCGCCCGGTCCTCGCGCACCTCCACCACGGCGTCCAGCAGCGCCCCCGGCACCAGCGAGGCGGCATCGGGCGACTGGCCGGCCGCCAGCGCCAGCAGCTCCACGGCCAGCGGGCGCCCGCCGGTCAGCCGGTGCACCCCGCGGGCCAGCCCGGCCTGCGTGCGGCCCCGGGGGTCGTGCCGGTCGAAGGCGGAGCGCACCTGCTCCGGGTCGAGCGGGGTCAGCTCCACGGCCAGGATGCCGGACGTCACGCCGGTGCCCCGGGACCAGTGCGAGGCGTGCGCCACCTCCGGCAGCCGCCGCCGCACGGCGTGGGCCAGCCCCTCGTGGTCCCGCACCCGCGAGGTGGCGAACACCGCGATCCGGTCGTGCGTCCCGGCGGCCCGCTGCCGCAGCAGCGGCCCCACCAGCTGCCGGCCCAGCGGCACGTGCGCGTTGTCGACGAGCAGCACCGGGCGGCCCCGGCGGGCACCCCGGGACAGCCCCCCGTACGCCCGGACCAGGTCCTCCGCCATCGCGAGCACCAGATGGTCCTCGGCCCGGCGGCGCAGGTCGCCGCCGCGCTCGAAGTCGACCGCCAGCTGGCGCAGCCCGACCCGGCCGTTGCCGCCCGCGTGCGGATAGCGCCCGTACCAGTCCGCCGAACGCCGCTGGAACCGGCTGAACGATTCCTCCATGACCGTCTCGACCGTGGCCTCGGCGACCATCCCGGCCATCGGGGCCACCGAGTCGAAGGCGCTGGCGGCCAGCTTCGTCAGCACCTTGGTGACCCAGCCGGTCGCCGCGTCGCCGCGGCCGTCCACGGTCGCCAGGAGCGGGCCGAGCGACTGGAGGTCGCGCTGCGCCCGGGTCTCGTCCTCACGGGTCCAGGAGATGGAGGCGACGGCCACCAGCCCGAGGCTCAGCCGGGGGAACTGCACCGGACGCGCGGCCCGCACCCGCGCCGTCAGCTGGGCGGCGAGCTGCGGCAGCGCCCCGGTGACCGGGGTCCAGCCGGGGCCCGGGTCCGCGGGCGGCAGGACGGCCTCGCAGTCGACCAGGGCGACCGGGGTGACCTCCCGGTACAGGTGGCGCAGTTGCTTGAGCACGGCCGTCTTGCCCATGCCGCGCCCGCCGGTCAGCACGGCGACCGGCGGATCGGCGGGGTGCTCGTAGACGACCCGGACGGAGCCGTACGGGGTGAGACCGGTCAGTCGCGCCGCGAGTCCGTCGTTGCCGAAAATCGCCTCGCGCCCGTACAGCTCTCTCTCCACAGCACCCCCAGCGTCGACGCCCCATCCGATCTGTCACACCGTCAACATGAGGATATCGGGAGGGTGTTGGGGAAAGGAGAGGATTTTCGAACGATCAGGGACGGGCCGTGCGAACGGTCGGCGTCAGGCACTTCGCACGCGGGAGCGCGGGGACGCACGGGACGCACGGACACAAGGAGGCAGGGGCAGGGGCAGGAGGGGCATGACGACGCCGCCCCCGCCCGGACGACGGGCGGGGGCGGCGGCAGCGGCGGTGTGGGGGCCTGCCGGGACTACGAGGAGGGCGGCGTCGGCTCCTCCGGACCCGTTCCGCTCTCGCGGCGCTTCAGCTCCTCCTCGCGGCGGCGCAGGTCCGCCTCCCAGTCCTTGAGGAGCGACTCGTCCTTCTTGTTCTCGTCCTTCAGCGCCTTCAGGAACTCCGGGTTGTCGTCCGGCGCCACCCACTGCGTGCGGTGGTTGCGGTGCCACTCGGACGGCGTGCGGCCCCCGGCGGGCGCGTGGCGCATCTTGCCCGCGGCCAGCCAGACGATCGGGCCCACGATCCAGAAGAGCAGGATGATGAAGACCCAGGCGATCTTCGGCAGGTGCTTCGCCTCGTCCTCGGGGGTGTTCAGGCAGTCGATGAACGCGTAGATCGTCAGCGCCAGCGGCAGGAGATAGATCAGAGCCCGAAGCATGATGGAAAGGTCCCCCCGCGGAGAGATGGCGGGGCTTTGTCCTGCCCCGGTGTGGGGCCAGGGTAGCCGGTGCGCATGACATCCCACGGCGAGCCGGTTCCCGTCACGGCGGAAGCCCTGCGGAGCGGCCCCGCGACCGGGCCGCGCACGACCCGCGCACGACCCGCGCACGATCCGCGAACCCGGCACGGCGACGCCGGAACGGGCGGCTCCGGGCCGCCCACGGGTGGGGCAGTCCGGGTGATCCACGGGCGTGGTGACAAACTGGACGGCATGGCTTACGACGATCTTCGTTCCCTCCTCCGGGCCCTGGAGCGCGAGGGCGAGCTCAAGCGCATCAAGGCCGAGGTCGACCCTCATCTGGAGGTCGGCGAGATCGTCGACCGGGTGAACAAGGCGGGCGGGCCCGCATTGCTCTTCGAGAACGTCAAGGGCTCCTCGATGCCCCTGGCCATGAACGTCTTCGGGACCGACCGGCGGCTGCTCAAGGCGCTCGGGCTCAAGTCGTACTCCGACATCTCCGACAAGATCGGCGGGCTCCTCCGGCCGGAGCTGCCGCACGGCTTCGTCGGGGTGCGGGAGGCGTTCGGCAAGCTCGGCTCGATGGTGCACGTGCCGCCGAAGAAGGTGAAGGGGGACAGCGCCCCGGTCCAGGAGGTCGTGCTCACCGGCGACGACGTGGACCTCGACCGGCTGCCCGCGCTCTTCACCTGGCCCGACGACGGCGGCTCCTTCTTCAACCTGGGCCTCACCCACACCAAGGACCCCGAGACCGGCATCCGGAACCTGGGGCTCTACCGCCTCCAGCGCCACGACCGCCGCACCATCGGCATGCACTGGCAGATCCACAAGGACAGCCGCAACCACTACCAGGTCGCCGCCCGGCGCGGGGAGCGGCTGCCGGTCGCCATCGCCTTCGGGGCGCCGCCCGCCGTCACGTACGCCTCCACCGCGCCGCTGCCCGGGGACATCGACGAGTACCTCTTCGCCGGCTTCCTCCAGGGCAAGCGGATCGAGATGGTCGACTGCAGGACGGTGCCGCTCCAGGTCCCGGCGCACGCCGAGGTCGTCCTGGAGGGATGGCTGGAGCCCGGGGAGATGCTCCCCGAGGGACCGTTCGGCGACCACACCGGCTTCTACACGCCGCAGGAACCGTTCCCCGCACTGACCATCGACTGCGTGACCATGCGCAGGCGCCCGCTGCTCCAGTCGATCGTGGTGGGCCGGCCGCCGACCGAGGACGGGCCGCTGGGGCGGGCCACCGAGCGGTTCTTCCTGCCGCTCCTCAAGATCATCGTGCCGGACATCGTGGACTACCACCTGCCGGAGGCGGGCGGCTTCCACAACTGCGCGATCGTCTCGATCGACAAGAAGTACCCGAAGCACGCCCAGAAGGTGATGAGCGCCATCTGGGGCGCGCACATGATGTCGCTGACCAAGCTGATCGTGGTCGTGGACTCCGACTGCGACGTCCACGACCTGCACGAGGTGGCCTGGCGGGCGCTCGGCAACACGGACTACGCCCGCGACCTGACCGTCACCGAGGGCCCCGTCGACCACCTCGACCACGCCTCCTACCAGCAGTTCTGGGGCGGCAAGGCGGGCATCGACGCGACCCGGAAGTGGCCCGAGGAGGGCTACACCCGGGACGGCGGCTGGCCGGAGATGGTCGAGTCCGACCCGGAGACGGCGGCGCTGGTCGACCGCCGGTGGAAGGAATACGGACTGTGAGCGCGGCCGAAGCCGCGCTGGGCCCCGGCCCCGCGCAGCCGAGCAGCAGGGTCAAGGCGTTCCTGCGGCTGGTGATGATCGAGCACTCGGTCTTCGCGCTGCCCTTCGCGTACATCGCCGCCCTGACCGCGATGTTCCAGGACGACGAGTCGATCCACTGGCTCACGCTGCTGCTGGTGACCGTCGCCATGGTGGGGCTGCGGACCTTCGCGATGGCCGCCAACCGGATCATCGACCGGGAGATCGACGCCCGCAACCCGCGCACCGCGAACCGGGAGCTGGTCACCGGGGCGGTCTCGGTGAGGTCGGCGTGGACCGGGGCGCTCGTCGCCGTCGTCCTCTTCCTCGGGGCGGCGGCACTGCTGAACCCGCTCTGCCTGGCGCTCGCCCCGGTCGCCGTCGTGCCGATGGTGGTCTATCCGTACGGGAAGCGGTTCACCCACTACCCGCACGCCATCCTCGGGATCGCGCAGGCCATGGGGCCGGTCGGGGCCTGGCTGGCGGTCACCGGCAGCTGGTCGTGGGACGCGGTGATCCTCGGCCTCGCGGTCGGGATCTGGATCGGCGGCTTCGACCTGATCTTCGCCTGCCAGGACGTCCAGGCGGACCGCGCGCACGGGGTGCTGTCGGTGCCGGCCCGGTTCGGCGTCCCGGCCGCACTGTGGGGCGCGCGGGTCTGCCACGTGATCACGACCGGGCTGCTGGTCTGGTTCGGTCTGGCCACGGAGGCCGGGCTGTTCTACTGGGTCGGCATGGCGATCGTCGCCGTCGCCTTCGTGTACGAGCACCGGGTGGTGCGCCCGCACGACCTGTCCCGGCTGAACCGGGCGTTCTTCTCGGTCAACGGGTTCATCGGCATCGCCCTGTTCGCATGCGCGCTGCTGGACCTGCTGGTGCGGGGCCTGGCGGTCTGAACAGGCCGTTCCGGGCCGTGCCCGGCGGTGTGTAACAGGGGTGTATTAGCGGGAGGCCGGACGGAACGCACCGTCCGGCCTTTCGTTCTTGGTGGTCAGGAACGCCGCCGGTACGACCCGTACCGGGCCGCCGGCACTCCCCACCGACACCGAGGAAGCAACGATGCGTTTACGCAAGATCACCTTTGCAGCCCTGGCCGTCGCCGCGGGCCTCTCGCTCACGGCCTGCCAGAACGGCGAGGACGACCTGGGGCAGGACGCCCCGCCGTCCGCGTCCGCCGGGTCCTCCGCGTCCGGCGGTTCGGGCTCGGGCGGTTCGGACGAGGGCGGGCAGGACTCCGGGGGCAAGGACTCCGGCGGGAAGGGCACGGCCGCCGGTACCGGTTCGGGCGGGAGCGGCGGGAACGACAAGTGCCGCACCGACGAGCTGGAGATCACGGCGACGGACAGCACCATCGGAGGTGACACCGAGGGGACCGTCGCGGTGGAGTTCAAGAACGGCGGCGGCCGGGACTGCACGCTCTCCGGGTACGCGGGCGTCGACCTGAAGACCGCCTCGGGGACGGTGTCCGCGGAGCGCACCGGCGAGAAGTCCGACCCGATGGTCCTCAAGGACGGGAAGTCGGTGTACTTCGGCATCACCTACCCGGTCAACGACTCGGGCGGCTCCGGCGTCCGCATCACGGGGCTGGTGGTGACCCCGCCGAACGAGACGAAGTCGGTCACCCTCGACTGGCCGGGCGGCGCCACGCTGCCCGTCACGGACGGCTCCGGCGCCCGGGTGAAGGTCGGCCCGATGGGGAGCGCGGGCCAGGGCGAGGGCTGACCCGGACACCGGGGGCTCCGTCCGTGCCCTACGGCACGAGCGGGCGGGCGGGTGCCCCCGGGCCGCCGCGGCCGGAGTCCCGGCGGAGGACGAACGCCGCCGCGACACCCGCCACCAGGCCGAACAGATGGCCCTGCCAGCTGACCGAGGTGTTGGCCGGGGAGATCCCCAGCAGGATCGACGAGCCCCAGGTCGCGCCGACGGCCAGGCCGACGACCACGTCGAGGAACCGGCGGTCCACGAAACCGCGCACGAGCAGATAGCCGAAGAGGCCGAAGACCAGCCCGGACGCGCCCGCCGTGTTGGAGTGCTCCGGCGAGACCAGCCAGACGCCGAGGCCGTCGACCACGACGATCATCGCGGCCACGGCGGCGAACCGGCGGATGCCGCCGAGCGCGGCGAGGAAGCCGAGGACCAGCAGCGGCACGCTGTTGGACGCGACGTGGTCGAAGCCGAAGTGGACGAAGGACGCGGGCACGACGTCCAGCAGCTCGGCGGCCCGGCGCGGCTCGATCCCGAAGCCGTCCAGCGCGTGACCGGTCGCCGCGTCGACGACCTCCAGCAGCCAGAGCAACGCCACCCAGCCCAGCATCAGCTTCGCCGCGGCCCTCGCCCGGTCGCCGAAGCTCCACACCGGTGCCGCGCGCCTTGAGGTTGCGGTCATGGTGGCCCCCTGCCGTCCCGTTGTCGTCCTTGTCCCGGAGCTGGAAACGCCTGGGGCACCTTCCCCGGTTCCGGTTCGGGGCGGGCGGATAGGCTCAGGAGTGTGGATTCCGGGACATCAGTGAGCCAACACCAGCGTCAGCCTTGGATTGTCGGGGTTTCCGGAGCATCGGGTACCCCTTTCGCCGCCGCCGTGCTGCGCGGGCTGCTGGCGGCGGGGGAGAGCGTCGACCTGGTGGTGAGCCGGGCCTCGCGGCTGACCCTGCTGGACGAGACCGGGATCGCGTTCCGCGACGCGCACTGGCGGGAGGATCTGCGCGAGTGGCTGGCGCGCGGCGCGGACGGGAAGCCGCACACCTTCGACACCGACGTCGAGGGCGTACGGCACTGGGCGGCCGGTGACCTGGCGGCCGGGCCGTCCTCGGGGTCGTACCCGGCGAAGGGGATGCTGATCGTCCCGGCCTCGACGGCGTGCGTGGCCGGGGTGGCGCTCGGACTCTCGAAGGATCTGCTCCAGCGGGCGGCGAGCGTGACGCTGAAGGAGCGGCGGAAGCTGGTCGTCGCCGTCCGGGAGACGCCGCTGAACGGGCAGACGCTGAAGCATCTGGTGAGCCTGGACGAGGCGGGCGCCGTGGTGCTGCCCGCCTCTCCGGCGTTCTACGCGGGGGCGACGCACATCCAGGATCTGGTGGACTTCGTCGCCGGGCGGGTGCTGGACGCGGCGGGGGTGCCGCACGACCTGTACCGCCGGTGGGAGGGGGAGCTCGGTGGTGGATCCCGTGGCTCCCGCGGCTCCGGGGACTGACCTCGTGGTCAGCGCTTCTTCATCGTGCGCGGCTTGCGGGTCCGGTCGACCCGGTGGGCGGCGGCGGGCTGGTGGGCACGCGAGCGGTTGGCCAGATCCTGCAGCTCGCGCATACGGGCGTAGGCCATCTCGATCGAGTACACGGTGTTCTCACTCCTGAAGATTCGAAAGCATATTTTGGATGTTCGAGAAGATTTGCAGGCGATGAAGCCTGCATGCCTTAGATTCTACACACAGACTCGCGATACTGCTGAACAATGGAAGGTTTCAGTCATATGGACGCGGTGGACAGGCAGCTCATCCAGGCACTCAGGGAGAACGGCAGGGCCTCGTACGCCGAGCTGGGACGGCTCGTGGGGCTCTCCGGGCCCAGCGTCACCGACCGCATCAACCGGCTGGAATCCGCCGGTGTCATCACCGGCTACCGCGCCACCGTCGACGCCGCGTCCCTGGGGCTCGGGGTCACGGCCCTGATCGGCATCTCGCTCTCCGACGCGGCCGACCACGAGGACGTGGCGCGCCGGCTGAAGGACCTCGCGGAGATCGAGGACGCCTGGTTCATCGCGGGCGACGACTCCTACATGCTCAAGGTGCGCGTCGGCGACGTGGACGGCCTGGAGAAGACCATCCGCCGGCTCAGTGGCACGAAGGGCGTCTCGCGCACCCGTACCACGATCGTGCTCTCCACGAAGTGGGAGAACCGGGTCGGGGAACTCCCCGAGGAGGTGTAGGCGTACCGTGGTGGAGCCCCCGGTGATACCGGGGGTTTCTCCCGGTATCACCGGTCGCCGGGAGGGCACACAGCACGTCGACACACTGGAGGCAGCCGCATGGACGTCGGGCTCAAGCGCGAACTGGAGGCGAAGGTCCGCGCGGGAGAGCGGCTGACCCGGGAGGACGGCATCGCCCTCTACGAGTCGGACGACCTGGCCTGGCTCGGCGGTCTGGCGCACGAGGTGCGGACCCGCAAGAACGGCGACGTCGTGCACTTCAACGTCAACCGGCACCTCAACATGACCAACGTGTGCACCGCGTCGTGCGCGTACTGCTCGTTCCAGCGCAAGCCGGGCGAGAAGGACGCGTACACCATGCGCATCGAGGAGGCCGTCCGCCTCGCGAAGGCGATGGAGGGCGAGAACCTCACCGAGCTGCACATCGTCAACGGGCTGCACCCCACCCTGCCGTGGCGCTACTACCCGCGCTCGCTCAGTGCGCTGAAGGAGGCCCTGCCGCAGGTCTCCCTCAAGGCGTTCACCGCCACCGAGATCCACCACTTCGAGACCATCTCCGGCCTGTCGGCCTCCGAGATCCTCGACGAGCTGATCGAGGCCGGTCTGGAGTCGCTGACCGGTGGCGGCGCGGAGATCTTCGACTGGGAGGTCCGGCAGCACATCGTTGACCACGACACCCACTGGGAGGACTGGTCGCGCATCCACCGCCTGGCGCACGAGAAGGGGCTCAGGACCCCGGCGACGATGCTGTACGGGCACATCGAGGAGCCCCGGCACCGCGTCGACCACGTGCTGCGGCTGCGCGAGCTCCAGGACGAGACCGGCGGCTTCCAGGTCTTCATCCCGCTGCGCTACCAGCACGACTTCGTGGACATGAAGGACGGCAAGGTCCGCAACAGGCTCCAGGCGCGGACGACGATGGCGACCGGCGCCGAGGCGCTGAAGACCTTCGCCGTCTCGCGGCTGCTGTTCGACAACGTCCCGCACGTCAAGGTCTTCTGGGTGATGCACGGCGTGCAGACCGCCCAGCTCGCCCTCCAGCACGGCGCGGACGACATGGACGGCTCGGTCGTCGAGTACAAGATCACGCACGACGCGGACAACTACGGCACGCCGAACAAGCTCGGCCGCGAGGACCTGCTGGAACTGATCCGCGACGCGGGCTTCCGGCCCGTCGAGCGCAACACCCGGTACGAGATCATCCGCGAGTACCCGGGCCCGGACGCCGAGCGGCGCGAGTCGCCGCAGCCGATGCGCGTCTGACGCCGTACCGCGCGACGGGACGCCCCGCGCGCGACGGAGACCCACGAGGAGAGCCCCGGCCGTCCGGCCGGGGCTCTCTCACGTTCCGGACACCGTTTGAGGCGTCGCACGGTAATAGTTAATCTGTACCTATGGCACTTACATTCGAGCTGGACCCCAAGTTCGACCGCACCCTGCGGGACGGCATCGCCGAGCTGTGGACCGATGTCTCCAACGCGGGCGGCGCGGTCGGCTTCGTACCGCCCGTCACGCCCGACGACGTCCGGCCCGAACTGGTCAAACACCTGGTCTCCATGGCCGAGGGCCGCACCCGGCTGCTGGTCGGCCTCGACGAGGAGGGCGCCGTGGCCGCCACCGCCTTCCTCGCCCTGAACACGCACCGGCTGATGACCCACTGGCTCTGGCTCTACACGGTGATGGTCCACCCCCGGCACCAGGGCAAGGGCTACGGCCGCGACCTGATGGACGCCGTGGCCGGGGCCGCCCGCGGGATCGACGGGATCGAGGCCGTCCGGCTCACCTGCCGCGGCGGCACCGGCGTCGACCGGTTCTACGCCTCGTGCGGATACAAGGAGGTCGGACGGGTGCCCGACGCGATCCGGGTCGCCGAGGGGGACGACCGCGACGACATCATCATGCTGCTGCCGCTCGGCCGGTGACCGGGAGGCCCCGGGCGGGCCGGTTCCGGGCGGCGGTGCGGCGGCGTGGAGGTGCGGCGGCGCGGCGGCACCTTTGGCGGAGCCCTCCGAAGTGATCGATTCCGGGGCATGCTTCACTGGTCGGGCGGGATCGAAGGACTGTCACACGTCGAGAGAGGGGCCAACTGTGTCCGCTGCCAAGCCGAGCGCGACAATCCGGTACACCGTGATGCGGCTCGGCATCTTCGTCGGATGCTTCGCCGTCGCGGCCGTGGCCGTCCACTTCGGCCTGCTGCCCTCCGGGACGAACGGCTCCAATCTCGTCTGGGTGATCCTGCTCGCGCTGGTCCTCTCCGCGCCGCTCAGCTACGTACTGCTGCGCAAGCAGCGCGACGAGATGTCCGAGCAGATCGTGTCCACGGTCGACCGTGCCAAGGGGCGCCTGGAGGCGAACCGGACCCGCGAGGACCACGTCACCTCGTGACCGCCGGACGGCGGCGACACGGGACGAGGCCCGCGGAAGCCCCGTAAGGGCTCTGTAAGCTTCCTCACAGCCGCACACTTTTCACCCGAAACCCCAGCGCCGGAGCGCCCGCTCCTGTACTGGGGTTTTGTCGTGCCCGCAGGGTTCCGGGCGGTCGGCGCCGGGGTTGCGGGCGAGCCGATGTCAAAGAATTACTTTGAGAACCTCAAAGTTCAAGTGTTAACGTATTCGTCATGAAGACCGCAGTGCGCCATCGATCCGCCATGAGCCTCCCGCTCGTGGTGCGCCTGCACGTCGATCTCTGCCGCTGTATGTCCGCGGTCTGTTGCCGCAACGTCTGAACCGGCACCATGCAGCGGCGCCGCCCCCGACGCGGGCGCCGCAACCCCGTCCCCCTCCGCACCACCGTCCCCGTGCGCCCCGATGCGTCACATCTGGAGTGTGTCCGTGTCCGCGAATCCCGCGTCCACCGCAGCCGGCAGCAAGCCCGGCTCCGGCTTCCGCATACCCAAGGTCCCGTTCTGGGCCCAGATCGTCGCCGGTCTCGTGCTCGGCGTCGTACTCGGCTGGCTCACCCGCACGTACGACATCGGCTGGCTCTACACCACGCTCGACAAGGTCGGCCACATCTTCGTCCAGCTGCTGAAGCTGGCCGTCGCGCCCCTCGTCTTCTTCGCGATCCTGGTGTCGATCACCAACCTGCGCAAGGTCAACAACGCCGCTCGGCTGGCCGGCCGCACCCTGCTCTGGTTCATGATCACCTCGCTGATCGCGGTCGCCATCGGCCTCACGATCGGCCTGGTCACCAACCCGGGCTCCGGAACCGGCCTCACGCCGAAGGACGGCAAGCTGCCGGAGCACGCGGGCTCCTGGCTCGACTTCCTCACCGGCATCGTCCCGGACAACGTGATCACGCCGTTCACCGAGCTGAACGTGCTCCAGATCGTCTTCATGGCCGCCGTCGCCGGCATCGCCGCGCTCCAGCTCGGCGAGAAGGCGCAGCCCATCCTCAGCCTCAGCGAGTCCGTCCTGGAGCTCCTCCAGAAGGCCCTGTGGTGGGTCATCCGGCTCGCCCCCATCGGCACCGTCGGCCTCATCGGCTACGCGATCGCCGACTACGGCTGGGACCTGATCGGCAAGTACGCGACGTTCACCGCCGACGTCTACATCGGCTGCGCCCTGGTGCTGTTCGGCGTGTACCCGCTGCTGCTCGCCACCGTCGCCAAGCTCAGCCCGCTGCAGTTCTTCAAGGGCGCCTGGCCGGCGATCCAGCTGGCCTTCGTCTCCCGCTCCTCGGTCGGCACCATGCCGGTCACCCAGAAGGTCACCGAGCGCCTCGGCGTCCCGAAGGAGTACGCCTCCTTCTCCGTCCCGTTCGGCGCCACCACCAAGATGGACGGCTGCGCCGCGATCTACCCGGCGCTGGCGGCGATCTTCATCGCGCAGATCTTCGACGTGCAGCTGGGCGTCGGCGACTACCTCCTGATCGCGTTCGTCTCGGTCATCGGCTCGGCGGCCACCGCCGGTCTCACCGGCGCGACGGTCATGCTGACCCTCACCCTCTCGACGCTGGGCCTCCCGCTGGAGGGCGTCGGCCTGCTCATGGCCATCGACCCGATCCTGGACATGATGAGGACGGCGACGAACGTCGCGGGCCAGGCGCTGGTACCGGTGATCGTCGCGGCCCGCGAGAACATCCTCGACCGCGAGGCGTACGACTCGGCCTCGTCCTCCCCGGTCGACGGCGAGGCGCTCGACGCCGAGCCGCAGCGGGTGCCGGTCGCGGCGTAATACCCGCACGGACCACGGTCCTCTCGTGGGCCCCTTCCCCGGTCTCGGGGGAGGGGCCCACGGTGCGTCGTGGGGGAGTGCCGGTGGCCGGTCGTCGTGCGGTGGGAGGGGCGCCGCGCCGTACCCTTGACCGGGAGTGGTACGCGGGGGCGGGAGGAAGTCGACGTGGGTGCTGTGAAGAGCAAACGGATGCCTCGGGCCGTGCGCGAACAGCAGATGATGGACGCCGCGGTGCGGACCTTCGGACAGCGCGGGTACCGGGCGGCGTCGATGGACGAGATCGCCGAGCTGGCCGGGGTGTCCAAGCCGCTCGTCTACCTGTATCTCAACTCCAAGGAAGAACTCTTCACGGCCTGCATCAGGCGTGAGGCGAAAGCGCTGGTCGAGGCGGTGCGGGCCGGGGCGGAGCCGGGGCTTCCGGCCGATCGGCAGCTGTGGTCCGGGCTGCGGGCGTTCTTCACGCACACGGCGGAGCACCCGGACGGCTGGGCGGTGCTGCACCGGCAGGCGCGCACGCACGGGGAGCCCTTCGCCAACGAGGTGACGGTGATGCGGGACGAGATCGTTGCTTTCGTGACGGAGCTGATCGGGGCCGCGGCGCGCGAGGCGCACCACGATCCGGCGCTGCCCGACCGGGACGTGTCGGGGCTCGCGCAGGCGCTCGTGGGGGCCGCGGAGTCGCTCGCCGGCTGGGCGAACGAGACCCCGGGCGTCTCGGCGAAGGAGGCCGCGGCCACCTTGATGAACTTCTCCTGGGCGGGGCTGGAGAACCTGATGAACGGCCGTCCCTGGCAGTCCCCGGCCTCGGTTTCGACGCCGTCCTAGACGGCGTCCCCGGAGCGGCTCCCGCGGGGTGTGCTCAGTCGCTCCGGAGCACCGTTCCCACGAGGTGGACGCGGCCGTCGGCGCCGCGCAGCCGGAAGCCGGTGGCGTCCGCCGCGTGGGTGACGGTGGAGGGCAGCAGGACGGGGGCCCTGAAGTCGGCCCGTACCCGGCGGATCCCGGCGGGCCGGGGTGCCTCGGCCAGGCAGCGGGCGACGGTCCACATGCCGTGGGCTATGGGCCGGGGGAAGCCGAGGAGCCGGGCGGTGAGCGGGTACAGGTGGATGGGGTTCCGGTCGCCCGACGCGGCGCCGTAGCGCCGTCCCAGGTCGCCGGGGAGCCGCCACTCGGCCAGGGCGGGGAGCTCCGGGGGCGGTGGCACGAGCGGGGGCGTGTCGTCCGGGGCGGGTGCCGCGGTGGTCGGGACGGGTCCGGGCGGGGTGGCGGTGGTCGGGGTGCGGGGCGGGTGGCGGGAGAGGTAGCCGCTGCGGGACTCCCAGACCAGTTCGCCCGCCAGCCGTGCCTCGGTCACCATCGTGACCTCGGTGCCGCGCCGGTGGGCGTTCAACTCATCGGCGTACACCGTGAGTTCGAGCGGGTCGGCGGGGTGCGGCGGCCGGTGGTGGGTGATCTCGATCCAGGTGTGGACGAGTCCGACGACCGGCAGCGGGAACCTCCGGGTGGTCATCAGCCGCATGGCGGCCGGGAAGCCCAGGACGTGCGGGTAGGTGAGCGGCAGCGGGCCCGGGTCGGTGAAGCCGCAGATCCGGCGGTACGCGGCGAGCGGTCCGGGGTCGGCGGGCGTGGCCGGGAGGACGATCCGGTCGGCGGGCAGGGTCGCGCCGGGACGGCCCGCCCTCTTGAACGGGGACGTGACGGCTCCCCGTACGAGGGCCGTGTTCGGGTTCGGCACGGGTCACGCCCCCAGCAGGCTCTGGCCGCAGACGCGCACGACCTGGCCGTTCACGGCCGTCGAGGCGGGCTGGGCGAACCAGGCGGTCGTCTCGGCGACGTCGACCGGGAGGCCGCCCTGCGCCAGGGAGTTCATGCGGCGGCCGGCCTCCCGGATGAGGAGGGGGACGGCCGCGGTCATCTTCGTCTCGATGAAGCCGGGGGCCACCGCGTTGACCGTGACGCCGTGGTCGGCGGCGGCGTGCGGGGCCAGCGCGCGGACCAGGCCGATGATGCCGGCCTTGCTCGCGGCGTAGTTCGTCTGGCCGTTGTTGCCCGCGATGCCCGCGATGGAGGCGGTGGCGACGATCCGGCCGCCGCGGTTGACGGTGCCCGCCTTCAGCAGGGCGTCCGTGGTGCGCAGCACGCTGTCGAGGTTGACGTCGACGACCGAGGTCCAGCGCTCGGCCGGCATGTTGGCGAGCCGGCGGTCGCGGGTGATGCCCGCGTTGTGGACGAGGACGTCCAGGCCGTCGGGGACCGCCGCGGCGATCCGGTCCGCCGCGTCGTCCGCGGTGATGTCCAGCGGCAGCGCGGTGGCGCCGAGTTCCTCGGCGGTACGGGCCAGCTCGTCCCGTACCTGCGGGACGTCCAGGCAGATCACCCGGGCGCCGTCCCGGGCCAGCACCCCGGCGACCGAGGCGCCGATGCCCCGGGCCGCGCCGGTGACCAGTGCGGTGCGTCCGGCGAGCGGGGCCGCCCAGTCGGCCACGGGGCCGGGGGCGGCAGGGGTCAGCTCGATCACCTGGCCGCTGAGGTACGCGGACCGGGGCGAGAGCAGGAAGCGCAGGGTGGACTCGGCCGGGGCGACGGAGCCGGGGGCGATCCGGAGCAGCTGCACGGTGGAGCCCCGGCCGACCTCCTTGCCCAGTGAGCGCGTGAACCCCTCCAGCGCCTGCTGGGCGGCGGCCTGGTGGTGGTCGTCGGCCGACGGCCGCACCCCCACCACCACGACGCGCCCGCCCGGCGCGAGGGAGCGGATCACCGGGTGCAGCGCGGCGTGGACGGCGGTGAGCCCGCCGGGGGTGGTCACGGCCGTGGCGTCCAGCACGATCCCCGCAGGCCGTTCGGCGCGCTCGGCGCGGTCGGTGACGTCGAGGCCGGTGGCCGCGAGGAGCGTGCCGAGTTCCCGCGTGATCGTGGAGTCCCCGGCGGTGAGGTGCAGCAACGGGCCGTCCAGCGACGGTGTTCCGGGCGACCAGCGGCGCAGCGGGGCGGGCCGGGGGAGGCCGAGCCGACGGGTGAGGAAACGGCCGGGTGCTGTGCCGGTGAAGTGCAGATAGCGGTCAGCCATTGTCCGGACTCCCTGCTCGGTCGTAGATTTACCAAAGAGTAAGGTTACTCAGGAGTCAGGAGTTGGTCGAGATGATCCCCCTCGAACTCCCGCGGCCCCGCAGGGTCGCGGTCATCGGCGGCAGCCGTATCCCGTTCGCGCGCTCGGACGGCCCGTACGCCGAGGTCTCCAACCAGCAGCTGCTCACCGCCGCACTGGACGGACTGGTCGAACGGTTCGGGCTCCGGGGGGAGTTGATCGGGGAGTTCGTCGCGGGGGCGGTGCTCAAGCACAGCCGCGACTTCAACCTGGCCCGGGAGACCGTGCTCGGCTCGGCGCTCGACCCGCGTACTCCGGCCTACGACGTCCAGCAGGCGTGCGGCACCGGTCTCCAGGCCGTCGTCGCCGCCGCGAACAAGATCATGCTGGGGGCCGTCGACTCGGCGATCGCGGGCGGCACGGACACCGCGAGCGACGCGCCCCTCGGCGTCAACGACGAGCTGCGCGGGCTGCTGCTCGCCGCCCGGCGGGCGAAGTCGACGGGTGCCCGGCTCAAGGCGCTCGCCGGGGTGCGCCCCCGCCACCTCGTGCCGGACGTCCCGCGCAACGCGGAACCCCGTACCGGCCTCTCGATGGGCGAGCACGCGGCGGTCACCGCCCGCCGCTGGGGCATCACCCGCGAGGACCAGGACCTCCTGGCGGCCACCAGCCACCAACGGCTGGCGGCGGCGTACGAGCGCGGCTTCCTGGACGACCTCGTCGTCCCGTTCCGCGGCCTGACCCGTGACCAGAACCTGCGCCCCGGCTCCACGGTCGGGAAACTCGCCGCGCTGAAGCCGGTGTTCGGCACCGACCACCCCGACGCGACGATGACGGCGGGCAACTCGACCCCGCTCACGGACGGCGCCGCGACCGTGCTGCTGGCGAGCGAGGAGTGGGCCCGCGCGCACGGCCTGGAACCGCTCGCCTACCTCTCCCGGTACGAGACGGCCGCCGTCGACCACGTGGGCGGTGACCACGCGGGCGGCGAGGACGGGCTGCTGATGGCTCCCGCGCACGCCGTGCCGCGGATGCTGGAGCGGGCCGGGCTCACCGTCGAGGACTTCGACCTGTTCGAGATCCACGAGGCGTTCGCCTCCCAGGTGCTGGCCACCCTCGCGGCCTGGGAGAAGCAGGGGCTGGCCCCCGTGGACCGGGACCGGCTCAACGTCGCCGGGTCGTCGCTCGCCACCGGCCACCCGTTCGCCGCGACGGGCGCGCGGATCGTGGCGACCCTCGCGCAGCTCCTGGCGGAGCGCGACGGCCCGTCCCGGGGCCTGATCTCGATCTGCGCCGCGGGCGGACAGGGGGTCACGGCCATCCTCGAACGCCCGTGAGGACGGGCCCGGCACGTCGTACCGCGCGGCACCGGGACTTCAGCCGGTCCGCCGGCACGTCGTACCGGCCGGCACCGGTGCTCCGGCCGGACCGCCGGAGCACCGCACAGGCCGGCACCAGAGTTCCAGCCGGTCCGCCGGGAGGACCCGGTGGCACCGCCGAATCCACGTCGAGGAGCCGCACATGCCCACGTCGCCCAACGCCCCCGCGCCCCCCGTCCTCGTGGCGCCGACCGTGGTCAGGGCCACGGACGGTTCGGTGCGGCAGGTCTCCGTCCCTCCCGCCGCCCCTCCCGTCCGGCGCGGCTCGCTCGCCGAGATCCCGTTCGACAACGCCCGCGAGGCCCCCGCCGACGCCGTCCTCAGCCGCAGGCTCCCGGACGGCGGCTGGCAGGACGTGACGGCCGCCGAGTTCGCCGAGGAGGTGCTGTCCCTGGCGAAGGGCCTGGTCGCGGAGGGCCTCGAAGCCGGCGACCGGATCGCGATCATGGCCCGTACCACCTACGAGTGGACGCTGCTCGACTTCGCCGCCTGGGCCGCCGGGCTCGTCACCGTCCCCGTCTATCCGACCTCCTCCGCCCACCAGGTCCGCTGGATACTCCAGGACTCGGGCGCCGTCGCGTGCGCCGTCGAGACCGCGGACCAGAGCCGGCTGGTCAGCCAGGAGCGCAGGCAGCTCGGCGGCCTGGCCCATCTGTGGCAGCTGGACACGGGGGTGATCGGGCGGCTGCGGCGGCTGGGCCGGGACGTCCCCGACGAGGTGGTGGCCGCCCGGCGCGGCACGCTCGAACCGGAGACCCCCGCCACCCTCATCTACACCTCCGGCACCACCGGACGCCCGAAGGGCTGCGTGCTGAGCCACGGCAACTTCTTCGCCGAGGTCGACAACGCGATCGAGCTGCTCCACCCGGTCTTCAAGTCGGTCAGCAAGTACCCCGCCTCCACCCTGCTCTTCCTGCCCCTCTCGCACGTCTTCGGGCGCATGGTCGCGATCGGCTGCCTGCGGGCCCGGGTCCGCCTGGGCCACGCCCCGTCGATCCGGACCGAGGACCTGCTCGCCGACCTGGCGGGGTTCAAGCCGTCGTTCCTGCTGGCCATCCCGTACGTGCTGGAGAAGGTGTACAACACGGGCCGGGCCACCGCGGAGAAGATGGGCCGCGCCGCGTCGTTCGACCGCGCCGCGCGGATCGCCCAGCGCTACGGCCAGGCGCTGGAGGCCGCCGAGCACGGCACCGGCCCCGGCCCAGGACCGGCCCTCAGAGCGGCCCGCGCGCTGTACGACCCGCTGGTCTACCGCCGCATCCGGGCGGCGCTCGGCGGGCACGTCCGGTACGCGATCTGCGGCGGCTCCCCGCTGGGCCGCCGGCTCGCCGCGTTCTACGCGGGCGCGGGCATCGAGATCTTCGAGGGCTACGGCCTGACGGAGACCACCGCCGCCGCCACCGTCACCCCGCCGCTCAGGCCGCGGCTGGGCACCGTCGGCTGGCCGCTGCCCGGCACCGCCGTACGGATCGCGGACGACGGCGAGGTGCTGATCGGCGGCGGCCAGGTTTTCCAGGGCTACTGGGACGCCGACAGCGGCCGGGCCGTCCCCGTGCCGGACGGGGGCTGGTTCGCCACCGGTGACCTGGGCGCGCTCGACGACGACGGCTACCTCACGATCACCGGCCGCAAGAAGGACATCATCATCACCTCCGGCGGCAAGAACGTCGCCCCGGCCCCGCTGGAGGACTGGCTGCGCGCCCACCCGCTGGTCGGCCAGTGCATGGTGGTCGGCGACAACCGTCCGTTCGTCACCGCGCTGATCACCCTGGAGCCGGACGGGCTCGCCCACTGGCGGCAGATGAAGAAGAAGCAGGACGTGCCGATCCGGGAACTGGTCGAGGACGAGGAGCTGCGCACGGCCCTGCGGCGCGCGGTCGACGAGGCCAACCGGCTGGTCTCCCGGGCGGAGTCGATCCGCGAGTTCACCGTCCTGCCCGTGGACTTCACCGAGGAGGGCGGCCATCTGACGCCCTCGCTGAAGCTGAAGCGCGACGCGATCGCGCGGGACTTCGCAGCGGAGATCGAGGCGCTGTACCGGAAGTGACGGCGCTGTACCGGAAGTGACGGCGTTGCGCCGGGAGCGACGGCGCCCCACCGGGAGCGGCCCGGCCGCCGCCGGTGGGCCCGGCGGAGGTCGTTGAACAGGCAACTCCATTGCCGCGGGCCCGCTTTGGGCCCACCGATTGGGCCCGGTGGGTCTACTGCCGGGGCGGTGGGTCCGGCACGCTTGCGTCCGTTCCACCCGCAGTGCTGCCCACCCCCCACGACCCGACCCCGACCAGGAGGATGACCGCGCATGCGCATGCGCCCGATACGTATCGCCCTGCTGGGCCTGATGGCCCTGGTCGCGGGCCTGCTGACCGCCACTCCCGCGGCCGCGGCCCCCAACTTCAAGGCACCGTTCCCCTGCGGCCAGACCTGGACCTACAGCCACCACTCGGCGGAGGTCCGATCGGCCCTGGACTTCGTCCGCACCGACGGCGGCTCCACCGCCGGCACCCCCGTCCTCGCCTCGTCCGGCGGGACCGCGCACCGCTACTCCCAGCCCAGCGGCGCGGGCAACTACATCGTCATCGACCACGGCGGCGGCTGGCAGACCTACTACTTCCACCTCTCCTCGTACTCGGTCGGCGACGGCGCCTCCGTGGCGCAGGGGCAGCAGATCGGCACCACCGGATCCACCGGCAACAGCAGCGGCGCCCACATCCACTACGAGCAGCTGTACAACGGCGTGGGCCAGACCATCGCGATCAACGGCCAGTCGCTCGCCCCGTACCCCGGCTCGTACTACAGCAAGTACCTGACCAGCGACAACGGTTGCGGAGGCGGTGGCACCGGCAAGTACTGGGTCGACACCTTCGCCAACGCCACCGGCTACGCGGGACCGAACACGGGCGACGCGCAGGGCGTGCTGAACGCCGGTACGAACTACGTCTACTGCAAGGTGTGGGGCGCCCAGGTCGGCTCCGGCTCCAGCTACAACCACTGGTGGCTGAAGACCGACCTGGACGTCGTCCACGCGGGCAAGAACGGGCGCGGCGCGTACGTCTCGGCGTACTACCTGTCCCGCTGGGGCAACGACGAGGCCCGTGACAACAACGGGACGGTCATTCCCGACTGCTGATGTTCCGAAGGGCCGAGGGGGCGGTGCGGGAACGGGCGTACGCCCCGCTCCGCACCGCCCCTCTCGGTACGCTCCCCGTATGGGTGAAACGGCGGACGACTGGCCCGACCGGGCGACACGCGCGTGGGTCGGGAAGCAGCTCGCGCCGGGGGAGCGGATCGAGGGCGTGCGGCGGCTGCGCGGCGGCTGGACCTCCTGGATGCGCCGACTGGACGTCTCCGGTCCGCGGGGCGACCGTTCGCTGGTGCTGCGCTCCTTCGTCAAGCCCTTCTACGTGCGCCATGCGCCGGGGTTGCTCACCCGGGAGGCGGACGTCCTGCGGCTGCTGGAGGGCACCGGCGTACCGGCGGCGCGGCCGGTGGCCGTCGACGCGATGGGCGAACACTGCGACCACCCCTCGCTGCTGATGACCCTGCTGCCCGGCGAGGTGCGGGTCGACGGCGCCGGGGCGGCGGAGCGCGCCGGGCTGCTGGCGGGGCAGCTGGCCGCCGTGCACCGGGTCGAGGTCACGGACCGGACCCGCCCGCGCGACTACGAGGCGTGGACTGCGCCGGACCGGGTGCGGGTCCCCGAGGACACCGGCCGGCCGTTGCTGTGGCGGCGTGCGATCGAGGCGATCCGGCGTGAACCTCCCGCGTACGAGCCGTGTTTCCTGCACCGGGACTTCCACCCGGGCAATGTCCTCTTCACCGGACAGGGGCCCGGGACGCGGATCAGCGGGGTGGTCGACTGGGTCGAGACCTCCTGGGGCCCGGCCGATCTGGACGTCGCACACTGTTCGACCGCGCTGGCGCTGCTGCACGGGGTCCCGGCCGGGACGGACTTCGCCGGACGGTACGCCGCGGCGGGCGGCCGGCCGGTCGCGAGCGGGGCGGACCATCTGTACTGGCGGCTGCTGGACGCGCTCGCCCATGCACCCGAAGCCGAGAAGGTGGCGACCCCGTGGCGGGAGCTGGGGCGGGCCGATCTGACGCCCGGACTGCTCACGGAACGTCTGGAGAACTACGTGGAGTGCCTTCTCGACCAGTTCGGATGATCTGCGACCGAACCGGACCGGATGGTGCCCAACTCCGTTACTGGGCAAGGGATTCAACGAATTTCGCGCAGATGGTTTCCCGGCGTCGCGGGAGCGAAACGTTCCCGCTTCCGCGGTGTCGTCAACCCCGTTGCCGACGGGTACCCGTGACGTGTCGTACACAAGGTCAGGCGCGGCGTGTCCTGGAGTAAAGAGACGGTCATGTCTGTATAGGTATACGCGTCTTCGCAAAGAGGGCAGACCTTTTGCGTCCCGTGCGGGGTGGGCACTGCCAGCCCCTCCGCGTGGCAGGGGCGGGTGCGGTGTTCCCGTGCCCGCCGCATCAGTGAACCGCTGAACCGCCGAACCATCGACATCCGTGGGCCTCCGACGCACGCTTCCGTGCCGCGGCGGCTCCATGACCCGATGCCGTCGGGGTCCGCACCGTGCGGGACGCCGTTGCGCAACACCCGTTCCACCCAACGAAATCACCGGAGATCCGAACCGTCGGTCCGGCATGTCACCGATGTGCCGGGCGCCGGTTCGCGAATCGACGACCCGACCCGATGAACAGGAGACGCTGTGCGTTATGGAAGTGCGTTGAGGGAAGAAGTCCGCTCGCCGGGAACGACGCCCCTCATCGGTATCTACGACATGTACTCGGCCTCCGTCGTGGCCCGGCACTACGACGGATTCTTCGTGTCCGGCTTCGGCTTCGCCGCCTCCCACTACGGGCTCCCCGACATCGGCTTCATCGCCTGGCCGGACATGGTGGCCTTCGTGGAGCGGCTGCGGCTGGCCTTCCCCTCCCACCACCTGCTGGTGGACATCGACGACGGCTACGTCGACCCCGAGGTCGCCTGCCACGTGGTGCAGCGGCTGGAGCGGATCGGCGCCTCCGGCGTCATCCTGGAGGACCAGAAGCGCCCCCGCCGGTGCGGACACGCGGACGGCAAGCAGGTGCTCCCCCTGGAGGAGTACCTGGAGAAGCTCAACCTCGTCCTGGAGAGCAGGAACGACCTGGTGGTCGTCGCCCGCACGGACGCCACGGAGGAGGACGACATCCTGCGCCGGGCGGAGGCGTTGGCCGGGACGGACGCCGACGTCGTCCTGGTCGACGGTGTGCGCAGCGTCGAGTGGATCAAGCGCATCCGGAAGGTGGTCGGTGACAAGCCGCTGCTCTTCAACCAGATCGCGGGCGGAAAGTCCCCCCGGCTCTCGCTCTCCGAGCTGACGGACCTGGAGTGCCAGGTGGCCATCTATAGCACCCCGTGCCTCTTCGCCGCGCACGCCGCGATCGACTCCGCGCTGACGGACCTCAAGGAGGCCGACGGACGGCTTCCCGAGTTCGTGCCCGCCGAGGGGATCGGGGTGCAGCGTTCGACGGAGCTGCTGGAGAAGAACATCAGCAGGCACCACCCGGTCCGCGAGTCCGTGTCCGCATGACACGCATGGCACGGACGACGCCGACGACGGGGAAGACGCCGGCGCCGGACCGGGAGCGGGCGGCCGCGCACTCGCGCGGCGTTCCGGCCATGGGCTCCTGACCGTTCCGCCCGCACACCGGGGCCTCGGTGGTGGACCCCCACGCTCCACCGCGGCCCCGGCCCGCGCGGCCCGTGCACACCGCACGGGTCGCGCGGCTGGTGCGGACCGCTCGAACCATCACGACCGCTCGAACCATCACGACCGTACGAATCACGCGAAGCGGGCCGCGCCCGGTCCGGGACCGCGCGGCCGGGAAGAGGAACACCGCATGGGATTCACCTCGTCCGGGGCGCGTGCCGCCCTGGCGATCGCGCTCGGGGCGCTCTGCCAGGGCCAGTTGGCCGCAGGCACCGCCTGGGCCGACGCCCCCGACGGCGGCATGGAGACGCATCACGGACCGTCGCTGATCACCATCGACAACTCCAACGCCGACTCCTGGCTGGAGGTGGACCGGACGCTGAACGTGCTGGGCCCCCTCAGCAAGGGGACGGCGGGCAGCGACCACGACGGCGGCGGAGGCGCGATCGACCAGAACGTGTCGTCCTCGCAGGGCGTGGGCGTCCAGGCCGCCCCCGACGAACAGTCCGACGAGGACGAGGAGGAGGACGAGGAGCCCTGGGGCGGCGACGGGGCCGGAGCCGGCAGCGGAGCCGCCCCGACCCCGGCCCCCGCCTCCGCACCGGCCCCCGCCTCCGCACCGGCCTCCGCACCGGCCCCCGCCCCGGCCCACGGAGGCCCCGCAGGGTCCGGGAGCGCGGCGACCGGAGGGGACGACTACGAGGGCGACGCCGACCACGACCCCGGCCGGAGCCGCGCCGGGTGAAACAGCACCCCTGGCACCCCGGCCGACGCCGGGGTGCCGGGGGTGGTCAGGGTGGTCAGGGCAGGACGTAGCCGAGCGTGCCGCCGTGGATCTGGCCCTCGCAGTCGGTCTGGTGGGACTCGAAGATCTGCCGGTTCTCCTTGCGCAGGCAGCGCAGCAGCGGCAGGCTCGGCGTCCCGGCGGGCGGTGCGCCGTACAGCCAGCCGAGGCGTGTCACGTACGTCTGGCCCTCGCAGCCGACGTCGGTGGTGGCGAAGTGGTCGCCGCGCACCTGGCAGAGGTAGAGGGGCTGGGTGTCCGGGTTCGGTGCGGTGTACAGGGTGCCCAGGGGGCCCTGCAGGTCGTAGCCGACGGGGGCGTCCCACGGGGTGCTCAGGGTGTCGGAGCTCTTGTGGTAGCGGTTGAGCACGAAGGTCGGGGAGCCCACGACCGGCTCGCCGGTGCACAGGTACTCGATGTGGACCTGCACCCAGCCGTTCGGGAGGGAGTTGACGACGGTGGGGCCGGCGCTCACCCGGCAGTCGGAGCGGGCGAAGCCCCGGGCCACCGCGGCGTCGAGGCCGGTCTCCCGGGCGGACTGCTCGGCGACGTTCAACGGACCGCTGCCGAACCCCTTGACGTAGAGCTTGACGGGGCCGACGGCCGTCGCGGCCGGTGCCGCGGCGGCCGTGCCGCCGAGCGTGGTGAGGGCGAGCGCGGTGGCCAGGGCGGTGGCGGACCATCCGATGACGCGGCGGAGCGATCTCACGGGCATACCTCGTTCCGGTGGGCCGGTGCGTGCGCTCCCGACGGGCCGCGCGCACCGGCGGGATCAGTACGGCTGGCGTATGCCTATCAGTCGGTATCGCGTGCGTTGACGGTCATCATGCGGTATGTCCTGTTCCGCCGGGGTGGTCGACCGAAGGGGCGCCCTTGACCGTGCGGGCCGCGGGTCTGCCAAGACGCCGGGGCGCCGGGCGCCGGGGTGTCGGATCGTGCCGCGCCGCGTCGGGGTGTCATGCCTGTCCCGCCCCGAGTCCCCGCACCCGCCCCGGTCCGAGGTCCCTCGCCCCACCCCTTGTCTGATGCAGCGTCAGGTACGACGATGGCCCCGCGCCTTGAAGTGACGATGCGTCAGATCCGATCGGGGAGGAGGCCGTCCGGTGCCGATACCGCTCACCGGGCCGCTGTCGTACGGGATGCAGCTGCCGGTCCAGTCGCAGAGCACCATCTACGCCGAGGGGTGGGAGGCCGGGGCCGGGCCCGAGGACCTCGCCGCCGTCGCCCGCACCGCCGACCGCACCGGCTTCGCCTATCTGGCGAGCTGCGACCACGTCGCGATCCCGCGGCGGCTCGCCGGGGTCATGGGCACCGTCTGGTACGACCCGGTGGCCACGCTCGCCTTTCTCGCCGGGATCACGGAGCGGGTCCTGCTGATGAGCCATGTCGCGGTCGTCGGGCTGCGTCACCCGCTGGCCACCGCGAAGCAGTACGCCACCCTCGACCACCTCAGCGGCGGGCGGCTGGTCCTCGGGGTCGGGGCCGGGCACGTGCCGGAGGAGTTCGAGGCGCTCGGGGCCGACTTCGACGGGCGCGGCGGCGTGCTCGACGAGACCATCGACGCGCTGCGGGCGGCGCTCGGCCCCGAGGAGTACCCGGAGTTCGAGGGGAAGCGGTTCTCCTTCTCCGGGCTCGGGCAGCTGCCGCGTCCGGCCCGGGAGCGGGTGCCGGTCTGGGTGGGCGGCTCCTCGCCGGCCGCGGTGCGCCGGGCGGCGGTGCGGGGGGACGGCTGGCTGCCCCAGGGCGACCCGCGGGAGAAGCTGCCCGCGCAGATCGCCCGGCTGCGGCGGCTGCGGGAGGAGGCCGGGATCGAGGAGCCGATCGTCGTCGGTGCGATCACCGAGCCGCTGTACATCGGTGAGCCGGACTGGCCCGTCGGGCGGCGCACCCTCATCGGGGAGCCGGAGGCCGTCGCCGAGTCGCTGCGCGCGTACGCGGACATGGGCGTCCACCAGATCCAGGTGCGGTTCCGCAGCCGGAGCCGTACCGAACTGACCGACCAGATGGCGGCGTTCGCCGCCGGGGTCGCCCCTCATCTCGACAGGTAGGAGTCAGGTCATGGGCAAGCTGGACGGACGGGTCGTACTGATCAGCGGCGCGGCGCGCGGGCAGGGCGAGCAGGAGGCGCGGCTGTTCGCCGCGGAGGGTGCGCGGGTGGTGATCGCCGACGTGCTCGACGAGCAGGGCGAGGCGCTGGCCGAGGAGTTGCGGGGCGGGCTGGGGAAGGACGCCGCCCGATTCGTCCACCTGGATGTGGGTGAGGAGGAGGACTGGCGGGCCGCGGTGGCCGCCGCGAAGGACGCGTACGGGAAGGTCGACGGGCTGGTCAACAACGCGGGCATACTCCGGTTCAACGAGCTGGTGGCCACCCCGCTGGAGGAGTTCCAGCAGGTGGTGCGGGTCAACCAGGTGGGGGCGTTCCTCGGGATCAGGAACGTCGCGCCGGAGATCGAGGCCGCGGGCGGCGGGACGATCGTGAACACCGCCTCGTACACGGGACTCACGGGCATGGCGTTCGTGGGCGCGTACGCCGCGACCAAGCACGCGGTGATCGGGCTGACCCGGGTGGCGGCGGTGGAGCTGGCCGCGAAGGGCATACGGGTCAACGCGCTCTGCCCCGGGGCGGTGGACACCGCGATGACCAACCCGGCGGCGCTGGACCCGTCCGCCGACCCGGAGGAGGCCGGGGAGGCGGTGGCGGAGCTGTACCGCAAGCTCGTGCCGCTGGGGCGGATCGGGCAGCCGGAGGAGGTGGCCGCGCTGGCGCTGTTCCTGACCTCGGAGGACTCCTCGTACATCACCGGGCAGCCGTTCGTCATCGACGGCGGATGGCTGGCGGGCGTCAGCCTGTTCTGAGCGGGCCGCGCCGGGCTCCCCCCGATTCTTCTGACGATGCGTCAGCTATTGACGGGTCCGGGTGCCGGTGGAACAGTCGGACGCATCACGATCTGACGATGTGTCAGAAACGATTGAGGACGGTGAACTCCCTTGGAATTCGGACTCTTTGTACAGGGGTACGTGCCTGCCGCACGGGCCAGGGTCGACCCGGAGGCGGAGCACAAGGCGCTGATCGAGGAGACCGAGTACGTCATCCAGGCGGACAAGTCCGGCTTCAAGTACGCCTGGGCCTCCGAGCACCACTTCCTGGAGGAGTACTCGCACATCTCGGCCAACGACGTGTACCTGGGCTACCTCGCCCACGCCACCGACCGCATCCACCTCGGCTCGGGCATCTTCAACCCGCTGGCCCCCGTCAACCACCCGGTGAAGGTGGCCGAGAAGGTCGCCATGCTCGACCACCTCTCCGAGGGGCGCTTCGAGTTCGGCTCCGGGCGCGGGGCCGGCAGCCACGAGATCCTCGGGTTCATGCCGGGCATCACCGACATGAACCACACCAAGGAGCTCTGGGAGGAGACCATCGCGGAGTTCCCCAAGATGTGGCTCCAGGACGAGTACGTGGGCTTCCAGGGCAAGCACTGGTCGCTACCGCCGCGCAAGGTCCTGCCCAAGCCGTACGGGAAGTCGCACCCGGCGATGTGGTACGCCGCCGGGTCGCCGTCCTCGTACGCCATGGCGGGGCGGAAGGGGCTCGGCGTGCTGGGCTTCAGCGTGCAGAAGGTCTCCGACATGGAGTGGGTCGTCGACTCGTACAAGTCCGCGGTCAAGGAGGCCGAGCCCGTCGGCGACTTCGTCAACGACAACGTCATGGTCACCTCCACGGCCATCTGCGCCGAGACCCACGCCAAGGCCGTCGAGATCGCGGTGGGCGGCGGGCTGAACTACCTCCAGTCGCTGCTGTTCCGCTACCACGACACGTTCCCCCGGCCCGAGGGCATACCGGAGTGGCCCGAGCTGCTGCCGGAGTACACCGAGGAGATCATCGAGCTGCTGATCGCGGAGGAGCTGATGATCTGCGGGGACCCGGACGAGGTCCTGCGCCAGTGCAGGCGGTGGGAGCGGGCGGGGGCGGACCAGCTGAGCTTCGGACTGCCGATCGGGATCGGCCGCGAGGACACGCTGAACTCGATCCGGCTGATCGGCGAGCACGTGATTCCGGCGATCGACACGGATCCGGTGCACCGGACGTCCCGCTTCCGGAACGCCGCGTAGGAGGCGGGGGCGCGGGTGGTGCGGGCGGGGCGGTGCACCTGCGGCGGGCCTGTTCCCCCGCCCTCCCCTTCCCGTGACCGGGGCTCCGCCCCGGACCCCGCTCCCCGGTCGCCGGAGGGGCCGGACCCCGCACACACCACAGAAGGGAACCCCGTCATGCTCGACCACCTCATCCGCGGAGCCACCGTCGTGGACGGCACCGGCGGACCCTCGTACACCGCCGACGTCGGCATCCGCGACGGCCGCATCGCCGTCGTCGCCGAACCGGGCACGCTCACCGAGCAGGCCGTCACCACCGAGGACGCCACCGGGCTCGTCCTCGCGCCCGGCTTCGTCGACCCGCACACCCACTACGACGCCCAGCTCTTCTGGGACCCGTACGCCACGCCCTCCATGAACCACGGCGTCACCACCGTCGCCGGGGGGAACTGCGGATTCACCCTCGCCCCGCTCCACCCGGACCGCCCCGAGGACGCCGACTACACCCGCCGCATGATGGCGCGGGTGGAGGGGATGGCGCTCAAGGCCCTGGAGGAGGGGGTCGACTGGACCTGGTCGGGCTTCCGCGAGTACCTGGACGCCCTCGAAGGGCGCATCGCCGTCAACGCCGGGTTCATGGTCGGGCACTGCGCGCTGCGCAGGTACGTCATGGGCGCCGACGCGACCGGCGGGCAGCCCACCCCGGCCCAGCTCGACGTGATGCTCGCGCTGCTGCACGACGCGATGGACGCCGGGGCCTGGGGGCTGTCCACCACCCAGTCCGCCACCCACTCCGACGGGGACGGCCGGCCCGTCGCCTCCCGGGACGCGCTGCCCGAGGAGCTCCTCGCCCTCTCCCGGGCCGTCGGCGAGCACGAGGGAACCCAGCTCGAAGCGATCGTCGCCGGCTGCCTGGACCAGTTCTCCGACGAGGAGATCGACCTCCTCGTCGACATGACCGCCACCGCCGGGCGCCCGCTGAACTGGAACGTCCTCACCATCGACGCCGCCGTCCCCGAACGCGTGCCGCGCCAGCTCGTGCCCAGCGAACGGGCCCGCCGCGCCGGGGGCCGGATCGTCGCGCTGACCATGCCGATCCTCACCCCCATGAACATGTCGCTCGGCACCTTCTGCGCCCTCAACCTCATCCCCGGCTGGGGCGACATCCTCGCGCTGCCCGTCCCCGAGCGCATCGAACGGCTCCGCGACGCCGACACCCGCGCCGAGATGCTCCGCCGCGCCGACAGCAAGGAGGCCGGGGTCTTCCGCCGCCTCGCCGACTTCGCCCGCTACGTCATCGGCGACACCTACAGCGCGGCCAACGAGGGGCTGACCGGCCGCGTGGTGCGCGACGTCGCCGCCGAGCGAGGCCAGGACCCCTTCCACTGCCTCGTCGAGATCTGCGCCGCCGACGATCTGCGCACGGTGCTGTGGCCGATGCCCACCGACAACGACCCCGCCTCCTGGGCGCTGCGCCGCGAGACCTGGGAGCACGAGGACGTCATGCTCGGCGGCTCCGACGCGGGCGCGCACCTGGACCGGATGTGCGGCGCCCCGTACACCACCCGGTTCCTGGGCGACTGCCTGCGCGGGCGCAGGCTCGTCCCCCTGGAGAAGGCGGTGAAGATGCTCACCGACGACCCCGCCCGGCTCTTCGGGCTCCGCGAGCGGGGCCGGATCGAGGAGGGCTTCCACGCCGACCTCGTCCTCTTCGACCCCGAGCGGGTGGACGCCGGGCCCGCCACCCTGGTGCACGACCTGCCCGGCGACAGCCCGCGCCTGGACTCCCGGGCCATCGGCATCGTCTCGGTCCGGGTCAACGGGGTGGAGACCCTGCGCGACGACAAGGTGACCGGCGCGGTCCCCGGCACGGTGCTCCGCTCCGGCCGCGACACCCGGACGGTGAGCACCGTATGAACGGAGATCGGAAACTGCTCATCGGCGGCCGGTGGACCGAGCCGGACCACGGCCACTACGAGGTGATCGACCCGGCGACCGAGGAGGTCGTCGGCCTCGCCCCGGAGGCGAGCCGGGAACAGGTGCACGCGGCGGCGGCCGCCGCCCGCGAGGCGTTCACCACCTGGTCCCGCACCCGCCCCGAGGAGCGGGCCGCGATCCTCGACCGGGCCGCCGACCTGATGCAGCGCGACCTGGTCGCCAGTGCCGACCTCGCCCGCGCGGAGAGCGGCGCCACCACGGCGACGGCCAGGGGCATGCAGGTGGCCGTGGGCGCCGCCCGCTTCCGCCGGTACGCCAGGGGCGCCCTGGAACCCGTCGAGGAACCGATCGCACCGCAGATCAACGCGGCGGGGCCGATGGGCCGGGCGGGCGTCTTCGGGGCCCTCGCCGTGCGCCGCCCCGTCGGCGTCGTCACCTGCATCACCTCGTACAACAACCCGTGGGCCAACCCGGCGGGCAAGATCGCGCCCGCGCTCGCCATGGGCAACACCGTCGTCGTGAAGCCCGCGCCGCAGGACCCGCTCTCCGTCTACCGGATGGCCGAGGCGCTCCAGGAGGCGGGCGTCCCGGCCGGGGTCGTCAACGTCGTCACCGGCTCGGGCCCCGAGGCGGGCGAGGCGGCCGTCGACTGCGAGGACGTCGACATGGTCAGCTTCACCGGGTCCACCGCCGTCGGGCAGCGCATCGGCGAGGTGTGCGGGCGCGGGATGAAGCGGCAGCTGATGGAGCTGGGCGGCAAGGGCGCCGCGGTCGTCCTCGACGACGCCGACCTCGACTCGGCGGTGGCGGGCATCGGCACCACGTTCTCCTTCTACAGCGGCCAGATCTGCACCGCCCCGACCCGGGTCCTGGTCCAGCGCGGCGTCCACGACGAACTGGTCGGGAAGCTCGCCGCGTACGCGAACCACCTGAAGGTGGGCGACCCGGCGGCCCGGGGCACGGTCGTCGGGCCGGTCATCTCCGCCGCCCACCGCGACCGCGTCGAGGCGTACGTCGAACTCGGCCGGAAGGAGGGCGCGCGGGTCGTCGCGGGCGGCGCCCGCCCGGCCGGGTTCGACCGGGGCTTCTACGTCGCCCCGACCCTCCTCGCCGACTGCACCAACGACATGCGCGTCGCCCGCGAGGAGATCTTCGGCCCGGTCGTCGTGGTCGTCCCCTTCGACGACGAGGAGGAGGGCATCGCGCTCGCCAACGACAGCGACTACGGACTGATCGACTACGTCTGGTCCGGGGACGTGGCGCGCGCCTTCGGGATCGCCCGGCGGCTGTGCGCGGGCGGGGTCGGGGTGAACACCGTCGGCCGGAACATGGAGGCGCCGTTCGGCGGGTTCAAGAAGAGCGGAGTGGGCCGCGACGTCGGCTCGTACGCCCTGCACGCGTACGGCGAACTCCAGTCGATCGTCTGGCCCGGCTGAACCGGAACGACCCGTGGGAAGCCACCGGCCCGCAGGGGGCCGACGACCCGTGGGTGTCCGCTGAGCGGACACCCACGGGAAATTTTGAAACCTCCCAAAACGGGCACTGCTGCGGTTCCCGTACGGTGCTGCGATCGAGCCTCGACCTCGTATCGGAAGGTGGCTTTCGCGGATAGCCTTCAATTAATCAAGGTTCTTCCGTATTGTTGCCTGGAATTCAAGGGTGAGACGGTGGAGTCTCACCCTCCGGATGTGGAAATCGCAGCGTTTATCGTCCTTTTCATGACTCAGCTGGACGTGCGGCCGCGGGCCGGGGACACAGCACCGGGCGCCGCTCCGGCCGACGGCGGGGTGCGCGGCAAGGGACTCGGCGGGAACTCCGTCGGCCTGATGGGCAGCGCCGTCATCGGCGTCTCCACCGTCGCCCCCGTCTACTGCCTCACCTCCACCCTCGGCTCCACGGCGGGGGAGGTCGGCGTGCAGATGCCCGCCGTCTTCCTGGCCGGATTCCTGCCGATGCTGCTCGTCGCCTTCGCGTACCGCGAGCTCAACAAGGCCGTGCCGGACTGCGGCACCTCCTTCACCTGGACGGTGAAGGCGTTCGGCCCGCACGTCGGCTGGATGTGCGGCTGGGGCCTGGTCATCGCGACGATCATCGTCCTGTCGAACCTGGCGGGCGTGGCCACCTCGTACTTCTGGCTGCTGGCGGGCGAGATCACCGGCAGCGAGTCGATCGCCGCCCTGGACGACAGCAAACCCGTCCACATCCTGACCTGTCTGGCCCTGATCGCGATCGCCACGGCGATCAGCTACCGGGGGATGACGGCCACCAAGGGCGTCCAGTACGCGCTGGTGGGCCTCCAGCTCGTGGTCCTCGCGGTCTTCGTGGCGATGGCCGTGCAGAAGGCGGGCAGCGGGGAGTTCGCCTCGTCCCTGGACTTCTCCTGGTCCTGGCTGAACCCGTTCGCGGTGCAGTCGTTCGCGGCGTTCACCGCCGGCCTGTCGCTGTCGATCTTCATGTTCTGGGGCTGGGACGCCTGTCTGACCGCCAACGAGGAGACCGTCGGCAGCGAGAAGACCCCCGGCCGGGCCGCCCTCATCGCGATGGTCGTGCTCGTCGGCTCCTACCTGGCGACCGGCGTGGCCGCCCAGATGGCCGTCGGCTCCGGCGACTCGGGGCTCGGCCTGGCCAACCCCGAGACCTCCGACAACGTCTTCGCCGCGCTCGCCGGCCCGGTCATGGGCCCCGGCCTCGGCATCCTGCTCTTCGTGGCGGTCCTCGCCTCGGCCGCCGCCAGCCTGCAGACCACCTTCATCCCGGTGGCCCGCACGGTGCTCGCGATGTCCTCGTACGAGGCCCTGCCCGCCTCGTACGCCCGGGTCCACCCGCGCTTCAGGACCCCGGGCCGGGCCACCGTGATGGCGGGCGTCGCCACCGGTGTCTTCTACACGGTGATGACCCTGGTCAGCGAGCATGTCCTGGTCGACACGATCTACGCGCTCGGCCTCATGATCTGCTTCTACTACGCGCTGACGGCCTTCGCCTGCGCCTGGTACTTCCGCGCCGACCTGACCCGCTCCTTCCGCGACCTGGCCTTCAAGGGCCTCTTCCCGGTCGTCGGCGGCCTCCTGCTCACCGCGGTCTTCGGCAAGACCCTCTACGACATGTGGGACCCGGCCTACGGCTCCGGCTCGTCGGTCCTCGGGGTCGGCTCGGTGTTCGTGATCGGCGTCGGGCTGCTGCTGCTCGGCGTGGTGCTGATGCTGGTGATGCAGCGCCGCAGCCCGGCGTTCTTCCGCGGCGAGATCCTGACCAAGGAGACCCCGGCGCTGGTCGTCGAGGACTGAGGGCCGCCCGGGGCGCCCCCGGGCGGGCCCCGGTGGGCGTTCAGCCGGTGGCGCGCCAGTAGCCCAGGGCGTTCACCCGCTCCTTGGGCACGGACAGTTCCTTGCGCGCGTACGAGGACAGGGCCCGGGTGGTCGCCGTGTCGCAGGCGATCCAGACGTACGCGTCGGAGGCGTCGGCCCCCAGCAGCCGGGGCAGGGCCGACTTCACCTCGGCGACCAGCCCGGCGCCCCGGTCGCGGCGCGGTATCCGGTGCAGGGTGTGGTGGTCCGGGTCCAGCCGGAGCGGCAGCCGTTCGTCCGAGTCGTGCGTCGTCTCGAACCACAGGGTGGCCGGGGTCCCCGGGAACGCGTCCAGCAGGGAGTTGACCGCGGGCAGCGAGGCCGGGTCGCCGACCACGAAGAGCCGGGCCGGCCGGGGCTCGGGCGGGGCGAAGCCGGTGCCCTGGAGCGTGGCGTCGATCGTGTCGCCCGGCTTCGCCGCGCGGGCCCAGTCGCTCGCGGTCCCCTCGTGCAGGGCGAACTCCAGGCTGAACGTACCGGCGTCCGGGTCCGGGTCGACCAGGGTGTAGGCGCGCTGGTGCGGCTTGCCGCCCTGCTCGAACCAGACCCTGACCCACATCGTCGGATGGGCGCCACCGGTCGCGGCGAGCAGCCCGCCGTCGGTGAGGTGGACCCGGCGGAAGTCCTCGGTGACCTGTTCCGCGCCGGTCACGGTGAATGTGAAGTCCCGTCCCCGCATGAGCTTGAGGACGACGCCCTCCCAGCCGTGACCCACCGCAGTCCCTCCCCGCACCCGAGAATCAATTCAGGTGAGGCTAACCTAATTTCTCGGGATCGGGGAGTCCCGGTCGGCTGTCGGCGGCCCGGGTGCTCCGGCCGGCTGCCAGGGGCTCAGCCTCCGGAGCCCTCCTCTGCCGCGACCTGCGCCAGCGTGCGCCCGGTGCGGGCCGAGCGCGCCCGGTACGGGTCCGGGGCGTCGGGCCCGTCGTGGGTGGCCCGGTTGTCCCTGGCCTTGATCAGCAGCCACACCTCCCCGCCGGGGACGTTCTCCGCGGCGCCCCCCTTGAAGCGGGTGAGGGCGAACTCGCCGTGCAGCCTGGTCCCGTCGAGCCAGAACGTCGCGTGCCCGTCCTCCAGGGATTGTGCGAACGGCACCGGCGCGCCCCGGCGGTCGTGGCTGAGCGGCCGGTAGGTGCCCTGGTCCCAGACGATCACCGTGCCGCCGCCGTGCTCGCCCTTCGCGATGACGCCCTCGAAGGTGCGGTACTCCAGCGGGTGGTCCTCCGTCGGGACGGCCAGTCGCCGCTCGCGCGGGTCCTCCGAGGGGCCGCGCGGCACCGCCCACGACTTCAGCACGCCGTCGACCTCCAGCCGGAAGTCGAAGTGCATGCGCCGGGCCTGGTGGATCTGCACGACGAAGCAGGGTGCCGGGCCCGCCCGCCCCGCCCCGCCGGGCCATCCGTCGGGCCGGACCCGGGGGCGGCCGTCGTTGTCACGGGTCATGTCCATCCGGACACCTCCTCGTCGGCGATCCCGCCCGAGGTCTTCTTCCACTGTGACGCCCCCGCTCGTGAAGCGCACCGGGACGGGCGGCCGGTGCGGATGCGGGCGGTGCGGAGCGGATGCGGGCAGCGCGGACCGGTGCGGTGCGGTGCGGTGCGGAGTGGTGAGGTGTGGTGCGGACAGTATCTCGTGATCAAGTATCTTGACATCGAGAATGTTTGGCGGGCAGGCTTCCCTCTTGTTCCCCGGTGTCCGAGGTTTCCGGTGCCGGGCGGTGTCGAGCAGGGCGAGGGGGCGCGCGATGCGGCGCGGTGGGGACGGCGGTCGGGGCGGGAAGAAGGGTGGGGGCGGCGGGCCGGGCCTGCTGGCCCAGTTGCGCAATCCGCCGGGCGGCCGCAACGCGCGGATCATGCTGCTCGCCCTGGCCGTGGACCGCACCGGCTCGGGGCTGTGGGCCGCCTCCTCGGTCCTCTACCTCACCTTCGTGACCCAGCTGAGCGCCCAGCAGATCGGCGTGCTGCTGGGCACGGCCGGGGTGGCGGGCATCGCGGGCTCGCCCCTGGCCGGGCGCCTGGCCGGACGGTTCGCGGTGCGCCCGCTGCTGATCGGTTGCCACCTGCTCAGGCTGGTGACCCTCGGCCTGGTGCTGGTGTGCGCGGACTTCGGCGCGCTGCTCCCCGTCATCGCCGTGACCTACGTGGGCGACCGGGCCGCGAAGACCCTGGAGATGCTGTTCGCGACCCGGACCGCGGGCGAGCGGCGCGCGGCCTACCAGGCGCTGTCGCGCAGCGCGGCCAACGCGGGCTACGGCGTCGGCGCCGGGATCGCGGCGATCGGCCTGGCGGTGGGCACCACGGACGCCTACCGGGCCCTGATCCTGGGCAACGCGCTGTCGTTCGTCGTGGCCGCGGTGCTGGTGTGGCGCACGGACGAGTCGCGGGAGCGGACGGTCGAGGTGACCCGGTCCGGCGCCCCGGCCCCGGCCGCCGACGACGGACACGCAGCCCCGGCCGTCGGCGGGCACGCCGTTCCCGCCGACGGCGGGCGCGAAGCCCCCGCCCGCAGGACCGGCCCGTGGCGGGACCGCGGCTACCTCGGGTTCGTCCTCCTGGACGTCCCGATGAACCTCGACGACTCGATCCTCGCCGTCGGCCTGCCGCTGTGGCTGGTGGAACGCACCTCCGCGCCGCACGCCCTCGTCCCGGCCTTCCTCGTCATCAACACCGTGCTGGTCGTGGTGCTCCAGCTGAGCGTGTCGAAGCGCGCCGAGGGTCCGCGCCGGGCGACGCGGGCGGTGCTGCTGTACGGGGTCCTGACGTTCGTGTGCTGCGGCTGCCTGGCCGCGGCGGCCCTGGTCGGCACCTGGGCGGCCGCGGCCCTGCTGCTCGCCGCGGCGCTGCTGGTCACCCTGGCGGAGCTGATGCGGTCGGTGAGTTCGTGGGAGCTGGCGGTCCTGCTCGCGCCCGAGGACGCCCGCGCCGCGTACCTGGGGGCGGCCGGGATGTCGCAGTCCGTCCAGAAGTCGGCGGGCCCGCCGCTGCTGACCGGTGCGGTGATGGCCGCCGGCCCGGTGGGATGGCTGGTGCTGGGGACGGCGGTCGCGGGCCTCTCGGTCGTACAACAGCGTTCCTGTGCCCGCCGGTTGGGCGTCGACGAGCCCCGTACCGGCTCGGCCCTCCCGGTCGGCTGACGCGCGTCCCGCCTCGATGCCCGCCCCGGCTCCTCCTGTCAACTCCCTGTCGCACCAAGGGACTTCCTGGCAAGATGTTCGCTCTTGCCGGTGCCGGGATCCCTCCGGCGCAGGGGGACGGGGGCGCGGGGAGGGGGTCCCCGTGGACCGGAGGGGGACGGGGGCGGCCGTGGCGTCGATGGCGCAGGACCGGGAGATCGTCGAGTGTTATCTGAAGCCGCCGGAGGACCGGATCCTGGACGACCGCCTCGTCCAGGGGGTTCAGCTGATCCGTTTCTGGTTCGGCGTCTCGATCGCGATGCTCGTGGAGATCCCCCAGTCGGTGGCCCACGACGTCGCGCTGCTCAACTGGCTCGGCAACTGGCTCGCGTCGGGGGTGGTCGGACTGCTGGCGGCCCCCTTCCTGCTGCTGGTGACGCTGCCCCCGGTCGTGGCGGCGTTCGTCCTCCTCCTCGTGCCCGGGGCGGACCGGCGGCGGGTGGTGGGGCGGTTGCGCGGGCCGGCCGTCGCCGTCGGGATGTTCGTGGCCCACTGGCTGCTGCTCGTGGCCACCGCGATCGGGCCGTTCCTGCTCGGCCACTACACGAATGCACTGGTGGGCGGGGTGACCTTCCTGGCCGGAATCCCGCTGCTGCTGCGCGCCATCGGCTTCGTGAGCATGTCGGTGCCGTGCATCGCCCGTTACATGTTCCGCACCATGGAGATCCATCAGGCGCTGCCCGCACTGCTCACCGTGGTGCTCTCGTGGGAGCTGCTGCTCATGAGGGAGCTGTTCCCGGTCCGCATCGTGCACGACGGCTACGACAGCCCGTTGTGGCTGTCGCTGGGCGGCGCGCTGGCCACCACCGCCGTCGCGGTCTGGGAGATCGGGCGGCTGCGGGCCCGCCACGGCATACGCCTGCGTGCCCTGCCGCCCGCCCCCTGAACCCGCCCCGTGCGAGGCCCGACCCTGCGCGCCGCCCGGTCCCCGAAACCCGACCCTGCGCGCCGCCTACCCCTCCAGGAACACCGGATTGGTGAGCGCCGCCATCGCCCCGGGCAGCCCCGGCACCGTCGCCGGGTGCCGGACCTCGGCCCGCACGTAGGCGGCGTGGGACGGGGTCGTGCGCCACTCCACCGTCCCGGTGCCCGACTCCGGCAGCCCGGCGGTGAACAGGGTGCCCTGGTCGGTGACGAAGTGCGCGGTGCAGCCGGGCGCCCCGGTCACCTCCAGGCGCACGGTGACCGGGGTGTCGTCCCCGTCCACCCGCAGCCGCTCGCCGATCCCGGCGTGCCGGCCGCGCCCGCCGAAGACGCCGAAGGAGAGCGAGAGGGCGGACGACTCGGCGATGTACGAGTGCCCGGCCCTGATCCCGGCCACGATCGCCTCGCGCGACAGCTCGTCGGCGAGCACCACGGTCTGCGGCCACCCCACCCGGTCCGGCTCCCGGTGCGCGTCGCTGTTGCCCATCGCCGGAATCCACGGCTTCGACCAACGGGCGGCCGCGACGAGGGAGTTGTCCCACTCGGCGAGCGCCACCTCGTCCTCGGGGCTGTACACGCCGTTCCACACCTCCACCGCGTCCGCGTCGCCGAAGCCGAACTTCCAGTGGCAGCCGACGCAGGTGGCGTGCGGGTGGGCGGGCACCACCAGGCCGCCGGCCCGGCGCACGGCCTTCGCGTAGTGCCCGAACCGGTTGTCGCGGGCCCGGTAGCGCCAGTCGACGAACGTGCCCGGGTCCATGGCCAGCGCGACCAGGTGCCCGTTGCGGGTGGTGACCTCCTCGCCGGTCAGGACGAGGAGGTCGTCGCCCCACAGCCCGGCCCATGCCCCGTGCGCGGAGTACGTGTTGTGCTCGCTGCTGTTGATGAAGTCGAGCCCGGCCGCGCGGGCGGCGGCGGCGATCCCGGCGGGGGTGCGCCCGCCGTCCGAGTGCACGGAGTGCAGGTGGCAGTCCCCCCGGTACCAGGCCCGCCCGCGCCCCTTCGCGCGCTCCGGCGGGTACACGGGCTCCGGTGTCGTCCCGGCGGGCCCGAAGCGCAGGGTGATCGTCACCTCGTACGGCAGTCCCTCGGGGGCGACGGTGTACGGGCCGAGCGCGATGTGCCACGTGCCCGCCCGCACCGGGCCCGCGATGTAACCGGGGGTCGCCGCGTCCGCCCGGATGAAGAAGCTGCTGCGCGCCCCGCCGGACCACCCCCGGAAGCCGCGCCCGCCCAGTTCGGTGCCGCGCTCGTCGAAGATGCCGATGTCGAGGGCGTTGCCCTGGGTCCCGGCCGGTACGGGCGTCTTCTCGTACGTGTACGAGACGGCTATCTCCCGTACCCCGTGCGGCACCTCGACCGGGAGGTGGACGAAGTCGGGCGCCCCGGTGGGCAGGGTGCCGCGCACGGTCCTGGTCCGGTCGGGCCCGTGGCCGTCGCCCCCGGAGGGCGCGGCGTCGGCGAAGCTCACGGTGCCCAGGGTAAGAGCGGTGGCGGCGGTCGTGACGAGAAGACCGCGTCTGCCCACCGGGTGACCGTGGACCGGACGACCGTGGGCGGAGTGCGATGCGGTGGACATGCGATGGGCTCCTCGGGTGTCGTGGCGAACGGCAGTACAAGGACGCGCACCGGAAACCCTGACGGCTCACGATGAACTCCGGAAGAACGCCGGACCACCTGGACGGGCCGAGCCCTCCGCCCCCGGTTCCCACCGGCTTCCGCGCACTCGGCGTACTCGGATTTCCGCACCGCACGGCATACGTTGGGGCCACCGGATCACGACGGAGGTGCCCTCGCATGCGGATCGCCACGACGATCTTCCTCACCGACCAGACGATCACGCCGCTGCGGCTCGCCCGCGAGCTCGAACAGCGCGGCTTCAGCGGCCTCTACCTGCCCGAACACACCCACATCCCGGTGAGCCGGGACACCCCCTACCCGGCCGGTGGCGACCTCCCGCCGGAGTACGGCCGCACTCTCGACCCCTTCGTGGCCCTCGCCCAGGCCGCCGCCGTCACCGAACGCCTCGCGCTGGGCACCGGCATCACGCTCGTCGCCCAGCACGACCCGATCGACCTGGCCAAGCAGATCGCCACCCTCGACCACCTCTCCGGCGGCCGGTTCACCCTGGGCGTCGGCTACGGCTGGAACGTCGAGGAGGCCGCGGACCACGGGGTGGACTGGCCGACCCGCCGCGACCTGGTCCGCGACCGGCTGGCCCTGATGCGCGCCCTGTGGGCGGACGAACCCACGGCGTACGAGGGCGGGTTCGGCTCGGTCCGGGCCAGCCACGCACACCCGAAGCCGGTCCAGGAACCGCGCGGCCCGGTGAACGGCCCCCGCACCCTGCTCGGCGGCGCGGCCGGGCCGAAGCTGTTCACCGACATCGCCCGGTGCACCGACGGCTGGCTCCCCATCGGCGGCCGCGGCCTGACCGAGTCCGTCCCCCGCCTCCGCGAGGTCTGGGAGGCCGAGGGCCGCGACCCGAAGGACCTCCGGATCGTCCCGTACGCGGTGCTGCCGAGCGCGGGCAAGCTGGCGCACTACGCGGACCTGGGCATCGAGGAGGTCGTCCTGCAGCTTCCCCCGGCGGGGGAACGGGAGGTGCTGCGCGCACTGGACGCGTACGCGGAATTCCTCTGACGGGCGGGAGGGGGCGAGGTCGGGGCCGGGCTTCAGGGCTGGGCCGTTTCGTGGGAGATCACCGGGCGGACCCTGGTGAGCATCAGGTCGAGGAACGCCTCGGGGTGCCGGAACGAGGCGAAGTGACTGGCGTCGTCGATCAGAGCGAAGTCCTTCACGGGCGCGTCGACGTCCTCGAAGAACCGCCGGGCGGGCTCGGGCGGGGTGAGGACGTCCTGCGCGCCCTGGAAGACGAAGAAGGGGATGGCGAAGGAGGTGCCCTCGCGCCACTCGTCGACGGTCACCGCCTCCCGCGCGAGCCGCTCGGAGAAGGTCATCCCCTTCAGGTAGGCGCCGAGCCCCCTGAGCGTGTGCAGCGGTGAGAACCACAGCGAGCGGACCACCACGGTCTTCATGGTGTCGTAGGACAGCGGGTCGCTGGTGATGACCAGCTTGTTGTACGCCGACCACTGCTGCGTGGTCCACGCGGTCCCGTCGGACCCCATCGCCGTGACCTCGGCCAGTTCCTTGCGCTTGCCGGCCCTGCGCAGGCGCTCCAGCAGCGCCTCGTGGGCGGAGGTTTCGAGGCCGCCCGCGACGATGTTCTGGTCGGTGCCGACGTAGGCGGAGTACAGCTCGGGGTGGCTGCGGGCCAGGCGCAGCCCCAGGAGCGTGCCGAAGGAGTTGGCGACCAGCAGCACCTTGGGGACGCCGAGCCGGGCGCGGACGTGCTCGGTGACCTCCAGGGCGTCGCGGTGGAGCCGGTCCAGGGTGAACTCGCCCTGTCCGTCGGGCCCGTGCTGCGCGAAGGTCCGACCCGAGCCCCGCATGTCCCAGCGCACGACGGTGAAGTGGCGTTCCCAGACGCGGGTCCGGGGGAGGAAGACGTGGTTGGAGGCGCCGGGGCCGCCGTGGATCTCCAGGACCACCGGGTTGTCGCGGTCGTCGCCGCGCACCGAGATCCACTGGTCGATGCCGCCGATCCGGACGAACCCCGATTCGTCGATGCCCCGGGGGTCCGTGATGCGGAGCGACTTGGCGTTGGAGAGGCGCTTGAGCTGCCGGTATCCCAGCAGGCCGATCGCCGGTCCGGCGAGGACGGCGGCGGCGGACGTGGCGATGATGCTGCCGATCATGAGTAGATCCCCTAAACTGTTTATGCCGTAAGCGATGGGCTTTAAGGTATATACAGTTGTGGTGGGGCGTCAACGCCCGGCCGGAGACCGAGTACCGGACAACAGAGGGGGTCGGGCGCAGTGAGCGATGCCGCCAGGGCCAGGACCAGCACCGGAGCCGCAGAGAAGAAGGCGGCGGCGGGGAAGAGGTCGGCGGAGAAGAAGCCGCGCGATCTGCAGGTCGGTGTCGCGCTGCTGTGGGGCGAACAGGAGCAGCCCACGCGCGGCCCCAAGCCCAGTCTCACCCCGCACCGGATCGCCGGGGCCGCCGTCAACCTGGCGGACGCCGAGGGCCTGGACGCCGTCTCGATGAACAAGGTCGCCGCCACCTTCGGCGTCTCGGCGATGGCCCTGTACCGCTACGTCCCCGGCAAGACCGAACTCGTCGAGCTGATGGTCGAGGCGGTCCTCGCGGAGGTCCCCGACCTCACGGCCGAGGGGCCGGACTGGCGGACCCGCCTGGCCGCATGGGCCCGGCGTTCCTGGGAGGTGTACCGGGCCCACCCCTGGCTGCTGGTCGCCACGGCGATGCGCCGCCAGATCATGGGCCCCCACCAGCTCGCCTGGCTCGACGCCGCTCTCGGGGCGCTGGAGCCGACCGGTCTGACCGCGTTCCAGCGGCACCAGGTCTTTCTGCTGGTCGTGGGGCACGTGCGCGGCACCGCCCAGCAGCTCCTCGACTTCGACGAGGAGCACGACCGCCAATGGAACCTGCTGACGGGCGAGTTGCTCGCCCGTCGGGCCGACCGCTTCCCGGCGCTCACGCGTGCCATCGCCTCCGGTGCCTTCGGCCCCGAGAGTGCCGGTGCCGGTGCCGGTTCCGGTGACGATGCCGACGCCGCCGCCGACCCGCTCGAATTCGGGCTCTCCCGCATCCTCGACGGCGTCCAGACCCTCATCGACCGCACGGCCGGGCCCACTGCGAGCTGAGGCCGCGTCCGTCACGTGTCCCGCACGTCACGGACGAGGGGGCCGGACCCGTCCCGGGCCCGGACCCCTCACCGCGTATGGTTCCCGGCCGGAGCTTGTTCCTCGGCCTCCTCGGCCTCCTCGGCCTCCTCGGCCTCCGCCGTCCGGGACTGCGGACAGCGTTCTCACGCGGCGTCCGTGTGGACCTTCTCCGCGCCGATCCGCCGGATCCGTTCCCGTCCCCACCCGGCCAGGGACTCCAGGGCGGTGTTGAG
>NZ_JBEXPY010000032.1:0-58018 GCF_040612315.1 Streptomyces sp. NPDC006435
GCGCGACCGGGGCTGAGCCGGCCCGGCCCGGATCTGTGGGGTTTGTGTTATTCCCGCCGGGGGTGCCGGTGGCCCTTTCGGGGGGCGGGTTTGGGGCGGGGGGGGCGGGGGCGCGCCCCGGCCACGCCGGAGAACAGCCCCTCGGCCACCCACCCGCACCTTTGCGGACCCGGCCCGGCGTCACATCGCTGCCTTCGCATGGAGAGCGGTACGCGGAACGCGCCGTACCGCGGTCGCCATCCGGCCAAACAGGCACCGTGAAGGCACGGTGGGTTTTCTGTGGACGTCCCCCCGGAGCGCGGGTGAGGCCGACTGAGCGACCCGGTGCTTCACCGGCTCTCCATAGTCCGTTTCGCTCCCGCTGCAAACATCCCGTTCCGCGATTCCGGGTGACCCGTCGGTAGTGGTGACCGGATCCACGAGCCATTGATTGACGGAGACACGCCACTGCTTCAGTCTCGCCGAGGTCAACGCTCGAGATGCGCCGGAACAGAACCCGGCGCCCGGTTTCGGGGGGAACCATCACGCAGCACAGACCTCTCTTCAGCATGCGCCGATCCAGGCCCGGATCCACGCACCGATCCGTACCCGCATCCGTGTCCGGACTCATGAGCCGACCCATGCGCCGCCCCAGGCGTGGAGCGCTGTCCGCGTTGTCCGCGCTGTCCGTCACCGCCGCGCTCACCGCGGGCTCGCCCGGTCCGGCCCATGCGGCCGAGTCGGCCGCGCCACCGAAGCGGCGGTGACCTACCAGGGGCGCGCGTTCACCGTTCCGGAATCGTGGGAGGTCATCGACCTCCGGGACGATCCGGAGACCTGCGTGCGCTTCGACCGGCACGCCGTGTACCTCGGCACGCCCGGTGCCCGACAGGACTGCCCGGCCACGGTGTTCGGCCGTACCGAAGCGCTCCTGCTGGAGCCCGCGGAGGCCGCCGCCGACGAGGCGAGGGTCACCGAGAACCGCACCTCGCGCACGTACGAGGCGACCGTGGACGGGATCTCGGTCACCGCGGCCTACGGTGACGACCGGCAACGGATCCAGGCCGTCCTGCGCAGCGCCTCGTTGCCCGTCGACGACGCCGGCTCCACCACGGCGACGGCGGGGCCGCCCTCGGTCGCGGCCGTTCCGGCGGACGCGACCTCCTTCCAGGGCAAGGGCTTCGACAAGTGCGGAGCCCCTTCCACGGGCGACATGAACGTCTGGCAGGAGGAATCCCCGTACAGCGCCATCGGTGTGTACATCGGCGGCGTCAACGCGGGATGCGACATCACCATCGACTCGCAGTGGTTGCAGACCCAGTACGCCGATGACTGGCGCTTCTTCCCCATCCACGTCGGCCGCCAGGCGGACGCGAACGCCGGTAGTTGCGGTGACGACGGCGGCCGGGAACGCGAAGTGATCACCGATCCGGAACGGCAGGGCGCGGAAGAGGCCCGGGACGCGGTCGCCCAGGCGGAGGGCGTCGGCTTCGGGAAGGGGTCGGTTCTCTACTTCAACATGGAGAACTACGACCCGGGACCGGACACCACGGCCCTGGTCATGCCCTTCCTGAAGTCGTGGACCACGACCCTGCACGAACTGGGACACGTCTCCGGTGTCTACGGGAGCCTGTCCTCTCTCATCGCCGACCTGGTGAAGGCGGACGGATCGAACCACCCCATGCCCGATGTCATCGACTTCGCGAACTGGGACGGGAAGGACACCACCGACGACCCGGCGATCCCGGATCACCTGTGGGCCGACCACCAGCGCATAAAGCAGTACGGCGGCATCGTCACCGAGGGATACGGCGGTGTGGAGTTCACGATCGACCAGAACCAGCTGGACGTGGGCGGCGGTTCGAAGCCGCCGGTTCAGAAGGACACGGCGCTCGCGTATGACGGTGTTGAAGCTCCAGTATGTGAGTGGGCGGGCGTACGGTCTGTCGGCGAAGGTTCCGGTGCTGGTGCTGCCGCTCGTGATCGCGCCGACTCCGGACACGGGTGAGGTGCGTACGGCGGGTGCCGGGAAGGTGGCCCCGGCCTGTGCGCAGGGCATCAACGCACTCGTCCTGTCCGCCGACGCCCTCTGCGCCGAGGTCGTCATGGACGTCGGGCCGAACTCGGTGACCGCCACGTCGACCGTCTCCAAGGCCACAGTGGGTCTGCCCGGCCTGCCGGTCGTCCAGGTGTCGGGGCTCACCACCTCCTCGACCAGCACCTGCACGTCGAAGAAGGGGTCCACGACGCTCACCTTGAGCATCGCGGGCACTCCGGTCACGGTGCCGAACACCCCGAACCACACGATCGACCTCGGGGTCGGGGTGAAGGTCGTCGTCAACGAGCAGACGGAGACCGCCGACGGGCTCACGGTCAACGCACTCCACGTGACCGGCCTCGGCGGGATCGGCGTGGTGATCGGCTCCAGCACCAGCGCCGCACACAACTGCGCCTGATCCCGTGACGCGCAGGCCCCAGGACCCGTTGCCCGGGTCCTGGGGTCCTGGGGTCCTGGGGCTCTGGGGCAGGACAGCGGGGGTTTCCTCAGCTCCGGTTCGCGTACACGATCAGGTTGTCCACCGGGTGTCCCTGGTCGTCGAAGGCGCCGTCGCAGGTGATGAGGCGCAGGGTGCGGGCGTCGGTGGGACCGTAGACCTTCTCGGTCGGGAACGCCTTCTTGCTGACGGTCTCGGTGCCGGTGACCCTGAAGTGGAGTTCGGCGCCCCGGTCGTTGTGGATCGCGATGTCGGCGCCCTTGCCGATCTTCTTCAGGTCGTGGAAGACGGCCTTCCCGAACCGGGTGTCGTTGTGTCCGATGACGACCGCGGCACCCGGTTCGCCGGGAACGGCGCCGCCCGTGTACCAGCCGGCGGTCATGCCCTTCTCGGCGGGCGGGACCTCGACGGTGCCGTCCGGGTTGAGACCGAGGCGCATCAGCTCGCTGTCGATCCCGAGCGAGGGGATGCCGATGCGGACGGGGACGGCCGTCGCGGACCGGGAACCTCCGGACCTTCCGGCCCCCACAGTGTTTTTCGACCCGGCCTTCTCCGACTTCGACCCGGTCCGTTCCGGGGCGTCGGAGCGGGTGCTCGCGCCGCTGTCGTCCACGGTGTCCGAGGAGCAGCCGGTGAGGACGAGGGCGAGGCAGACGAGCGCGGGAAGCGCGGCGCGGCGGAGCGGGAGCGGCGTACAAGGCATGGGGGCTCCAGGTCTGGGCGGGGATCGGCAGTGGCGCCGTCCGGGAACGGACGGCGCCACGGAGTACGGACGGCGGCGGGGCCCCGGCCGCCTCGACGACCGGCCGGCCTCCCGGGCCGTGAGGGGTGATGGGTCAGCCGTTGCGCTGCGCGGCCGAGCGGCGGCGCAGCACGACCGTGCCCGCTCCGGCGAGCAGGAGCGCGGCGGCGGCCGAACCGGCGATCGCGGTGGTGTTGTCGCCCTGGGTTCCGGCGATGCGCTCGCCCGCGTCTACGCCTCCGCGCGGGGCGGGGGCCGTCTTCCCCGAACCGTCCTCGGCCACAGCGGGGGCGGGGGCGGGGCTGTCACCGGCGGCCACGCCACCGCGGGGCAGCACGGACGGCTGGGCGTCCGCGGCGGGAGCGCTGGAGGGCTCGCCGGAGCGGGCCGCGGCGGACCGCTCGCCGGACGGGGCCGACGGGGAGGGGGTGGCGTCGGCGAAGGCCGAGGCGGACGGTACGAGCACCGCACCCGCCGCGACGGCGGCGAGGACGACGGTACGCAGGGACAGGCGGTTGGGCATGGGGCAGGACTCCATTCCAGGTCGGCCTCGATGGCGCCCGGGGTCCGGTTCGCACCGGGCGCGAGGCATGCCGACAGGCTGGCGTGAAGTTATGAAGAAGCTGTCAGAACGGTGTGGTCATCGCATCAGCCCCGGCCCGTGCCCTCCGACGCCCTGCCCGATGCCTCGTCCGACACCCTGTCCGTCGCCCCTGTTGGCCCCGTCGGCCCCATTGGCCCGGTCGGCCCCGCCGGCAGTCGGAGCGTGAACACCGAGCCCTCGCCCTCGACGCTCACCGCGCCCACCGAACCCCCGTGCGCCTCCGCCAGCTTCCGTACGATCGCCAGCCCCAGCCCGCTGCCACCGGTACGGCGACTGCGCGACTTCTCGGCGCGCCAGAAGCGGTCGAAGACATGCGGCAGGTTCTCGGCCGAGATGCCACTGCCCGTGTCGGCGACCTCGACGACCACGACTTCCCCGGCCGGGTCCTCCTCGCCCGGGCCCTTTCCGTCCGCCGAAGCCCCGGAGCCGTACGCGCGTACCGTCACGCACCCGCCCGCCGGGGTGTGGCGCACGGCGTTGGAGACCAGGTTGCCGATGGCCTGACGCAGCCGTACGGGGTCGGCCCACAACACGTGGGCGGGGGCGTCGGCCGTCGACGGTGCCGAGAGCGCGACCCCCGCCGTCTCGGCCCGCGCCTGATGCGCCGCGACCACCTGCGCCAGGACGTCCTCGACACGCACCGGTTCGGGGTGCAGCCGCAGCGCGCCCGCGTCGGCCGCGGCCAGGTCCTGGAGGTCGTCGATGATGTGCTGCAACTGCACGGCCTCGGTGTGGAGCGAGGAGATGAACGCCGGATCGGGCTCCGCCAGCCCGTCCTGCGCGGCCTCCAGCCAGCCCCGGATGTTGCTCAGCGGCGTGCGCAGCTCGTGGGCGACGTCGCTGACCATGTCCTTGCGCTGTGCCTCCAGCCGCGTGCGGTGGTCCGCCATGTCGTTGAACGCGGCGGCGAGACGGCCGATCTCGTTGTCGTCGGAGACCAGCACCGGTACGGAGTCCTCGCCGTCCCGCATGCGCTGCGCGGCACCGGTGAGCGCGTGCAGCGGCCGTACGAGGCGGGAGCCTGCGAGGACCGTGGCGCCGACGGTGAGTGCCAGGACGAGGGCCGCCGCGCCCGCGATCTTCGCCGTGTTCGCCGGGGAGAGGTCGAAGCCGGGAACGGTCGCGTCGCCCTCGTCACCGATGAACAGCAGCGCGGGCGAGGCGACGTAGGAGCTGAGCTGCTCGCGGCGGGCCGTGCCCACGCAGGAGGCGGTGGCCCGGTCGTCCTCGCCGGTCCGGACGCTCGGCGCGGGCGACGGGACGGGGGAGGTCCCGGCGGCCGCGGGTGCGGGGCCGCCGCCCCAGGACAGGTCCAGATCGAGCTGGACGCCCGTACGGCCCTGACGTTTGAGACAGGCGTTGGCGAGCCGGTTGAGCGCGTCCAGGGCCTTCCGTTCGGTGGCCGTCGGCCCGTTCAGGTCCTCGGACGCGCACCGGGCGTCCTGCATGCGGTCCGGGCCGTTGCCCACGACCTGGATGCTCGGGCGCCCGCTCGGGCTCCGGACCACGTCCGCCGCGACCCCGACCTCGTTCAGGCACGCCACGCTCCGGTCGGCGGCCCGCCGCAGCGCCGTGCGTTCGGCCGCGGGCAGCAGGAACGGGCCCACCGCGCGCGGATCCACCCGGTCGGCCACGGCGCCCGGCCGGTCGACGGTCCGGGACAGGGCGGTGTCCACGGCCAGCGGGTCCACGATCGCCGACGCCCGGTGCGGCAGCGCGGGCGGCGACGGCCGGTCGGCGGAGTCCACGGAGTCGGCGAGGGGGCGTCGTTGTTCGGTGGTGAGCGCGATCCTGCGGCCCGACCGGCGGGCCAGGTCGTGGACGGTGTCCCCGACGCCCTCCCAGGTGGGGTGGCTCGCCGCGTACCCGAGCAGGGTGTTGTAGATCCGGGCGTCGGCGGTGAGGTTCTGGCCCTGCTCCTGCTTGATGGCGCCGGAGGTGGTCTGCACGGCGATCCAGGCGGTGGCAGCCACCGAACAGGCTGCCACCAGCGCGGACACCGTCAGCAACCGGCCGAACAGGCTCTTGCGCAGCGGCAGTCGTGCCCGCTGCCGGTCACGGCGGACGGCGGCGTCGGACCCCTGGTCACCACGGCGGACGGCGCCGTCGCGCCGCTCCCGGTCACGACGACGCACGCGGGGCCTTCCGCTCCGGGTCCGTCAGCTTGTACCCGACCCCGAAGACGGTGAGCAGTCTGACCGGCCGGCGGGGAGCGGGTTCGAGCTTCTTGCGCAGGTTCATGATGTGCACGTCGACGGTGCGGAAGCTGACGTACCGGTCGAAGCCGTGCAGTTCCTCCAGGAGCCGCTGCCGGGTGAAGACCCGGTCGGGCTCGGCCGCCATGGCGGCGAGGATCCGGAACTCACCGGGCGTGCACTCCACGGCCAGGTCCCCGACCGACACCTCGTGCCGGTCGGGGTCGACCGCCAGCGTTCCGACCCGCAGCACCCGGTCCGTGACGGGCCCGGCCGCCGCCGGACCCCGCCGGCTGCGGCGCAGCAGGGTCCGCACCCGGGCCATCAGTTCGCGCGGACTGTACGGCTTCGTCATGTAGTCGTCCGCGCCGAGATCCAGCCCCAGCAGCAGATCGTCCTCGGTGCTGCGGGCGGTCAGCATCAGTACCGGCACCTCCCGGTGCTCGGCGCGCAGCACCCGCACCACGTCCAGACCGTCGGCCCGCGGCATCATCACGTCGAGCACCAGCAGGTCGGGCTCCCGGTGCCGGACCTCGGCGAGGGCCGCGAGGCCGTCACCGACGACCCCGACCGTGTGGCCCTCGTGCTCCAGATAGCGGCGTACGAGCTCGGCCTGCTTCTCGTCGTCTTCGGCGACTATGACATGTGCGCACACGAAACGATCGTAGATGAGCTCGTCAGGGGGCCTTTCCGGTCGCCCGGTGCGGTGTACCGGTCGTGGGGCGGGGAGGTACGCCGTCGGCACGACGCCCCGCCCCACGCTTCCCCGCCGTCGGGGCTACCGTGCCGACGCGATCACCGGGTAGTGGTCGGAGAGGTTGGTGTACGTGTAGCTCCTGCCCCAGCTGCTGACGGTCCAGGGCGCGCTCCGCTCCTTCACCACCTCGTTCGTCCACCCGGACGGCTGCGCGTGCCCGGCGCGGTACAGGACGTGGTCGAGGTCCTCCCGGGGGTCGTCGGGGTAGCGGTCGGCGGCGATCGAGTTGTCCCGGGTGTCGAAGGAGTACGGGTGTCCGGTGCGCGCCGAGGCAGGGGCCAGCCCGGCGTCGGCGAGCATCGAGGAGTACTCGGGGGAGTGGAAGTCCACGTTGAAGTCCCCGGCCACGACGACCTGTTCGGACGCCGGAATGTTCTTGGCGTCGAGGAAGGCGTCGAGCTCCTTGAACTGCAGGCTGCGCTTGGCGGCGGCCTCGCCCGCGCCGCAGCCGGGGTCGGTCGACTGCGTGTGGGTGCCCACCACGTGCACCCGTGCACCGTTGACGTCGAGCTCGGCGTAGGCGAAGCCCTTGTTGGACCAGCGGTCGCTGCCGCAGGCGTCCTTGTAGACGTACTGCTCCTTGCGGACGACGGGCCACTTGCTGAGCACGGTGACGCCCCCGTCCTCCGGGGTGAGGGCCGAGTACGCCCCACCGGTCGCGTCCCAGCCGCTCTTGCTCCGGCCCACCACCGGCGTCCGGTAGGGGTACTGGGCGGCTGCGTTGTTCAGCAGCGCGTCGGACGAGGAGTTGTCGAACGCCTCCTGGAGGACGACGACGTCATTGCCCCGGAAGAACGACGTCTTCGGTATCTCGGCCGCGCGGTGGTCCTGACCCCAGTTCGGGTAGAGGGTCTTGCTGAAGAGGAACGTGTTGTACGTCAGGACGCGCAGCGACGGGGCGTCCGCCGCCGATGCCTGCGGAGCGTTGGCGGCCAGTGCCGCCGCGGCGAGCACGGCGGCCAGGGCCGCGCCGGAGACACGGCGGATCGCTGAATGCGGCACAGGTACTCCTGATGCGGAAGGGGGAAGTGGTGCCGCCCATCAAAGCAGGGGGAGTTACCCGTGGGTAGACATCGGATGCCGGGAGTCTTTCCGCAACGGTACGAATGAGGCCCGGAGCCGGAACGGGCCCGTGAACGGCGGCGTTCCGGCTCAGAGCTCAGAGCTCAGAGCTCAGAGCTCAGAGCTCAGAGCTCGGGCTCGGGTCCGGGTCCGGGACCGGCACTCATGCCGCAGGGTCCCCGTGGGACTCCATGAGCTCCTGGTGGGCCGCCGCCACGTCCGGGGCGAGCACGGTGACGATCTCCTCCCGGGTGGGCGTCGTGCCCGTCGCGTGCTCGGCGTACAGCCGCAGGTCCCGTTGCGCGGCGACCTTCTGGCAGAGCTCGCGCACGAACCGGGCATTGCCCAGGGTGTCGGCCATGCCGCCGTCCACTGCCGAGGTGAAGATGGCGCCGAGCGCGGCCATGGCCGCCTCGTCGGGCTCGTCGCCCTGACGGGCCAGGACGGATCGGGCGATCAGGAGCAGCTCCGGCGCGGAGTACGAGGGGAAGTCGACCCGGGTGTTGAACCTGGACACCAGGCCCGGGTTGGCGGCGAGCAGCTCGGTCATCTCCTCGCGGTACCCGGCGAGCACGACGACGAGCCGGTCCCGGTCGTCCTCGGCCCGCTTCAGGAGCACCTGGAGCGCCTCGTCGCCGAACGCGTCGCCACCGCTGTACCCGCTGTTGGACAGGGCGTACGCCTCGTCGATGAACAGCACGCCGTTCAGGGCGGAGTCGATGACCTCGCTGGTCTTGATGGCGGTGGACCCGAGGTGCCGCCCGACGAGATCGACGCGCTGGGCCTCCACGACATGACCGGACCGCAACAGCCCCAGCCCGGCGAACACCTTGCCGATGATGCGGGCGACGGTGGTCTTCCCGGTGCCGGGAGGGCCCGCGAAGACGAAGTGCCGGGGCCGGGCGCCGCTCGGCAGTCCCTGCTCCTCCCGGAACGCCGCCATGCGCAGCTGCGCGATCATCGTGAGGACCTGCCGCTTCACCGGCTCCAGCCCGATCATGTCGTCGAGAGCCTGCTGCGCCTCGGCGAGCAGCCGGTCCCGCTCCTCCTGCGACAACCCGTCCCCGTCGTCCTGCCCGGAACCTTCTGCGATGCCCGGAGCGGCAGCCGGGGCGGTCGTCCTCGCGGAGGGCGTGGGCGAGGACGAAGGACCGGAAGAAGGGGCGGTGGGGGAGGACACCCCGGCCACCGACGAGGCCGTCGGCGCACTGGAACGCGCCTGGGCGCGCACGTCCACGTCGAAGAGACCCGGAGCGCACCGGAACGCGTACTGGTACCGCTTCAGCGCCTCGTCCGCCCGGCCCAGCGACTCCAGGGAACGTCCCATGAAGTACTTGACCTCGGCGTCGAAACGGCTCCCGGCCTCCAGCTTCCTCGGCAGCTCCGCCAGCACGTTCAGGGATTCGTGGCAGACCCCCTGCGCGAACAGCGAGGCGCCGACGTACAGCTGGGCCTCGTCGTACAGGAACGCGTCCTGGATTCCCGGCGCGAACCGCAGCACCAGCGACCAGTCCTCCTTGAGGAAGGCGTAACGGGTGCAGATGAAACGGGTCTCGTCGCAGTCCAGCTGGGCCGAGGAGAGACCGGCCCACGCCTCGTCGAGCCGGCCCGCGTCCAGCAGTGCCGCCTGGGCCGCCACCCAGAGGTCGCGGGCGTTCTCCAGCCTGAAGGTGACGTAGTGGCCGAGCTGGAACCGGGAACGGAGCGGCATCCCGAACTTCGTGCGCAGCGCGCCGAACGAACCGGAACTGCGGAGCATGCCGTCCAGCGCCTCCTTCTGGCGCTGCCCGGTCGCGTGCAACCCCAGCCAGGCGTCGGCGGCGAACGGATCGTGCGTCGTGGCGAGGGAGAACCGCTCGGCCGCGGCGGCCATGTCGCCCTGGTGGAACAGGGCCATCGCCTGCTGCCAGGCCTGCTCGGCCTTCCTGGCCGACCCCCGGTGTGCGGCTGCTCCCTGCACGGCTTCTCCCCTCGACGGCCGTGGGCCCGCGGCGGACGGCCGACGGGGCACGCCGTGATGACCTGGAACAACCGTCAGGATATCCAACGGGACGCACACCCTGCCGAACACATCCGAAGCCGCTCCCCGCACCGGCCGGGGCCGCCGCGGAGCGGAAAACGCCGACCGGTCCCGTCGGCGACCGGAACGAGGCGGGCCGGATGAGTTGATTCCGCCTGAACCTTCTGGAGCCTTCACGAAAGGCCGGTGTCCGGACGTCCGGGAGAGGCGACCGGATTCGGACTCCTGACGATCATCATCGTGATGCCCAGGGGATATTGACCCACCGGACGCTAACGTTGATCCGCACGGCGACAGCGACGGTGTCGGGGAGGGCGCACCGCGCGGAACGCCGGGAACGAGGAGTGCGCGACATGCTGGATCCCACGTCGGTGGCGGCGATCTCGGCGGTACTCGGTGCGGTCGGCGCGGGGATGGCCAACGAGGCCGGGAAGTGGGCCTGGGAATCGACCGGCGGCGTCGTGCGCAGGATCGTCGGCCGGGAGGTCCCGGCCCCCGCGGCGCAGGACGAGCGGGACGACGTGGCCCGCATGATGCACGAGCGAATCCACGAGGACCCGCGACTCGCCGCCCACTGGCGCTCGTTCGCGTCGAGGGTGGGCGACGGCGGGACGGGTCCGGCCGGGCCGGTGCGGTCGAACCTCCCCGCCTCCATAAGGTTCTTCACCGACCGCAAGGAGGCGATGAAGCGACTCCGGCGGGAGGCGACCCGGCGCGCGGACGGGCGGCCCCGGGCCGCACTGGTGCACGGTCCGGACGGCATGGGGTCCAGTACCCTCGCCGTGCACTTCGGCGCGCAGTCCGCCGAGCTCTTCCCGGACGGCCGGATCTACGCCGACCTGGGCGGCGGCCGGACGGGTGGCGCCCGCGACTCCGGAACCGTGCTGCGGGTGCTGCTCCGCCAACTGGGAGTGCCGGACGAGGAGATGCCGCCCGCCACCGAGCAACTCGGCGAGTCCTTCCACCGACGGGTGGCCGACCTCGAACTCCTGGTCGTGCTCGACCACGCCTACTCCGCCTCGCAGGTGCGGCCGTTCCTCACCTCGGCGCCCGGCGTGTTCACCGTCGTGGTCGCCCGGAACCCCTTCCCCGGCATCGACGCCGTGCGCGTGCCCGTCGGCCCGCTCACGGACAAGGACGCGAAGCGTCTGCTCACCGACATCACCGACAAGTCCACCGTCGCCGCCGCCCGCGCCACGCTCCCCTCGCTGCTCGCCCGCTGCGGCGGTTCGCCGTACGCCCTGCGGGCCGCCGCCCACCAGCTCTCCGCCCCCACGCTCCCGCCGCGCGGCGCCGGGACGGACGGCGATCCGGTGCGCGGGGCCGCCGAGGACAACTACCGGCTCCTGGCACCGGAGTCCGCGCGGCTGTACCGGCTGATGGCGCTGCGCGGCTGGCCCGCCTTCGACGCCGCGATCGCCGCACGCACCACCGGCGACGACCCCGCGGCCACGGCGGAACGCCTGGAGGACCTCGCGGACCGGATGCTCCTGGAACACCACGGGAGCGGGACCGGCCGCTTCCACTACCGTCCCGGGGTCCGCGCCCACGCCGAGGCGGTCGCGATCCGCGAGGACGGCATCGCCGGATGCTCGGCCGCCCTCGGCCGCACGCTGATCGCGTACGCCGACCTGGCGGCATCGGCCGCCCACCAGGCGCTCCCGGAGAGCTGGCGCGTCCCGGCACCGCCCGGGGACCGGGCCGGGCAGCGGTACGAGGACCGGGGTGCCGCCCTCGGCTCGCTGCTCGTGGAAGCGGTCAACCTGGTCGAGGCGGTGCGGTGCGCCGAGGAGTCCGGCGACCCGGTCACCGCCGTACGCCTGTGCCGTGCGCTGTGGCCGCTCCAGCTCAAGGCGGGCCACCACGAGATGCTGCTGCCGGCGCTCAGGACCGGGGCGCGCCTGGCCGACGGCCCCGACGCCGGGGCGCTCCAAGCGCAGCTCGCGCACTCCCTCACCGAAACGGGACGCTGGGAGGAGGCCGAGGAGGCGGCGCGGGCCGCCGCCCGCGCCGAGGAATCGGCGGGCCACAAGCGGGGGCACGCCTCGGCCGTCGAGTTCCTGGGGCTGCTGAGACTGCGCCAGTGGCGGCACCAGGAGGCGTACGACTGCTTCGAGGAGGCCGGCGGCATCCTGGACACCATGGGCGCCCAGGACGAGGGGACGGGCGACGTGCCGCGCGCCGAGGCCCTGCTGGAGCGCCATCGCGGCCGGGCGCTGCGCGGGCTGGGACGGCGGGAGGAGGCCCGGCGGCGACTGGAGACCGCGCTGTCGTACTTCCGGCCGGGCGACGGGGCGGGCGGCGACACGTACAACACGGCCCGGACGCTCACGGACCTCGCCGAGACCTGGCTGGACGAGGAGAACACCGGGGCGGCGCTCCCGCTGATCGAGGCGGCGATCACGACGCTCGACGACCAGCGGGCGGAGTACCACCTCCTGCATCTGCGCCGCATGCGGGACCGCTGCGTGACGTCGTAGGACGGGGACCGGTCCTCAACTCCCCGGATCCGGCGGCACCAGGGCCGCGACCCGCACGCGCTGGACCCGGTCGCCCGTCCGCAGGACGAGCCCGTCGGCCACCACCCGCGCCAGCCGCGCGCGGGCGGTGGCCGCATCGGGGCCGTCCGCGACGAGCCAGGAGTACAGGGCGGAGGCGTACGCGGCGGGGTCCGTTGCGCGGACGTCCTCCGCACCGGCGGCGGGCACCGCGGTCAACCGCAGGGGTTCCTCGCCGCGCATCCGCACCACGCATGCGGACGGCCCGGTGACATAGGCCGCCAGGGCGCAGTCCCGATGGCGGCGGAGCACCTCGGACGTCCAGACCGAAGGGGACCCGAAACGGGGGTCGTCGGGTGCCCCGTCGCGGAAGACGACATCGGCCAGGTCCAGCCGGTCCACGTCACGGGTGTCCTCGTGCACCGCGACATGCAGTTCCCCGCCGTCCTTTGGCCCGGTCGCCGGCCGGGAGCCCGCCCACCGGCTGATCGCCACCTCTCCCGGCCCCAGGACCCGCGACCGGACCAGCAACGGGACGGTGACCGGTGCCGTCTCGTGGTCGGGCAGCGGGAGCGGCGTCAGCGAAGCCGGCCGGTCGGGCTCCGGCTCGCGCATCATCGAGTAGAAGAGCCTCCGCAGCCGTACCGCGGACTCGCCCGGCACGGAAGTGGTGAACCCGGCGGGACCGGGCAACGGCCGGTGCCGCCGGACGAGTTCCGCGAGCTGCGGGGCGAGCGGCGCGCCGGGGTCGAGCTTCGGGGCCTCCCGCATGAACGAGGAGATCGGCGCGTCCGGGTCGAGTGCGTCCAGCGGCGCGGAGGCCAGGAGCACGGGAGTGCCGAGGGCGGCCGCGTAGTAGGTGACGGAACCGTGGTCGCCGATCACGGCGTCGGCGGCCAGCAGGGCCTGCCGCCACCCCTTCAGCGGATCGACCGGTGTCAGCCCGGCGCGACGCGCGCGATCGAGCCAGGCGCGGATCTGGCCGGGGCCGTGTCCGTGCCAGATGTTGGGATGCAGCACGGCCGCGAACCTGAACTCGTCCACGGGGAACTCGTCCGCGATCCGGTCCAGCAGCGCGGCGACCACGTCACCGCCGCCTCCGCCCCCGTCCTCCGCGCCGTCACCGAAGAGGGAGTCGGAATTCCAGGTCGAGTTGAGCAGGACGAGCCGTTGTCCGGGCCGTACCCCCAGCGCACGGCGGAAGCGTTCGCGAAGGGGCCGCGCGGCGAGCACGCGGTCGAAGCAGGGATCCCCGGCGAGGACGGCGGTCGGCGCCGCCGCCGGGCAGGCGAGACGCAGACGGTCGTGCTGTTCGGGGTGGGAGAGGACGAGCGCGTCCGCGACGGGCCTGCCCCGGGACAGCAACCACTCCGGCGCGAGCCCGAAGACGGGTGCGGGCACCGCACCGCACCGCCCCCGCCCTCGACCCGGTGTCCGGTGTCCGGTGTCCGGTGTCCGGTGTCCGGTGTCCGGTGTTGCCAGCCTTTTAGTGTATCCAACACCGTGCGAAAGGATGGCCAACTTCCCTGAAAAAACGTCCAGTTGACCACCGAAGCTGGCCGAGATCACCAGGTCGACGTCCGTCCCGACCGCCTGCTCCCACGGCAGCACCGGCACCCCGACGTCGGCCAGCAACTCGGCCGTTCCGGCGGCGAACGCGGAGGAGCCCGTGCAGGTCGCCAGCAGCTGGACGCGCAGGTCGTCGTCGAACAGGGGCAGTACGTCGAGCAGCCGCGTCGCGGAGGTCACGTTGTGCACGACGACGAGGACCCGCAGACACTTCTTCCGCGTCGCCCACCGTGCCGCGTCGTCCCCCACCGGTACCCGAACCCACCCGGTCCGACCGCGCTCCATCCGTACACCCCTCGTCCCTGGTCCGCCCGGCCCGTCCCGGGGAACCCCGTCGGCCTCCCGACCGGCCGTGACAGTCAATCAGCACGGCTGCGGGGCCCGCCACCACGGGGTGGGACGGAGGGTCCGGCGGCACGGGGACGGGCCGGTGCGTCATTCGCGGGAGAGCAGCTGACGGGGGATCGACGACAGGAGCGGTGGCTCCTCCGTTCCCTCGTACCCGAGGTGCAGTTCGGTGCGGGCGCGCGTGACCAGGACGTAGTAGGCCATGCGCAGGGCGGCGGACGTCGGGTCGGTGGCCGCGTCCACATGCGTGTCGGGGACCACCACGTGGTCGAATCCGAGACCCTTGGCGCTCGCCCGGTTCACGATCACGATGCCCGGACGTCCGAGATCGAGGTTCCGGTACCGGCCGCCGGTCGCCTGCGACGTGTACATCTGCGGCTTGAGCCCCGGGGACCGCCGCGACAGCCGGGTGAGGAGGTCCTGCTGGTCCCGGAGGGAGTTCAGGATCACCCCGACGCTCCGCCCCGGATGGCGTTCGACCGTACCGACGAGCAGGTCGACGAGCGTGCCGGGGCCGGGCAGCCGGTGCAGACGCGGCAGCGGTCCCTCGCGTCGCGGGAGTCCGGGCACGTCCGGCCCGAGACGGAAGCAGGCGGCCAGTTCGGCTGTCTGCCGGGTGTTGCGGTGGTTGCCGTCCAGCCGGTGCGGGGCACCGGCCCCGAGCGCCTTCGTGATCTCCGCCAGCGTCGACTGCGTCTCGGTCAGACGCTGGCACTCGTCGGCGTAGACGGTCGTCCGCGCCCGCAGCACCCGGCAGAAGCGGTAGAAGTCCGGCGGGAGGTCCTGTCCCTCGTCGACCACGACGGAGAAACCGGGCGGCGTCCGGGCCACGGCCGCCCGGTGGAAGAACTCGCTCCACTCGAACCAGCCCGTGTCCGTCCGGGTCGGGTCGGTGCCCGCGTTCCCGCGGTACCACTGGGACAGCCAGGAGTGCGCGGTGGCGACCACCACGCCGTCCTGCCGCGGGCCGAGCGCGGCGACCAGCGGGGCGAGGGACTGCCGCAGCAGGTTGGACCGGGTCAGCAGCACGGTCGGTCCGCCGGTCAGGGCGAGCATCACACTCCGCTGGGCGGCCAGCAGGCTCTTGCCGCTGCCGGGCGGACCGTCGACCACATGGTTGCCGTCGAACGGCAGCGCGTCGAGCGACTCCCGCTGATCGGGAGCGAGATCGAGATACGTGAGGGTCATCGGGGCCGCCGTTCCACGGCCGCGGCGGCGGCCGACCGGGCCTGGGCCACCACGGACTCGAAGTAGCCGGGCACCTGCTCCCCGCCCACGACCAGCGCGCGGTCGAGCAGTGTGTTGCCCGTCTCGCAACTGGTCTCCGGCAGCAGCGCACAGGCGTGACAGGCCGCACGGTTGAGGTTGTCGAAGCCCTGTCCGCTGTGTTCCGCGCACAGCGGGTCGGCCGAGCACCAGGCCGCCGCCTCCGCCATCCGAAGCAGGGTCTCCGCGAGTCTGGGTGGTTCGCCCTGCTGGACGAGACCGCCCAGGGTGCCCTCCGCGTCCCCCGCCGCCGTGTACACGAGGACGCCGTACTGGTCGTGCTCGGGCCGTGCGTACACGCGCTCGCGCAGGCTCGCCGTCGAGTAGCCCGACTCGAACGACAGCTGCCGGATGAGGAGGTGCCCCAGCGTGTGCAGCAGGACGAAACGCGGGGAGAGCTCGGCGCCCGTCACCGTGCCCAACCGGTCCTGCTGGAACGAGCGTCCGAGGTCGGTGCGCAGACCGGCCACCCGTCGGCGCACCCGGTCGTCGTCCTCCCACTTCGTGAGCTCGTCCCTGTCCAGCGTGAGGAGGAGCCCTTCCCCGAACACCTCGACGGCGGGGAGCCAGCGCAGACGGCGGGCGGTGTCAGCGGGCACGAAGGCCGACGTGGGGGAGACCCGGCGGAACCCCTGGAGGGCCCGTACCTCGCGGAGCCGGTCGGCGAGCACGACACGGCCGAAGCGCTCCCGCAGCGAGACCCAGGGCTCGGAGTCCTCCTGACCGAGACCGAGTTCGCTCTCGCGGACGGCGAAGTCACGGGTCGCCGGGGGAGCGGGCGACATGAAGGCCACCCATTCCTCCCGGCTCAGATCCGGGGCAACCGGCTCGTCGGAGGCACCGGCCGCCCGGGCCGGCGACGGGGGAGCACTGCCCGTCTCCTCGGCCAGCAACGCGTCCAGCAGCGCGTCGTCGGCACCGGTCTCGTCCTTGAGCAGACCGCGGAAGGCGTCCTCGGCGGGCCCGCCGTGCGCCCGGCACAGCGGCACCCACATGTCACTGGAACGCACCCGCTCGGCCAGGGCCTCGTCGGTGAGGGCGGCGGGGGCGTCGCTCTCCGGGATGTCGAGGGCGGAACTGACCACCGGGTAGTACAGATTGCCCGCGGTGCGCTGCACCACCTGGACGGGCTTGGTGCAGTCCGCCGCCTCGCTGCGCCGCTGCCAGGGATTCCGTCCGGAGCACCGCATCCCATGGGTGCCGAGGACGTCGAGCAGGTCACGGGCGGCCCCGCAGCCCTGCGCGGTGCACCGGACGGACAGGGCCTCCAGACCCGTGGCGCGTTCGGACACGTTGAACCGCAGCCGGTCACGTGTGTCGCAGGACTGCCGGGCGGCGGGATCCAGCCGGGAGTGCGCCCAGAACCACCAGTCGACATCACCGAGATGGCCGCTCGCGCAGATCTGCACGAACCGCATCGGCGCCAGCTTGCGCACCGGCGAACAGCTCGGGCAGCGCGGCGGGACGCCCGCCTTCTCGTCGGCGATGCGCCAGCGGATCATGCGGCGGCACGCTCCGCAGAACAGCCACGACGGGAACCTGATGTACGGGGCACCCGCCGCGTCCGGCCGGTCGAACCGGTCGTCCGCGGCGGGCGGGGCGGCGTAGAACGCGCTCACCCCGAGCCGGGAGGCCAGCCGTGGCGACTCGACCTCCTGCCGCCGCCTGGGCCAGTCGCCGATGCCCGTCGCCACGAACGACTCGCCCTGGATGTCGAAGACGGCCCCGACCCCGAACGGAAGCACCGTCTGGGCCTGCCGCACCCGAAGACGCCTGCTCACAGCTCCGCCCCCTTCACCGTCACCTGGCACTCCCGGTCGACGTTCCGCATCGAGTGCGGGGTCTCCCAGAGACCCCCGTACTCCTCGAAGTTCTTCAACAGGTTCATCTGCCCCTTGCCCTGACCGCGGTAGTACAGCTCCTTGCCCTCCTTGCGGGCGTCGAGCGCCAGTTGCTGCCACGCGGACAACAGGTCGTCCAGCTCCTCGCGGACGGCCGACGCCGCCCTCGGGTCACCGGCCGCCGCCCGCAGGGCCAGTTCCTCGGCGAGCGCGGCCGCGGCCGGCAGATGGTCGAGGACGTCGCCCGCCCGGTTCTCGGCGGACAGACCGAGACCGTGACGCACGAGGATCACGAGCGCGGCGTGCAGCGCGCGGCGCCGCGACGGCGCGGACCACGGGGTGACACTGGTCGGCTCGACGTTCCGGTACAGCGCCCGGTGATAGACGTCGAACGTCTCGTAGTGCGAACGGTCCCGGGGGCGGGTCGCGTTGAAGAACGTCACGACCAGGCCCGGCACCGAGTGACGGCCCACCCGGCTGGTCGCCTGGATGTACTCGGCGGTGGTCTTGGGCTGCCCCAGCATCAGCATCAGGGAGAGCCGCTTCACGTCGACACCGACCGACAGCATGTTCGTGCAGGGAAGGAACGACACGGAATCGGGGTCGGTGTACGGCTTCTCCAGCCGGTCGAGCAGGACGGGCTGCTCGGCGCGGGGCAGATTGCTCGTCAGCTCCTGCACCTGATGGTCGATCAGCTCCCTCGTGCCCCGCCCGCCGTCCAGCCCGGCCAGCTGGGCGGGGATGTCGTCCGCCGCGGCCGTGACGGTGCGGCCCAGCTCGCGGAGGCTGTGGTGGTACGCGACGAGCGTCCAGTAGGCGTCGCGGCTCTCCTCGGGAAGCTCCCACGCGCCCTGGATCATGGCGGCGGCCGTCGCGACGGAGGCACGGCCCGCGGTGTGGCCCTGCGCCATCACACCCACGTAGCGGCGTCCCGGACGCGAGAGGTCCGGCTCGGCGAAGTAGGAATGGCGTGCGTCGAGCCCCGACGGCGGGAAGAGCTGCACGTCACGCCCGTACAGCCCGCGTACCTGCTCGCCGGAGCGGCGGATCGTCGCCGTGGAGGCCACCACCTTCGGGCCGATGCCGTCCCGGGTGCACAGCCCCAGCACCGCCGACTCGTACAGTCCCACGGTCGTGCCCAGCGGGCCGGTCAGCAGGTGCAGCTCGTCCTGGATGACCAGGGCGGGCGGCAGTCGGTCGGACCCGGCCCCGAACAGCCGCCCCGACCTCGGCTCCCAGGCCAGGCGCGCGAACTTGTCGACCGTACCGAGGACGAACGTCGGCGGCCGGTCGTACAGGTGCTCGTCCACGACGGCCACCGGCAGCTCGTCGTGGAAGGCGCACGAGTCACGGGGGCAGTGGAACGTGAACGAGTCGGCCTTCGCCCGTATCCCGTAGTCGCCGATGTCCGGGGACTTCCGCTCGGGCACCATCCGGGTCCCGCACCACGGACACCGGTCCAGGATGAACACATCATCGGGCCGGGCCGCGGCGCGCACGTCGTCGAAGGCGTCGACCGCCGCCTTGTACGAGTTCGGAGAGGTCGCCTCCCCCACCCACAGACCGATGGAGAACGGCTCGTCGCCGAGGGCCGCGGGGTCCTCGCGACGGAGCTTCTCCAGGGCGCAGACCGTCGTGGCGGCACGCTGGAACTGCTGGGTGGTCAGCAGGCTCAGCGTGTAGCGGCTCAGCACGGCGGTGCCCCCGCCGCGAGGATCGCCGCGACGCAGGACCATCACGAACGCCGCGAGCAGGAGGTATGCCTCCGTCTTGCCACCACCGGTCGGGAACCAGATCAGGTCGGCCGTGTCCCGGTCGGGGTGCGACGGATCGGCGGCCCCGTCCAGGGAGAGCAGGAAGAAGGCCAGCTGGAACGGACGCCACACCGCGTCGGGCGACGGAGCCGGGTCGTGGGCGGTCGCCTCCCGACGAGCCCGGCGCCCACCGGCCTGGTCGGACGCCGAATGCCGCATCTGCAGCGCCATGGCCCGGTTGGCCGTGCGGAACGCGGCCAGCAGCTCGGGACGGTCGGGGTCGCACAGGGTCCGCACGCCCGAGGCGATGCGCCCGACCACCGCCTCGACGCGGTCCAGGACCCGGTCGGCGGCCTCGCGCCCCCAGGCGGGGACCTCCGTGTTCCGCTGCTCCAGGTACCACCGGCGGTACCCGTCCACGAAGGCCAGCAACTCCTCGCGAACCCGATCGACCGGCACGTCGGGGTCGGCGAGGTGGAGCACGCGCAGGACGGGAAGCCCGACGGGACCGGCGGCCCTGGTGGCGGGCACCTCCGCCTCCGGCATCACCGCGGCCCGCAGACCGGTGACCCGGTCCTCCTCGAACACCTCGGTGACCGAACAGCCGTGGCCCACCGCATGGGTACGGACATGGCGGTACTGGAGCCGGAGCTCCTGCTCCTCCGGGTCACGGCTGGCGAGACGCACACTCGGGTACTGCAGGACGTCACCGCCCACCGGCCGGGCCTCCAGCCGGACCTGGAACAGCATCCGGTCCCACTGCGTCGGCCGCCCCTGCCCGGGCCCGGCCGCGACGGGCCCCGTGCGCGCCGTGTTCACCAGCGCCACGGTGACCAGGTGCCCGGCACCGAACCGGCGGCGCCGCAACCGGATCTCCGCCCGGCCGTCGAGAACGGCCATCCGCTCGGCGTCCGGGGTGACGGTCTCGTCGGGAAGCGCGACGCGCCGCCACCGGCGCCCGCGCTCGCCCTGCTCCGTCTCGTAACGGGCCGCGCCGCAACTGACCTCCACGGTCGGGGCGTCGGTGTAGAAGCTGAACCCGAGCGACGACGGGAGCCAGGAGTTCGACTCGGGGATCGGATCGGTCGCGGGGGCGGTGTCCTCGGCGTCGTTCTCCGTGCCGGGGCCGTCCAGCACCTCGGCCGTCTCCGTCAACCGCCGCTGCAGATCGGCGTCCTGCGCATAAAGGGTGCCCATGAGGTACTGCCGGTCGGGCGGTGCGTCGAGCACCTCCTCCGGGCCCCGGGCGGGCCCCACCAGCTGACGACGGAGATAGTCGACGAGTTCGTCACGCGGGGACACTGCTCGGTTCCTCCAGATGGTTGTCGCGACGGGGGACGGGCCGGTCTGCTCCGGGGCCGTCACCCACGCCTCCACCAGCGGCGGGAGTCGTGCTGCTGAGGGTCGGCAGGGGCAGGGGCAGGGGCAGGGGCAGAGGCGGGGGTCTGGGGCTGGGCCTGGACCTGGGTCTGGGGCGGGGCCGGGTACGGATACGGGGGCGCAGGTACGGGTGTGTCGTGCATCGATGCGAGCCGCGCCTCCAGTTCGGCCATGCGCGAGCGCGCCGCCTGTTCCACCTCGGCCGTACGGGAACGCGCGGCCCGCTCCACCTCGGCGGCGTGCGAGCGCACGGCCTGTTCCGCCTCGGCGACCCGCTGCTCCGCCCAGCGCTCGGCCGCCCGGACCCGCTCGGCCGCGTCCTGCTCCAGTGCCTGCGCGGCGTGGGCCCGTTCGGCGAAGGCGGCCTCCGCCTGCCGCAGCCGGGCCTCCAGCGCGAGAACCTCCTGGCGGGCGGCCTCCTCGACGCCGAGGGTCCGGCGGGCGACCTCCTCCTCGACACGACGCAGCACCTGCTCCTCCCGCTCGGCGGCCACGTGCTCCATCGAGGCCCTGACCTGCCGCACACGCTCCTCGGCGGCGTGTCCGGCCTCCCTGACGAGCCGTTCGGCCTCGTCGCGGATGCCGGCGATCTGCTGCGCCGCTTCGGCCCGCGCCTCTGCCCGTGCCTTGTTCCGCTCCTCCGCCCTGGCGTGCGTGATCCGATCGACCAGATCCGCCTCCAGCGCGCGGATCCGCCGGGTGGCCTCGTCCACCTCCGCCCGCGCCTCGGCACGGGCGTGGTTGCGTTCGGCCGCCCGGGCCCGAGCGACCCGGTCGGCGACGTCGGCCTCCAACTCCCTCAGCCGCCCGGCTGCCTCCTCGGCGGCGGCCGACGCCCGGCGGAGTGCGGCATCGTCGACGCTGCCGACAGCGCCGACAGCGCCGACAGCGCCGACAGCGGCGTTCGACGCGTCCGCGAGTGCCGCGGGGGCCTCGGCGACCGCTTCGGGAGTGCCGACCGGGCCCGCTGTCGCAGAAGCGCAGATCGGGTCCGTCGCGGCGGGAGCGGTGAGTGTGTCCGTCGTCGTGAGGGCATCGGCCGCGTCCTCGTCCCCGTACACGCCGGTGTCGGGGTCCGCGTCGGCCGTTGCCGGAGAGGACCCGCGGACGGGGGAGAACTCCTTGAGCGCGTCCGCGAGTGCCAGCCGGGACTCCGGTTTCGTGAGCGGGTGGGCGGCCAGGTACGCGCGGGGCGACCGGCCGAGCAGGGCGGGGGACGGGGACTCGAAGAAGTCCTCCGGACGCGACTTCCTGTCCTTGAGGCCGTCCACCACACGCACGAGTGCTTCCAGGGCCTGGCCGACCGGCCGGTCCGGGAGCCTGTTGCCCGCGGCGACCTCGGCCACGGCCCGTGCCGCCCCGGACCCCAGGATCTCGCCCAACAGGACCTTCCCCAGGGTGAGATGGACGTAGTGGGCCGTCCACCGGACGCTCCGGTTGAGGGTGAGGGAAAGACCCATGGCGTCGTCCCAACGCCCCGTGTACCGCTCGGCTTCGAGCATGCCGGCCCGAGCGGCCGCGTCGGCCGGAGCAGCGGCGTCGGCCGACTCGCCCCGCTGTTCCGGGACCGCCGGGGGTTCTGCCTGCGGTATGACATCCGCGACGGTGTTCACGGCGGTGTCCGCGGCTGTCCGGGGTTCCGGCAGCAGTACGGTCTCCGCCACCGTGGGCGACTCCGGCCCCGCCGGCTGCTCCTGCGCCGCTTCCGCCGAGACGGTCTCGGGCACGACCGGTGCGGGTGCGACCGGTGCGGGCGTGGCCGACGCGGGGGCAGGAACCGGGTTCGCCGCAGGACGGGTGGCAGTACGGGTACGGGCAGGGCGGTGCCGCCCGGCCGCACGGAGGGCCCGGCTCTGGGCGTAGGCGCGCCGGATCCGCTCCTGGACTTCCGCGGACCTCGGCGCGGTCCACACCATGCCCAGGGTCTCCAGGAGCATCCGCCGCTGTGCCGGGAGGCCGCGGCCTCCCACCCGGCCCTCGACACGCTGCTGGGCCACCCATTCCCCCAGCGGGAACCCGTCCTCGACGTGGTTCCTGTCGGGCACGGCGCGTCCCTCCCGCGCCCGGAACGCGGTGAGCGCCTTGATCCCGGCGCGCCAGTCCGGCTTGTTGAGATCCCTGCTGATCGCGCCCACCGGGTTGTTCGCCGCCCCGTCGTCCCCGGCCTCGGTCAGCATCTCCGACAGCGCCGCGTACGGATTGCCGGCCGGGTCACGAAGGGCGATCCGCAGCACGGAGAAGACCTGGGACTCCAACTGCCGTACCCGCTCACGGGTGACGCCGAGCTCGCCCCCGATGGCGTCGAGAGTCGCGGGGGCCGTGCCGTCGAGGCCGACGCGAAGGGCCACGATGCGGGCGTAACGCTCCGGCAGGAGGGTCACGAGATCGTGCACGCCCTCGTCCGCCAGCGAGGCCAGCACCGCGACCTCGACGGACGGCAGGGCCGTGCGGACCTCCAGCAACTCGCCCAGGTGCGTGCCGTCCCCGATGATCCGGTCGGTGGAGTCCGTGACCTTGCTGATCCGGCGGATCTCCTCCACCTTCCCGACGGGAAGGTCGCAGGCCACCGCGACGGCGGCCGCGCTGCGGGACCTTCCGGCCGACAACAGCTCACGTTCCACCCGGCCCACCTTGCGCACGAGTTCGTGCATGTGGACCGGGATGCGGATGGCACTGCCCTCGTCCGCCAGCGCCCGGGTGATCGACTGCCGCACCCACCAGGTCGCGTAGGTGGAGAACTTGTTGCCGTGACCGGGGTCGAACTTCCGGGCCGCGCGCAGCACGCCGATCATCCCGTGCTGGAAGAGGTCGTCCTCGTCGAGGCCCTGACCCATGTGCGCCCGCGCCTGGGCCCAGGCGAGGCCCTGATTGTGGGCGGCGAGGCAGTCGCGTGCGCGGCGGCGGACGTCCGCCGCCGGCAGGCTCCCCAGCTCCTCGTCGGTCGGCTCGACGGAGATGTTCCGGGGGCCGCCGCGCAGGAGCACGCTGAGCCCGACCTCCTCCAGGGCCGTGAGGATCCGTTTCTCGGGCCGCTTGGTGTGGCGGTCCTCCTCGATGACGGCCTGTGCCGCGGCGACGGCCGCCGTGAGACCTCCGGTGAACGGCGCGGACTCTTCGACGGCGGCTGCGGGGGCCGGTGGAGCCGAGGCTTCCGGTGCGGGTCCCGCCATGTCGGGGGTCTCGGGGGCCGGCGTCCGGGCAGCCCCCGGTTCCGCGGGGAGCAGTGTGAACCGTGCGGCCGCCCGGGTCCGCATGTCCGCCGTCTCCGACGCGGTGAGGCCCGCGAGCCGGGCCGCACCGGCTACGGCGCGCTCCGGTACGGCCCGCTCCGTGACGTACCGGTCGAGCAACCTCAGTGCCGCACCCACCCGGGGCTGCATCCGGTCTTCCGGTTGTGGTTTTTCTGTGCGCGACCCTGCAACCTTCTTCACTTCTCCGGAGTCGTCAATGGGTGTGGCAGTGATGGTGGGCGCCTCCAGGCGCAGTCCCAGTTCGAGCAGTGCCGAGGCGAGCCGTGCGCGTGCGGTGTCGTCCAGGCCCAGCGCGGCCGTCTCCGCCTCGAAGGCCGAGCGCGGCACGACGCCCTGTCGCGCGGCCCGCTGGAGATTGCGGTACAGCGTTGCGATCGAGGCCTTGAGTTCCACTGCCACCCAACTTTCGCGCGACGCAACCTGGAGACGGCGGCCGCGGAGCGCGGTTCCGTCCCCTTTGTGGCATCACCATACCCAGGGTGCGTTGACGATGTAAACGCGATGGCCGAAAGCCCTTCTTTCTGCTTCCCGTGTACGCCTCGGGGAGTTGATTGCCCCTTTTGGGGGAATGGGGGCGTGGTTTCGTGGGGCGATTTCCAGAGAGGGGTGCTTCCCGGAGAGAGGCGGTTCCGGCGGCGTGCACGAGGCATGCGTGAGGCATGCCGCACCGAGGGTCCTCGGCACGGCATCGGAGGGGTTTCGGGAGAAGGGCGGGATGTGCGGGGACGCCGCTGAACTGGCCCTGCGTCACCGCTTCCGGGTGGGCCCCGACTTCGGGGCGGGCGCTGCCGCACGCCCGGTCGCCGGTCCCTGTGCGCGGGGCCGTGTGCGGTACGGGACGTTCACCGGCATGCCCCGTCCGTCGGCCGGAACGTCACGACTTGCGGGCGAGACCGCCGTGTTCGCCGATGGGCTGCGGGGCGGGGCCGGCGGGGTCCGGCCGCCAGAAGGGCACCGACACGACGCCGGGGTCCAGGAGTTCGAGACCGTCGAAGAACGCCGTGATCTGGTCGACGGGGCGCAGGAAGTAAGGAATGGCGCCGGTCTCGTTGTAGGCGTCCTGGGCCTGCTCGTAGTCGGCGTCGATCCCTCGTGAACCGTCGTTGACGGAGAGGTAGCTGCCGGACGGCAGCCCGCCCATCAGGCGGGCGACGATGGCGCGCGCCTGGTCGTGGTCGGCGATGTGGCCGAGGATGTTGCTGAGGATCAGGGCGGTGGGACGGGTCAGGTCCAGCGTCCTGGCGGCGACCGAAAGGATGCGGTCGGGGTCGGTGAGATCGGCGTCGATGTAGGCGGTCGTGCCCTCGGGGGTCGAAGTGAGCAGGGCGCGGGCGTGCGCGAGGACCAGAGGATCGTGGTCGGCGTAGACGATCTTGGCTTCCGGGGCGATCCGCTGGGCGACCTCGTGGGTGTTGTCCACGGTCGGCAGACCGGTTCCGATGTCCAGGAACTGCCGGATCCCGGCCTCGGTGACCAGGTGGGTGATCGTGCGTCCCAGGAAGGCGCGGCTGCTGCGGGCCACGGTGGTGATGCCGGGGAAGACGGCGCTGTACGCGTTCCCGGCCTGCTCGTCGACCGGATAGTTGTCCTTGCCGCCCAGCCAGTGGTTCCAGATCCGGGCCGAGTGCGGCACCGAGGTGTCGATCTTCTGCCGCGCCGGGCCGGACACCGCCGTGGGGTCGGTCATGGGTACCGTCCGTCTTTCAACCGAGGTGGGAACTTTTCACCGCACAACCTACGCCCCAACGAACATGACATGCGCACTGGTTCAGGTTTTCGATGTTTGCGCGGGCAGTGGCCGACGAAGAGCGCCCCATGTCGGTTTTCGTATGATCGACGGACCCGATCTGCCGGTACTCAAGGAGCGCCCGTGCCCCAGCTCGCCTTCACCAACACCTTCTGGGAGAGCTTCGACGCCCTGGAGAAACAGGTCAAGGCGGGGGTGCGCAAGGCGATGGCCAAGTTCCAACGGCTCACCGTCGCCGAACTGCACGCGGACAAGGGGCTCCACCTGGAGTCGGTGGACAAGGCGCGCGATCCGCGGATGCGCACCATCCGCATCAACGACTTCTGGCGGGGCGTCGTCCTCGCGCCCGACGACGGCAGCGACACCTTCCTGCTGCTCAACGTCGTGCCGCACGACGACGCCTACACCTGGGCCGCCAAGCGCCTCTACACCGTCAACACCGCGACCCGTGCCCTGGAGGTGCGCAACGTCGTCGCCATCGAACAGCTCACGCCGGCTCTCGAGAAGGCGGCGGACGTGGCGCCCGCGCTGCTGTTCGCCGGTCACTCGGACACGGTGCTGCGGGAGCTCGGCATCGACGAGCAGATCCTGAAGGCCGTCCGCACCGTCATCGACCGCACCCAGCTCGACGCCTTCGGGACGCTGATGCCCGAGGACCAGTTCGAGGTGCTGACCTTCCTCGCCGAGGGCTTCACCCCCGAGGAGGTCTACCGCGACGTGGTCGCCATCCGCCGGCCGGTGCACGCCGCCCCGGAACCGGCCGAGGACCTGGCGACGGCCATCGCCAACACCAGCAACCGCATCACCCTGATCACCGAGCCCGACGAGCTCACCGCCATTCTGGAGAAGCCCTTCGCCGCCTGGCGGGTCTTCCTGCACCCCTCGCAGCGGCGGCTGGCCCACCGGGCTTCGTACAGCGGCCCCGTGCAGGTCTCCGGCGGGCCGGGCACCGGAAAGACGGTGGTCGCCCTGCACCGGGTCAAGCACCTGCTCTCGCGCTCGTCCGGTACCCGCGTCCTGCTTACCACCTACACCAACGCGCTCGCGGCGGCGCTGCGGCAGAACCTCTCGTTGCTCCTCGACGACGAGGAACAGCTGGCCCGGGTCGACGTGACCACCGTCGACGCCTACGCCCACCGCATCGTCCGGGAACTGGGCGGCCGGCCCCCGGCACCCATCGGTGACCAGGAGGAACGGAGGATCTGGCAGAAGGTCGCCAAGCAGTTCGACCTGCCCTGGACCGAACAGTTCCTCGCGCAGGAGTACCGGCACGTGATCCTCGCGCAGGACCTCCGTACGGCCGACGAGTACCTCGCGGCCACCCGGCGCGGCAGGGGCACGGCCCTGGGGCCGCTCAAGCGCGCCGGGGTGTGGCGTGCCGTCGAGACCTTCCACGCCCTGCTCGCGGCGAAGGGCAACAGCACACATCTGCAGGTGTGCGCCGAAGCGGCCCGGCTGCTGGCCGGGGCGGACCGGTCCGAGCACGGCTACGCCCACGTCGTGGTGGACGAGGCGCAGGACCTGCACCCGGCGCAGTGGCGGGTGCTGCGGGCGGCCGTCGAGCCCGGTGCGGACGACCTGTTCATCACCGGGGATCCCCACCAGCGGATCTACGACTCGCGGGTCTCGCTCTCCTCCATGGGCATCACGGTGGCCGGCCGGTCCGGCCGGCTCCGGCTCAACTACCGCAGCACCGAGGAGATCCTGCTGTGGTCGGCCGGTGTCATCGAGGACGTCGCCGTGGACGACCTGAGCGGTGACGGCGGCGACAGCCTGGCCGGTTACCGGTCCCTCCTGCACGGCCGGAAGCCGCACGTCAGCGGTCACCTCTCCGAGCAGGAGGAGGTCTCCGCGCTGGTGCGGCAGGTCGAGAAGTGGATCGAGCAGGGCGTCCGGCCGTCCGAGATCGCCGTGTGCACCCGGTTCAACATCCTTCTGGACAAGGCCGGATCCCGGCTGGAGTCGGCGGGCATTCCCGTCGTGAAGGTCAAGAACGATCCGGGAACGGCGAACGAGGGCGTACGGCTGGCGACGATGCACGCCATGAAGGGACTGGAGTTCCGCTGCGTCGCGGTCGTCGGCGTGGCGGAGGGCGCGGTTCCCTTCATGCGCGAGATCACCCCGGAGGACGTGGACCGGCTCCAGCACGAATCGGACATGCTGCGGGAGCGGTGCGTGCTGTTCGTCGCGTGCACCCGTGCCCGCGAAGCGCTCCACGTGTCCTGGAGCGGGAACCCCAGCCCCTTCCTGCCCGCCGAGCAGCCCTGACCTCTCCCGTCAGGCCCTCCCGAGCCTTTCCCGTCGGGCTCATCGGTCCCGGCCGGTCCGGCCCTTGCCTCTGTCCTTGTCCTTGTCCCTGTCTTCGTCCTTGTCCGCGGGTGGTTCGGTAGTCCCGGGGGGCGGGGGCAGCAGGGCACCGCTGGTGAGACCGGACCGTGCCAGCGAGGCCGCGTGCTCGCCGAGTTCCGCCAGGCGTCCGATGCGCTCCTCGAACTCCGACAGGGCCCGGAAGGCGGCGCCGTACCGTCGCTGCTCGTCGATGGCCATCCGGGGGATCCGGGAACCGCGGGGGTCGACGCGGAACGTGCCGCTGGCGCTGGTCGAACGGCGGTTGTTGGCGGCACTGCGGAGGAACCCGTTCAGGTAGTCGGTGTCCAGCTGCGTGCTGGTCGACACCGCCGAGTCCTCCGTCGTCTCCACCAGCCCGGCGCGTGCCAGCTCCGAGACGCTGACCACCGCCCTGTCCCGGAGACTGCCCGCCCCGCCCTCGGAGAGCTGCGGCAACGAGCTGAGCAGCGCTCCCAGTTGCTCCTCGATCGCCGATCTCACCGCCTCGTACTCGGCGGTGAGATCGGCACGCCCGACGGACACATGGGCCGCGGGCGTCAGATCGACGACGTCGTCGAGCAGATCGATGCGGGCCACGTCGGCGGTCCGGCCCTCCGCCGGTTCCAGCGGCCCGTCGGGAGCGTTGGCGGTGAGGTCCGTCATGCGTACGGAATCGGTGATCCCGCCCGGCCCGTCGGGGCGTTTGAGCAGCCACAGATGAACGGGGAGGGCATGCGCGGAGGCCATGCCCGGCGGCAGCGCCACGACCTCGGTGAGCAGGCCGCGCCGTACGATCTCGGCCCGGATGCGCCGCCCCGCCCTGCGGTAGGCGACGGACGGCGGCATCACCACGACGACCCTGCCGCCCGGGGCCGTGTGGTGGTAGCAGTGCTGGAGCCAGGCGAGCTCGCTCTCAGCGCGCGACGGCACGCCGAACTCCCAGCGCGGGTCCAGGAGCAGGTCCTCCCGGCCCCAGTCGACGACCCCGACCGGCGGTTCGCACACCACCAGATCCGCCTCGAGTCCGTGCTGCCGGTCCGCGCGGAGGGAGTCGCCGGTGCTGATGGTGATGTCACGGACGCCGGTCACCTCCGCGCGGAGCCGCGCGAAGAGGGCGTTGGCCGGGTCGATCTCCTGACCGGTCAGGGACCGGGCCCCGGGGGAGAAGGCCAGCAGCAGGGAACCGATGCCGCAGGCGGGGTCGAAGACGTCACCGCGCTCCTCGCCGACGACGTGCCGGACGGCCCGGATGAGCCGTGGCGAGGTGATGCCGTCGGAACCTGCGCGGCCCGAGGACTCGGCGTACCGCGCCGTCAGCCCGGCCAGCAGCTCGGCCGGGGAACGCTCCTCGGCCAGCTCCTCCACCAGGGATCCGAGAGCGGAGTCCTCCCCGCTTCCCGACCCATGGCTCCCCGACTCCCGGCTTCCCGGCTCTCCGGCCGACCGCAGGAGGATCTCCGCGACGGCGGTGAGGCCGTGCACCATGTCCTCGCCGTGCGTCCCGCGCAGCTGTTGCCACAGGCGCACCTCGTCGGAGATCTCCTGGCCCTTGTGCTGTGCGGCGAGCCAGGCGCGCACCTCGGAGAGCGAGAAGAGCGGACTGCTGGTGCTGTCCGTCGCGGGTGCGGGGAAGTCGTCGTGCCGTCTGCGCCAGTTCGACACGGCGGCGCGGGTGACTCCCGCCAGGCGCCCGATCTCGGCGGCGGTGACGAGGGAATCCGCGGTGGGCGACACACCATCGCTCTTCATGAATCCAAGGTACACGGATGGCATCGGGAAGGACATGCACAGCTCGTTTGCGATGTAAACACACTTGCTGTCGCCGTGCGGATGCGGAGCGGAGGGGGAGCGGAGGGGGACGCGCCCCAACCGGTCGGTGAAAAGCGGGAGAACCCTGTCGGCCGGCGGTGGCCGGGTGCGCATCCGGTGGGACCTGCGACGCATGACTCCCGCGACACCCAGGTAGGTTGAGGGCATAGCTTGATCGCTTTCGCGTCCGGAGGTCCCCCATGAGTGAGCAGCAGCCGTCCGTCACCCCTCCCGTCACTCCGGTGTCGGAGCGGATCGACACCACCCGGCCTCATTCGGCCCGCTTCTGGAACTACTTCGTGGGCGGCAAGGACAACTACGAGGTCGACCGCGAGATAGGCGACCAGATCAAGGCGTTCTTCCCGGGGCTCGTCGACGTGGCGGTGGCGGGGCGGCAGTTCCTGCGGCGTTCGGTCAGCCACCTGGTGGAGGAGCGGGGCATCCGGCAGTTCCTGGACATCGGTACGGGGCTGCCCACCGCGGACAACACCCACCAGGTGGCCCAGGGCATCGTGCCCGAGGCGCGCATCGTGTACGTGGACAACGACCCGCTCGTGCTGACGCACGCCCGTGCGCTGCTGACCAGCTCGCCCGAAGGCGTCACCGACTACATCGACGCGGACTTCTACGAGCCGGACACCATCCTCGCCGAGGCCGAGAAGACGCTCGACTTCGACCGGCCCGTCGCCCTGATGCTGCTCGGCATCCTCGGTCACGCGGGCGACTTCGACCGGGCCCGCGAGGTGGTCGGCCGGCTGATGGCGGGACTGCCGTCCGGCAGCCACCTCGTGGTGTACGACGGGACGCGGACCAGCGAGGGCATGATCGCCGCCGAGAAGGCGTACATGGAGAGCGGCGCCGTTCCGTATTACGTCCGCGAACCCGACGAGATCGTCAGGCTCTTCGACGGGCTGCGGATCCTCGACCCCGGATTCGTCCGGCTCAGCGAGTGGCGGCCCGACGCCGACAGCGCGACCGTCCCCGCGGACGTCGACGCCTTCGGTGGGATCGGCGTCAAGGAGTGACCCGTACGGCACCGCCGGGGGCCACCTGCCCCGGCGGTGCCGCGCGGTCGTCCGGGTGACCGCTCATCGAGGTGGCCGGCAGGGGAACCGGCCGCCGACGGCATCACCACCAGCACCAGCACCAGCAGCAGGAGCAGCAACAGGACCGGGACCGACCACGACAACAGGGGGAACGCCGTATGACAGGGAACGAGTCCGGTGCGCGACCGACCGGTGCGCACCGCATCGACACCACCAGGCCGCATTCCGCACGGGTGTACGACTGGTTCCTCGGCGGGAAGGACAACTATCCCGTCGACGAGGAGCTCGGCAGGCAGATCGCCGCACTGTCGCCGGACACGAAGCGGATCGCACGCCACAACCGCTGGTTCATGCACCGTGCGATGCGCTGGCTCGCGGGGGAGGAAGGGATCCGGCAGTTCCTGGACATCGGTTCCGGCATCCCGACCGAGCCCAACCTGCACCAGATCGTCCAGGGCGCGGCGCCCGCCGCCCGGGTCGTGTACGTGGACAACGACCCGATCGTCCTGGCCCACGCCGAAGCCCTGCTGAGCGGCACGGGCGAAGGGGTGACGGCATATCTCGACGCCGATGCGCGGGAGCCGGACCGGATCCTGGAACTCGCCGCCGACGTGCTCGACCTCGACCGGCCCGTCGCGCTGTCCCTGATCGCCCTGCTGCACTTCGTCGAGGACGGCGGGAGCGAGGGGAACGGGCCGGGTGCCGGGGCGTACGAGCTGGTGGAACGGCTCATGGAGCGCCTCCCCGCCGGGAGTTGTCTCGTCCTGTCCCAGCTCACCGGTGACTTCGACCCCGAGAGCGTGGAGAAGGGGGTGGCCTCGTACGCGGCGGGCGGTGTGACGCTCGTACCGAGGTCGCACCGGGGCGTCAGCCGGTTCTTCGACGGGCTGGACGTGGTGGAACCCGGGGTCGTCCAGGTCGTCGACTGGCACCCGGAGCTCAACGTCGGCGAACTCCCGGTGGAGACCCGGCCCGTGCCCATCTACGGCGCGGTCGCCCGCAAGCCGTAGCAGCAGGCCCGTGAACGGTGGCGGTCGCCCGTGAGTCGTGGCGGCCGCCGGGCACGCATGCACCGGGAGCGGGTGCGCACGGGGTGGAGGAGCAGGGACGTGCGAGGGCGGGGAGGGGGCGTACGAGGAGCGGGCGCGTGCGGCGCTGCGGAGCACAACGGGAAGATGTCAAAAACGGTCATTGCTGATCGAATATGTGATGGCAATGCTCTCGATTACCCCCTAAAGACTTACCAAACTTCCCTATAGTGAAGCCGCGTTGATCAACCGATCGTCGTAACGAGCGAAGCCCTCGTCACAGGAGAACCCGTACGATGACGCCGCCCGCATCCGCCGTGCCCGAACACCCGGCCGCGACCGGCGAGACCACCGGCGGTGGCTGCCCGGTGCGCCCCGGCGGGTCCGCCGTCCCGCTCAGCGGACCCGAATTCCACACGGAACCCCACGTCGTCTACCGCGCCATGCGGAACGAGCACGGGCCCGTCGTGCCCGTGGAACTGCCCGGCGGGTTCCCGGCCTGGCTCGTCGTCGGCTATCGCGAACTCCACCAGGTCACCAGCGACGGCGAGTTGTTCCCCCGGGACGTCGGGCTGTGGAACCAGTGGGGGAACGTCCCGGACGACTGGCCGCTGTTACCCATGGTCGGCCGGCCGATGCCGTCCATCTACTTCACCGCCGGGGCCGAACACCGGCGCCACGCCGCGATGGTGGGACACGCGCTGGAGGAGGTCGAGCACTTCGAACTCCGCCAGGACTGCGAGGAACTGGCGGACCGTCTCGTCGACGGCTTCTGCGAACGCGGCACGGCGGACCTGATCACCGACTTCGCCGTACCGCTCCCGGTACTCGTCCTCGCCCGGCTGGTCGGCTTCCCCGACGAGGACGGGGCGCAGATCGCCGAGGTGCTCAGGGACCTGGCCGACGGCGGACCGGGCGCGCAGGAGGCCCATCTGCGGTTCGGGGAGCACATGGGGCGCCTGCTCGCGGCCCGCCGTGCCGTGCCCGGCAAGGACGTGGCCTCCCGGATGCTCGCGTACCCCGGCGAGTTCACCGACGAGGAGTACGTGCTCGACCTGATGGCCATCACGGCCGCCGGACACCTCACCACCGCCGACTGGATCGGCAACTCGCTGCGCCTGATGCTCACCGACGACGAGTTCGCCGTGGCGCTCTCCGGCGGGCGGCACAGCGTCGCCGAAGCCATGAACGAGGTGCTCTGGGAGGAGTGCCCGACGCAGATCCTCGCCGGCCGCTGGGCGGCGCGCGACACCAGGCTGGGGGAGCGGAGCATCCGCGCCGGGGACATGCTGCTCCTCGGGCTGGGCGCCGCCAACACCGACCCGCACATCCGGCAGCACCTCTCGACCGCGGGAGGACCGTCGGGCCGCGGCGGCAACGCCGCGCACATGGCGTTCAGCCACGGCGAGTACCGCTGCCCCTTCCCCGCGCAGGAGATAGCCGAGATCATCGCCCGCACCGGGATCGAGGTGCTGCTCGACCGGCTGCCCGACCTGGAACTGTCCGTTCCCGCACGGGAATTGGTCCGACGACAGTCCGCCTTCCTGCGGGGGATGACCGCGCTGCCCGTCCGGTTCTCCCCCGTACGATCGACAGGAGACTTCCTTTGAACTGTCCGCACGCCGCCCGAGAAGACGCTTCGAACGGCCCGGTCCTGGTCGTCGACCCGCTGGTGAAGGACCTCGACGGCGAGACGGCACGCCTGCGCGACGCCGGTCCGCTCGCCAGGATCGAACTGCTCGGCGTACCGGCCCTGACCGTCACCCGGCACTCCCTGGCCCGCCAACTGCTCGTCGACCCACGGCTGGTGAAGGACATCGATGTCTGGGGCCTCTGGCAGCGCGGGGAGGTCACGCACGACTGGCCGCTGATCGGCATGATCGACGCCGGGCGCTCCATGTTCACCGTGGACGGCGCGGAACACCGGCGGCTGCGGACCAAGACCTCCCAGGCGCTCACCCCGCGCCGGCTGGAGGAGATACGCCCGGAGATAGAGAAGTTCACCGAGGAACTGCTCGACGCCCTCGCCGAGCACGGCGAGCGCAGCGAGGACGGGGTGGTCGACCTCAAGTCCGTGTTCGCACAGCCGCTGCCCATGCGGGTCGTCGGCATGCTGATGGGCGTGGACGAGGCCGAACACCCCATGCTGATGAAGCGGTACAAGGCGTTCTTCTCCATGCTCACGCCGCAGGAGGAGCGCCTGGCGCTGCTGGCCGAACTGGACGTTTTTTACACCGACCTCGTGCGCGAGAAGACCGTGCGGCCGACCGACGACCTCACCAGCGCGCTCATCCTGGCCGAGGAGGGCGGCGAACCGCTCACCGAGGAGGAGGTGGTGGGCAACCTCAAGGCGATGGTGGCGGCCGGTCACGAGACCACCATCGGACTGATCCTGAACGCCGTGCGGGCCCTGCTCACCCACCCCGACCAGCTGCGCAAGGTGCTCGACGGCGAGATCCCGTGGGAGACGGTGATCGAGGAGACCCTGCGCTGGGACACCCCCACCACCCATCTGCTGATGCGGTTCGCCACCGAGGACATCCAGGTGGGCGACGACGTGATCCCGAAGGGCGAGGGCGTGGTGATCTCCTACCGCGCCATCGGCCGCGACACCGAGCAGCACGGGGCGGACGCCGACGCGTTCGACGTCACCCGGCCGACGCCGATCCGGCACATGACCTTCGGCCACGGGCCGCACATCTGCCCCGGCGCGGCGCTCTCCCGCGTCGAGGCCGGCATCGCCCTGCCCGCGCTGTTCGAGCGTTTTCCCGCACTGCGGGCGGCCGTCCCGGACGAGGAGATCAGCAAACTGCCGGTGATGACGCAGAACGACATGGCGGCCTTCCCGGTCCTGCTGCACGGCTGACGGCCGACGGCCGACGGGTGGGTGGACGGCGGGTGGCGCGAGGAGGCCGGTGCCCTCGCCGGTACGGGCCCTGACCACCCGTCGGGCGGCACCGTCCGTGGGATACAGTCCTGGTGGGTCATGAGTTCCAGTGCGCAGCCCCGGCTGACTGGACGGCACCCCGCTCCGCTGCGGGTGCTCCGGGTGAGGACCTGCCCCGTGCGCGGCGTGCGGGGAACAGCGGACCGTCGGGGCAGAGCACCTGAGGTCCATGATCTCGGGAAGGCGAGAACCCATGCTCCCCCACCTCATCCCCGACGACGGCTGCTCCGGCCACGGTCCCGGTCACCACGTCCACTGGATCCACGCCAAGAAGTGCCACCAGGAGCCCGGCCAGGCCGTGGAGCTCCTGCTCACCTCGGGCGACGTCGCCGCCGACGGCTGGATCGGGCTGCGCCCCGCCTTCGACCACTCCGGGGAACTGCCGAAGGTGTGGACGCACGCCCCGGTGACCCTGACGGAACTGCTCGCCGGGCACCGCGGCCGCGTGTTCTGGCTGCCGAGGTGGCACGCCCTGAAGCTGGTGGACTCCGCAGGCCGTGCCACGGCGCTGGTCAACGTGGGTTTCGAGGGCGGCCCGCTGTGCGCGACGAGTACCCCCGACCCGCGGCGGACCGTCGGCGGCACGACCTACGGCCTGTAGCCGCAGGTCGGCCCGCCGTGCCCATGGCCGTCCGTCAGCCCACCGCGTCCGCGAGGGCGCGGTCCGCGGCGGCGCTCGACTCCTGCCACAGGGTGGTGATCGGCTCCCACACATGGACGCCCCCGGGCATGCCCACGGTGGCCCCGCTGAAGGTGACGCCCAGGTGGGAGGGGTCGGCCGCCACGGAGAGACTGTCGACGACACGGCCCTCGGAGGTCGCCGGGTCCGCGGTGCGGACGGCGGCGTAGGCCCGCTCGCCCGCGGAGAGCGTGTAGGGACCGCTCTCCGCGGGCGGCACGGTCTGGGCGGAGCCGTCCAGCCCCCTGAAGGTGATCGTCGGGATCCGGTCCACCACACATGCCCGGTTGCCGTGGTTGGTGACGTCGACACGGGCGACGTTCCGCTGTCCGCCGGGTGCGGCGTGCACGTCGAGGGCCTTCTCCTGGCATGTCGCGAGACGGCTCATCGTTCCGGCGGACGCGGTGCCGGCCGTCACCGACATCGCGGTGCCGGTCAGCGCCAGGGCTGCCGCGACGGAGAGGACGGGGGTGAGGGCGGAGCGGAGGCGCATGGTGTTTCTCCCGTTGGATCGACAGCCTGCGGATACGGCCTGACGGCCATGTGGGCCGGTACGGCCGACATGGACAGTGTGGACCGAATGACATGATCCCCGCGACAGATCGGACATATCGGTTCGGTATATCCGGTGCGCGGATGGTGCGCGGGCGGTGTGCGGATGACGCGCGGATGGTTCCCGGGCTGCGTCCGGGGCGGTGCGCGGGACGGCCGGCCGATTCCTTCCGGCCCGTTTCGGGCCGGGGCCACTTCGGGGGGATCCATGCGGCCCGGCGCCGATGACGGACGGCGCCCTCGCGTCGGGGCGGCCCTCGCGGGGCCCGGTCCCGGGTCCCGAGGGCCGCCCCGTGCCGTCACCGTGCCCGGAGCGTCGCCAGCACCTCCCGGTCCGGCTGCAGGGTCAGGCTCGGTACGGGGTCGATGGTGCCCGGGTCCACGTCCAGTTCGAAGCGGCGTGCCAGCACGGCCAGGATCAGCACCGCCTCGACCATCGCGAACCGGGTGCCCAGGCAGACCCGGGGGCCGCCGCCGAAGGGGAACCAGGCGTACTCCGCGATGTCGTCGCCCTCCTCGGGGTCCCAGCGCTCGGGGCGGAACTCCTCCGGCCCGGGGAACCACCGCGCGTCGCGGTGCGTCACCCACTGGCTGCTCCACACCCGGGTGCCCTGCGGCACCGGGACGCCGCCGATCCGCGCCCCCTCCTTGGCGACGCCGGTGACCAGCCAGATCGTCGGATAGAGCCGCAGCGTCTCCTTGACCACGGACTGGGTGTACGTCAGCCGGGAGTAGTCGTCGAACCCCGGCTCCCGGTCGCCGAGGACCCGGTCCAGTTCCTCGGTGAGCGCGGCGCGCGCCCGCGGGTTGCGGGACAGCAGGTACCAGGCCCACACCAGTGTGGAGCTGGTCGTCTCGTGCCCGCCGATGTACAGGGTGACCGTCTCGTCCCGGATCTCCCGGTCCGTGAGGTGCGCGCCCGTCTCGTCGATCGCGGTCAGCAGTCGGCTCAGCAGGTCGGGGCGCTCGTCCCCGCCGTCGCGGTGGCGGGCGACGACCCGGGCCACCTCGGCGTCGATGACCGCCGCGGCCTTCTTGATCCGGGCCCGGCCCGGCGTCGGCACCCAGTCCGGCAGCAGCGCGCCGATCCCGGCGAACTCCTTGCCGATCTCCTGCTGTGCCACGTCCATCGCCCGGCCCATCGCCTCGGTGTCGGCCGGGGTGTCCACGCCGAAGATCGTGCGGACGGCGATCCGCTGGGTCAGGGCGGCCATCTCCCGCTTGACGTCGACGCGTTGGCCGTCCGACCAGGTGTCGGCCAGCTCCACCGTGCTGCCCGCCATCGTCGCCGCGTACGACCGCACCTGCTTGGGGCGCACGGAGGGCTGCACCAGGGAGCGCTTCCGCCGCCAGTCGGTGCCGCGGGCGACCACCACGCCGTTGCCCATCACGGTACGGAAGGCGATGCCCAGTGCGGGCTGGTCGAAGGTGCGTTCGGTCTCGGTGAGCAGTTCGCCGATGCAGTCCGGATCGGCTATGTACACGCACGGGTTGGGGCCGAAGCGCCAGCCGACCATGTCCCCGTGGTCGCGCAGCCGCTCGAAGAAGGCGAGGGGATTCTTCGCGAACTGCGGCATGCTCCCGAGGAACGGCAGCCCCTTCGGGCCCGGCACGATCGTGTGGCTCCGCGGCTCGGCGTCGATGGCCGGGCCGGTCTCCGTGGACATGAAGGTCTCCGCTCCCTTGTGGCGCACCCGAGGGGGTGCGCAGCGACCTGACTTCAGGGCTCCCGCACCGGTGGCACATGTCATCGGCCCTGCACGGTACGTGAGTTGACGAGAGTAGCCGGGTCGGGCGCCCCGTGGGCGGACGGTCGACGGGGACGGGGAGACGAGGCGGGGAGAGGGGAGACGGGGAGAGCGGGAGGGGCGGCGGGCCGGCGTGCCGTTCCCGGTGGACGGGCCCTGCGGGGCCGGGCCCGTCCACCGGGTCGGGACGCCGTACGGGGGCGCGGGTCAGGCGCCCGGCGGAACCCTGGACGGGCGGCCGCCGCCACGGGTGAGGGAGTACCCGAAGACCGCCGCGAGCGCCCCGAGGACGCCGCCGCCCACCGTCCACAGCCAGCGGTCGGTCCACCAGCCGGAGGACCAGCCGTCCTCGGGCCCGTCGCCGGACGACGCCTCGTCCGACGCGTCGTCACCGGCGGCCGAGTCGTCGGACGCCTGCGCGACGGAGGAGACGCCGGGCACCAGCGGCTCGGCGAGTGTGCCGTCCACGTCACCGGCACCGCCCTTGTCGACCGAGTTGACCTCGACCTCGGTCCGTACCGGCAGCCCCAGGTCGGACGGGGGCAGCCCGACGACCGTGAGGCGTACGTAGTAACTGCCCGGCAGCGGGTCGTCGGCCCACGGCTCGGCCCAGGCGCGGACGGTCCGCAGGACGCAGGCCAGCTCGACCGTCGACGCGTCGGCCGCCGCCTTTCCGGTCTGGCGGCCGTACATGCACGCCTGACGGCGCCGCAGCCCGTCGTACACGTCGACCTGCCACGTCGAGGCGCCGTGCCGGGTGGCGCTCTCGGGCAGGGTGATCCTCGCCTTCACGGTGGCCCGCTGGCCCGCGTCGGCGGGGAAGACCCAGTACAGGTAGTCACCCGTGGACGCATCGGCGGTGGCGGTCAGGCCCTGCTGGATCGCCGTCGCCGTACGGAAGGTGGTGCCGGCCTCGGTGGGGCCGGCCGATTCGTCGGAGGCGCTCGGGCTCGGGCTCGCCGACGGGTCGTCGGCCACCGCGGCACCCGCCGGGGTCAGCAGGGCGAGCCCGGTCAGCAGCGCGGCTGTGAACGCGCGTGTCGTTCGCTTCATCAGTTGGTCCTCCAGACGGCGATGCGCCAGCGCGAGATCCAGCCGAACACCAGGCCCACGACCAGTCCGGTGAGGACCAGCACGCCCAGCAGCCACCAGCCGCGGCCGAGACCGAAGGCGGCCACGTCGGCCGCTTCGTCCGGGTCGTCCACCAGGTCCACGGTCAGCTCGACCGGCATGCCCGGCGAGGTCTTCACCGAGGCCGGTGCCGAGAAGGAGTTGCTGACCTGGAGGCACACGGTCTCGGCAGCCGGCTTGTCGTCGCTGTCCGTCTCGGCCGAACCGGCCCTCGGATAGCGCAGACCGGAGGAGATCGCGTCGGTGCGGCCGGTGCCCGACTCCGAACCCCGCACGATCTCCCGGCCGTGCACGGTCAGCGCCCGCAGCAGCACGCCGTAGTCGTTGTTCACGGCCCGGTCGGCGAACACGCTGACCGAGGTGCGCAGTTCCTGGCCGGGCAGTACGTCCACCCGGTACCAGCGGTGCTGGCCGAACTTCTGGCGGTCGGTGTACAGGCCGGGCTTGAGCTGCGGCGCGGTCGAGCACCGGTCGGTGCCCTCGGTCGCCACCGGCGTGACGACGGGCTCGGCGGCCCGGTCGACCAACTGCTTGACGCGGCCGGAGAGCTCGTCGGTGTGCTGGACGGCGGTGTAGGTGCCGCCGGTGGCCTCGGCGATGCAGGTCAGCTGCTCGCGGATCTTCGCGTTCGGCACCAGGCCCAGGGTGTCGATGACGAGGTGGATGCCGCGGGCCGCGATGTCCCGGGCCACCTCGCACGGGTCGAGCGGGCCGCAGGTGTCCTCGCCGTCGCTGATCAGGACGATCCGGCGGGTGGAGTCGCCGCCCTCCAGGTCGTCGGCTGCGCCCAGCAGGGCCGGACCGATCGGGGTCCAGCCGGTGGGGGCGAGGGTGGCGACGGCCGTCTTCGCCTCGGTGCGGTCGAGCGGGCCGACCGGGTAGAGCTGCCTGGTGTCCTTGCAGCCCACCTTCCGGTCGTCGCCGGGGTAGTCGGCGCCGAGCGTCCGGATGCCGAGCTGCACCTGCTCGGGAACCGCGTCCAGGACCTCGTTGAACGCCTGCTTCGCCGCGGTCATCCGGGACTGGCCGTCGATGTCGCGGGTCCTCATGGAACCGCTGACGTCGAGCACCAGCTCGACCTTGGGGGAGGCTTTGGCGGGGGCTTCGTCGGCAGCGGCGGGGATCGCCGAACCGAGCCCGGCGGTCAGGGTCGCGAGCAGGATGCCCACCCCGGCCGTCAGCCTTTTTCTTATGATCATCGCCGGATACTAGTGAAGACCGCTTCGCTTCCCCAAACCGGTCCCGGGGGCGACGGGGGAGCACCGACGGGTACCGGCCGGACCGGCGTGACGGCAGCTCAGAACTGCCCGCGGGGCGTACGACGCGGCGCGCGCCGGGGCGCACGGGCACCCGGAGGCGGGACGCACGGGACGCCCGGGGAATCCGGGGAACGTGGGGTCAGCGGCCGCCCAGCAGGGGGCCCGCGGCCCGTTCCAGTACCGAACCGATCCGGTCCCAGGTGGCCGAGTCCCGCGGGACGGCGGGCAGTTCGGTGTCCTCGCCGGTGCCCCAGCCGGTGGCGATCGTGACCGGATCCGCACCACCGGCCGCCGACGCCGCCAGCGCCGCGGCCCCGGTCGCCACCAGTTCGCCGCCGCCCGGCACGATCACCGGCCGCCCGGACAGCCGCCGCACCGTCTCCACCCAGACACGCCCCCGGGCCCCGCCGCCGATCAGACGCAGCGGCCGGGCGGCCACCTCGGGGGCGGCCGGGTCGAGACCGCAGGCCCGCAGCAGTTCGTCCAGGGCGCGCAGCACGGTGAAGACGGCGCCCTCGTAGGCGGCGCCGAGCAGTTGCCGGGACGTGGTGTCGTGCCGGAGCCCGGTGAGCAGACCGGCGGCGGTGGGCAGGTCGGGGGTGCGTTCGCCGTCGAGGTAGGGCAGGAGCACCGCGTCGCCGCCGGGCGCCGCGTCGTCGCGGTCCAGGCCGAGCAGCGCGGCCACCTTGTCCACGGCGAGCGTGCAGTTGAGGGTGCAGGCCAGCGGGAGGTACGTGCCGTCCGTCCCGGCGAAGCCGGACAGGGCCGGTGAGGCGGGCCGGGTCCGGGAGGAGGCGAAGACCGTGCCCGAGGTGCCGAGACTGAGCACCGGGTGGTCGAGCAGCCCGGCGCCGCCCAGCCCGAGCCCGACCGCGGCGCTCATGTTGTCCCCGGTCCCCGCGGCCACGGCGATCCCGGCGGGCAGGCCCAGCGCCTCGGCCGCCCGCGCGGTCAGCGAACCGACGCGCGTCGCCCCGGAGTCGGCCGACTCCGGCAGCAACCCTGCGTCCAGGCCCAGGAGTTCCAGGATCTCGGGATCGTAGGCGCCGGTCGCGGTGGAGTACCAGCCGGAGCCCGAGGCGTCGCCGGGGTCGGTGACGGCGACGCCCGCGAGACGCTCGGTCAGGAAGTCGTGGGGAAGGCGCACGGCGGCGGCAGAAGCGGCGTGCTCCGGCTCGTTCTCCCGCAGCCACTGCCACTTCGACGCGGTGACGGAGGCCACCGGCACCGATCCGGTCCGGGCGGTCCAGGCGTCCGGGCCGCCCAGCGCCGCGGTGAGCGCGGCGGCCTGCGGGGCGGAGCGGGTGTCGTTCCACAGCATCGCGGGACGCGACGGGCGGCCCGAGCGGTCGAGGACGACCAGCCCGTGCTGCTGCCCGGCGACCGCGATGCCGGTCACCTCGGATCCCGCGGCCCCCGACTCCGCCAGCCCGGCGGCGACGGCGTCGCACAGCGCCCGCCACCACCCCTCCGGGTCGCTCTCCCGGGCCCCCGCCTCCCCGTCGACGCGGTGCGGGGCACGGCCGACGGCCAGCAGCCGACCGCTCCCGGCGTCGACGAAGGCCGCCTTGGTGGACTGGGTGGAGCTGTCCACACCGATGACGACGGTGCGCGGCGGCATGGCGCCCTCATTCCTCTGTCGCGGGTCCGGCATATTTGATCGTGCGCAAAACAAATTACGTGACCGACCCCGCTCCGCACAGCGGTGGCGCCGCTCCCCGATCACGCCGGTACCGGGCCGGTGGGGCAGGGTACCGGACTTCGCGGCCGATGGTGAGGGGTTACGTGCCCCGAGGTGGTCGTGCATGATTAGTCATGACGCTTAACAAATAAGGCCCGGCCCGTACCGAAGGCGGCAGACGATGACGGAACGCTTCACGCCCACCCCCGAGGACAGGTTCACCTTCGGGCTCTGGACGGTGGGCTGGCAGGGACGCGACCCGTTCGGCGACGCGACCCGCGCGGCGGCCGACCCGGTCGACACCGTGCGGTGGCTCGCCGAACTGGGCGCGTACGGCGTGACCTTCCACGACGACGACCTGATCCCGTTCGGCGCGACGGACACCGAGCGCGAGGGGATCGTGAAGCGGTTCCGGCAGGCACTGGACGCGGCCGGGCTCGTCGTCCCCATGGCGACGACCAACCTCTTCACGCACCCGGTGTTCAAGGACGGCGCGTTCACCGCCAACGACCGCGACGTACGTCGCTACGCACTGCGCAAGACCCTGCGCAACATCGACCTCGCCGTCGAGCTGGGCGCCACCACCTATGTGGCCTGGGGCGGACGCGAGGGCTCCGAGTCCGGGGCCGCCAAGGACGTCCGGGTCGCCCTCGACCGGATGAAGGAGGCCTTCGACCTGCTCGGCGACTACGTGACCGAGCAGGGCTACGACCTGAGGTTCGCCATCGAGCCCAAGCCGAACGAGCCGCGCGGGGACATCCTGCTGCCGACCATCGGCCACGCCCTCGCCTTCATCGAGCGTCTGGAACGCCCGGAGCTGGTCGGCGTCAACCCGGAGACCGGGCACGAGCAGATGGCCGGGCTGAACTTCCCGCACGGCATCGCGCAGGCACTGTGGGCGGGCAAGCTCTTCCACATCGACCTGAACGGCCAGTCGGGCATCAAGTACGACCAGGACCTGCGCTTCGGCGCCGGTGACCTGCGCCAGGCGTTCTGGCTCGTGGACCTGCTGGAGACGGCCGGTTACACGGGCCCGAGGCACTTCGACTTCAAGCCGCCGCGCACCGAGGACCACGACGGCGTCCGGGCCTCGGCCGCCGGCTGCATGCGCAACTACCTGATCCTCAAGGAGCGCGCCGCTGCCTTCCGCGCCGACCCCGCCGTGCGGGAGGCGCTGCGCGCGTCCCGGCTCGACGAACTGGCCCGCCCCACCGCCGAGGACGGTGTGGCCGCACTGCTGGCCGACCGGTCGGCGTACGAGGAGTTCGACGTCACGGCGGCGGCGGAACGGGGCATGGCGTTCGAGGTCCTGGACCAGCTGGCCATGGACCACCTGCTCGGCGTGCGCTGACCGAGCGCTCCGGGCAGGCCGGCGGTCCGGTCCTCGTGCGTCAGCGGTCCGGTCCGGCGGTCCGGTGCCTGTACGTCAGCGGTCCGGTCCGGCGGTCCGTGCGGGCCGGCCCGTCGTGCGGCCCGCGTACGCCACCGGGTCGGCCAGCACCTCGGTCATCACCAGCGCCGCGGCGCCCCGGGCCGCGTCGCCGGCGGCGGACGAGGCGCGCAGCCGGCCGTTGCCCGGGGACCAGAGCCCCGACACCACCCGGCCGGTCAGCTCCTCGTCGATGGCCGGCGACAGCCACGGCATCAGGTTCCGGTAGATCCCGCCGAGCACCACCGCGTCCGGGTCGAGCAGGTTCACCGCTCCGGACAGCACCCGTCCCAGCATCCGGCCCGCCCGCGCGAGGGCGGCCACCGCCCGCTCGTCCCCGGACCGGGCGCGCCGCTCCAGTTCGGCCACCGCGCCGCTGTCGGACCCGTCGATCCCGGCCGCCCGCAGGAGCGCGGCCTGACCGGCGTACTGCTCCAGACAGCCGCGCGAACCGCACCGGCACCGTGGCCCCCCGGCCTCCACCACCACGTGCCCGATCTCCCCGGCGAAACCGTGCGCCCCGCGCAGCAGCTCGCCGTCGACGACCAGCGCGCCACCGACACCGATCTCGCCCGTCAGATGGAGGAAGCTGCGGATCGGGTCGAGCCCGCCGAACCACAGCTCGGCGAGCGCCGCCAGGTTGGCCTCGTTCTCCGAACGCACCGTCAGCGCCTCGTGCCCCGGGCGTGCGGCGGCGAACGCGGCGGCGAACAACTCCTCGGCCGGCACCCGGTTCCAGCCCAGATTGGGGGCCTGGCGCACCGTGCCGCCGGACACCAGACCGGGCAGTGCCAACGCCGCCGCGACCGGGCGGAGCCGCTGCTCGCGCGCCGACTCCAGGGTGCGCGCCGCGATGCCGGCGGCCCGTGCCAGGACCTGCGCGGGCGGTGCGCCGCGGTTGTCGAGGTGTTCGGTGCGCCGTACCCGGTCGGTGCCCGCCAGATCGACGACACACACCGACACGTAGTCGATGTTGACCTCCACGCCGAGGCCGGCGGGCCCGGAGCGCGCCACTTCGAGCGTGGTGCCGGGCCGCCCCGCCTGCCCGCTGAAGGTTTTGCCGGACTCGGTGAGGAACCCGATGCCGAGCAACTGCTCGACGAGCGAGGAAACCGCCGCCCGGGTCAGCCCCACCCGCGCGGCGACCCCTGCCCTGGTCGCCCCGCCCGCACCCTCCTCGCGGACGGCGCGCAGCACCAGACTGAGGTTGCTGCGGCGCACGGTGTCCTTGTCGGCCTTGGGCCCCAGCGGTGCGAGGTTGCTCTTCATGTCGGGGACGAGCCTATGCGATCCCCTGTGCGAACCCCTGGTGTCCGGTGCCCGGCCGTCGTGCGGGGCATCGGGCACCTCCCACGGGCCGTGCCGCGTACGGGAACGGCCCGTCCGCAGGGGAGGAACCCCCGCGGACGGGCCGCCGACGGAAGCCGGAACGGTCCCGTGCCCCGGTGCTGGATCCGGTCCGGTGCGCCGGCAGTGGACCCGGGCCCGTGCACCGGTATCGGATCAGGCCTTCGCGCCGCGCTTCTCGAGCATGTCCGCCATGAGCTCGATCTCCGACTGCTGGCCCCTGACCATGCCCGCCGCCAGGTTCCTGATCAGTTCGGTGTCCGCCGAGGTGGCCGCGGCCTGGGCCATCTCCGCGCCCGCCCGGTGGTGCACGGTCATCAGCTTCAGGAACAGCACCTCGGCCTTCTTCCCCTTCGCCGCCCGCAGTTCGTCCAGCTCGCTGTCGGTCGCCATGCCGGGCATCAGCGAACCGTCGCCCCTGGGGGTGAAGGCGTGCCCCATCCAGGCCATCGGCTCGGCGGCGGACGACTTCGCCCGGCCCCAGCCGTCCAGCCAGCCGAGCATCATGCCGCGCTGATTGGCCTGCGTGTTGATGATGTCGTACGCCAGCAGGCGCACCGCCTCGTCGGAGGTGCGGTCCCGGACGATGAACGACATCTCGACCGCCTGCTGGTGGTGGACCGACATGTCGCGGGCGAAGCCGACGTCGACCGAGGAGTCCGAGGGGGCGGCCGCGACGGAGTCGGAGCCCGCGGACGGGGACGGCCGTACGAGCATCAGCGCGATCAGGCCCAGCGCGAGCAGCAGCACCGTGCCGCCCGCCAGCACCATCGGGCGCGAGGAGCGGAGGGCGGGCGTCATCCGGCGACCCCGCCGGTGCAGGCGGCGCCGGGCTCGGGCGTCTGCGGGCCCTGCACGTACTTGGTGAAGAACTGCTCGACGCGCGCGTCGGTGGCGCTCGTCACCGTCACCTGCTTGCCCCAGGCGCTGAGCATGATCGGTGCGGCCTGGTCCTCGACCGGGCTCATCAGCGAGTAGGGCGTCGCCTTGACCCGAGTGCTGAGCTTCTCGACGTCGGCGGGCTTCGCCTTGTCCGTGTACGTCACCCAGACCGCGCCGTGCTCCAGGGAGTGCACGGCGTTCTCCTTCGGTATCGCCTTGGTGTAGACGTCGGCGTTGCAGTTCATCCAGACCGGGTTGTGGTCGCCGCCGACCGGCGGGTTCATCGGGTAGGAGACCTGCTTCTCCACGTGGTTCTGGGTGAGCTTGTCCCAGGTCCGCTCGCCCTTCACGGGCGAGGACTTGGCCTGGGCCTCGGCCTTCTCCTGGTCGTCGGCCGCGGACATCAGATATCCGCCGCCCGCGACGAGCGCGGCCACCACGGCGACGGACGCGGTGATGGTGATGATGCGGCTGCGCCGCTCGCGGGCCCGTTCCTTGCGGCGGGCCTCCTCCAGCTTGGCGCGGCGCGCGGCGGAGGCGTTCTGGTTCTTGGCGGAAGCCATGGGGGTCCTTCGGTTCGACGAGACGGGTGGTATCGGGGCATGGGGGAGCCCGCTCTCCGGTTCTCCGGAAAACGGGGGCCTGCCTCTAGACCCGTTGAACCTGCAGACGAAGATGGTCGACCGCGCGCACGGCGTCGTTGGAGGGGCCGCGGATCGCGGCGGCCCCGGTGAGCGGGGCGGCGGGGGCCGCGACGGTGGCACCGGGAAGGGCCGCGGGCGCGCTCTGGCCGGGCAGCACGACGGGTGTCGCGTGCTCGACCGTGCCGTGGCAGGAGCTGCCCATGCCCCGGTCCGCGGAGGCGTCGGCCACCACGGACGGCGCGGGCGCGGCGTGCGCCGGGGTGAAGGCCCGGACGGCGGAGGTGCTGTGGGCGCCGGAACCGTGCGAGGACGGAGCCGGGACCGAGCAGCACGTGACCATGGCGAACAGCATGAAGAGCCAGCCGAGGGCGACGGGGGCGCCGATGCCCCGCCTTCCCCGGGGCCGCTGCCCGCCAGGTTCGTTCATTCCGTCATCGTACGTGGTGTGTGAAATTTCAAAGAGGGGTGGATGCCGGTGCGGGCCGACACTCCGACCATCTGGTATACCAAATATTGGGCAAGGGGCCGCGGGAGCTTCCCGGAATCCGCGAGGGCCGCGGCATCCGCGCCCGTCGTGCTCCCGCGCACCTCCTCGCGGCGCTTTCCGTCCGCGCGCACCGCGTCACGTCCCTCGCGCACCATCCCGCACCAGAAGGAGACCCCGGCCCCATGGCGACATCCGCCCCCGTCCTTCCCCACATCCTGTTCACCGCCGTCCGCACCGCCGACGGAAGCGTCCGCGACCTGCTGGTCTCCGACGGCCGGATCGCCGGGTACGACCCGGCGGAAGTGCCCGACGGCTGCGGGACCGTGGACGCCGCGGGCGCCCTCGTCCTGCCCTCGCCCGTGGACGCGCACATCCACCCCGACAAGACCACCTGGGGCGGGCCCTGGCTCAGCCGGGAGCCCGCCGGGACGCTCCGTGACCTGATCGACGGCGACGTACGGGCCAGGGCCGGATTCACCTCCCCGGTGGAGGAGCGGGCCGGGGCGTTGATGGACCGGGCCATCGCCCGGGGCACCCGAGCCATGCGGGCCCACGTGGACGTCGCCCCCGCGCACGGCCTGCTCGGGGTGCACGGGGTGCGCGCCGCGGCCGACGCCCGCAAGGACCTCATCGACGTCCAGGTCGTCGCCTTCCCCCAGCTCGGCCTGTTGAGCGAGCCCGGCACCGCCGAGCTCATGGAGCAGGCCCTGTCCGAGGGGGCCGACGTCGTGGGCGGCCTCGACCCCGTCGGCATCGACGGCGACATGGAGGGTCAGCTGGACTTCGTGTTCGAACTGGCCGGCCGCAAGGACGTCCCCCTTGACATCCACCTGCACGACGGCGGGCCCGCCGGGCTGCGCCAGACCGCCGAGATCGCCCGGCGCACCGTCGCCGCCGGGATGCGGGGGCGCGTCACGATCGGCCACGCGTTCGCCGTCGCCGGGCTCGGGGGCGACGAACGCGACGCCATGGCCGCGCGGCTGGCCGAGGCGGGCGTCGCCCTGGTCACCTGCGCCCTGGGCGACGACCCGGTCCTGGACCCCGCACTGCTCGCCCCGCACGGGGTGCGGATCGCCGTCGGCTCCGACGGGGTGCGCGACGCCTGGTCACCTTTCGGCGACGGCGACATGCTCGCCCGCGCCCATCTGCTCGCCTACCGCACGGACGCCCGCACCGACGCCGAACTCGCCGCCTGCTACGAGGCGGTGGCCCAGGGCGGTGCCGCGCTGCTCGGGCTGCCCGCCTCCCGGCTGGAGCCCGGCGACCCGGCCGACTTCGTCCTCGTCGCCGCCGGTTCGCTGCCCGAGGCCGTCGTGGACCGCCCGGTCCCGTCCCTGGTGGTGCGTGCCGGGCGGGTCGTCGCCCGCGGGGGCGAACTGGTCTGACCCGGGCGTGGAGGGCGTTCGGGGGAGTGGTCAGCCGCGGTCCAGCGCACGGTCGGTGAGCGCGCCCGCGCAGCCGGTGTACCGGGCGGGCTCGGTCAGTTCCGCCAGGTCGATCCCCGCCAGCTCGGGCTCCTCGTCGAGGACGTCGGTGAGGACGTCGGACAGGTCCGTGGTCTCCGCGCGGGCCCGGACGGCGGCGCCCGCCAGCACCTCGGCGGCCCGTCTGCGGCCGATCCGTTCCGCGAACGCGGCGGCCAGCCGCTCAGAGACGATCAGCCCGTCGGTGAGCTGGAGGTTCTCCCGCATGGCGTAGGGGACGACGCGCAGACCCCCGGTCAGTTCGGCGGCGTCCCGCGCGGCGCCGCCGACCAGCCGCAGCAGTTCGCGCAGCGGCTCCCACTCGGCGTGCCAGGCCCCGGCCGGCCGCTCGTCCTCGGCCGTGAGCGAGCCGTACAGGGTCGCGGCCAGACCGGGGGCGCGGCGGGCCGCCGCCGCGATCAGCGTGGCGCGCACCGGATCGGCCCGGTGCGCCAGGACGGACGGGTTCTCGCCCTGCGCCTCGGCGACCTCGCCGATCTCGGTACGGGACAGGGTCAGCACATCGGCCGCCGTCTTGCCGAGCGCGCCCGCCGTGAAGGCCAGCGCGCCCGCCAGGTCGGCGATCGGGGTGCGCAGGGTGTGCCAGGGCAGCAGCGGTTCGGCCAGACCGAGTTCGTTCGCGAACATCTGGAGCAGCGGCAGCCCCGGATCGATCCCGTCGGTGTCGGCGTCGGGCGCGTAGGCCCCGAACGAGGCCAGGGTTCCCGCCGCGCCGCCCAGCTGGGCGGGCAGCGACTCCCGTACGGCCGAGAGCCGGTCCCGCGCGTCGAGGATCAGCGCACGCCACCCGGCCGCCTTCAGCCCGAAGGTGATCGGCGCGGCGTGCTGGGTGAGCGCGCGGCCGGCCATCGGGGTGTTGCGGTGCGCGGTGGCGATCCGGGCCACCGCGTCCGCGGTGCGCGCCAGGTCGTCGAGCACCGGTGCCAGGGTGCGCGCGGCGACCAGCATGGCGGCCGTGTCGAGGATGTCCTGGCTGGTCGCGCCCCGGTGCACGTACGGCCGGAAGTCCTTGGCCACCCTCGCCACCAGGTCCAGGGCCAGGGGGACGACGGGATCGCCGCCCGCGCGGGCGCGCAGCGCGAGGTCCCGCACGTCGAACCGGCTCATGTCGGCCGCCGCCGCGGTCACCGCCTGCCCCGCGCCGGCCGGGGCCAGCCCGCAGTCGGACTGGGCGCGGGTGAGCGCGGCCTCGGCGTCGAGCATCGCCCGCAGGAAGGCGCTGTCGCCGGTGGCCGTCTCGGCGGGGGAGCCGGCCCGCCCGGGGGCGAGCAGTCCGGCATCGCTCTCGTACATCGGCTGGACTCCAGAGGGCCCGCATCGGCGCGCGCCGCGAACGGATGCCGGACCGGGGTGGGGAGCGGGTGCGTGGGTGCTTGCGATCAGTGTGGCCCGGGGCCCGTCGGCCGGCGACCCGGAAGGAAATATTTTACGGGTGTAATACCTGCTAAAGTATTTGAGTGAGCGATACAACCACCTGGTCCCGGCAGCCCTCCGTCCGCAGACTCCCGCTGGCGGCCCCGCTGCGTCTCGCCCGGCCCTCGGACATGTGGTTCAAACCGGCGCTCAGCGTCGTCGTCGCCACCGCCGTACCGGACCTGGTGCTGCTCGCCGTCGACCGGATCGACCTCGTGATGTACACGATGGCCGGTTCGCTCTGCGCCCTGTACGGCCACAACCTGCCCTACGCGCGCCGCGCCCGAGCCGTCGCCGGAGTCGTCGTCTCCATGGTCATCGGCATGGCGATATCGCTGGTCACGGCCTCCCTCACCTCCTCGACCGCCGTGCTGATCGCGGTGGGGGCCGTCCTCGCGGCCGGGCAGAAGACGCTCTGCGACGCCACCCGCATCGGCCCGCCCGGACCGGTGATCTTCACGTTCGTCACCTCGGCCGCGCTCTTCGCCCCGCAGCGACTCGGCCAGGTGCCGGGCCATCTCGCGCTGACCCTGGCCGCCGGAGCGATCGCCTGGCTGGTCGCGGTCGGCCCCGTGCTCATCCGCCGGGAGGGCCCGGAGCGCCGGGCGACGGCCCGCGCCCTCGACGCGGCCGCCGCCCATCTGGCCGACCCCGGCCCCCGCACCCGGCACGCGGCGGCCGCCGCCGTGCACGCGGCCTGGCAGTCCCTGCTCGCCGCCGGCCGCCCCACCCCCACGCGCCGGGCGCTCGAACGCCTCGTCGTCCACGCCGAGACGGCGACCGCCGGAGCCGTCCCCGACACCTTCCCCGGCGACCTTCCGGCCGCGCCCGTCCTCGCACCGGACCCCGACCGGCTCCGGTCCTGGGCCCGGCAGACCCGTGCCCGCGGCCCCGTCCCCACCCCGCCGCCCGCCCCGGGCACCTCGGACGAACTGTTCGGCATCGACTCCGAGCGGGCCGCCCGGCGCGCCGCGGGCCGGCGCGACGCCCGCCGCGCGCTGCTGCGCAGCCTCGCCCCCGGCTCCCCTCTGCTGCCGATCGGCGTCCGCGCGCTCATCGGCTGCGCCCTGGCCGGATATGTCTCCCAGGCGGCCGGCGTCGGCCGCCCCTACTGGGCCATCGTGACCGCCGCCTCCCTCTACCAGGCCAATGTGACGCTGTCCTGGAACCGGGCCCTGCAACGCACCCTGGGCAATCTGATCGGCGTCCTCGTCTTCGCCGCCGTCCTCCCCGTCAGCCGCACCGGACCTCTGGCCCTCATCGGCTTCTGCCTGTTCTTCGGCTTCGCGGCCGAGGCCCTGATCACCCGCAACTACTGGCTCGGCTCCGTCGCCGTCACCCCGATGGCGCTGCTGGTCCTGGAATTCGGCGGCACCCATCCGGCCGGCGAACTCATCGGCGACCGGGTCCTGGACACCGTCATCGGCGCCGGTACGGGCCTGCTCGCCGCCGTCCTGGTGACCAACCGCCGGGCGGGCGGGCGCCTGGAGAAGGCCCTGGCCGCCACCGAACTCGCCCGCGCCCGGGCCGTGAGCGCGCTGGCCGAGCCGCGGACCGATCCCGCAGCCCTGGACGCCGCCCGCCGCGGACTGACCGGTTCGCTCGTCGAACTGCGCGACGCCGACGACACTGCCGCGGGCGAATGGTGGCAGCGCGCCCTGCCCCAGGAGCAGGTCCTCGCGGCCGAACGGGCCGGACACCGTACGCTCGCCGCTACAGCGACACGGCGGGGGCTGCTCGCCCCCGCCCCGGAGAACGGAGCGGTGTGACCGACGACATCGTCGCCTCGGTGGTACGGCAGTGGCAGGCCGTCAACCCGGAGCTGGACACCGGACCGATGGAACTCATCGGCCGCATCAACCGCTGCGCCGCCCTGCTCCAGCAGGCGGAGGACGCCCCGCTGCGCGCCGCCGGACTGACCCGCGCCGAGTTCGACCTGCTCGGGGCCGTGCGCCGCACCGACCGCGAACTGACCCCCGGCGAGCTGGCCAGGGAGACGTTCTCCTCCGGCGCCGCCGTCACCAAGCGGCTGCGGGTCCTCCAGGAGCGCGGCCTCGTCGACCGCCGGGGCGACGACCGCGACCGCCGCGTCAACCACGTCCGCCTCACCGAGGAGGGACGCGCGCTGGTGGACACGCTGCTGCCGAGGCAACTGGCGTACGAGCGCACGGTCCTGTCGGGCCTCGACGAGCGCACCCACGCCCAGCTCAGCGCCCAGCTCGGCGAGCTGCTCGTCCAGCTGGAGGGACGGATCGGCGGCACCCGCCGCTGACCCCGGGCCCCGGGCTGCCGTCGCCGCACGGCCCGCACCCGCGCGACGCGGGACCGGTCGCCCGCCCCGCCCCACCGCTCCGGCGTACGCCCGGTGCCACGTGCCCGCGCGGTGCGGGGAACCGGCGCGTCACCGCTGCGGGTCCGCCTCGCGCTCCGGGCCGGGTCCGTCCAGCAGCGCGGCGGAGCGGCGGAGTTCCCCGGCGCGGCGGGCGAGCGTCGCGTCGTCGCCCCGGTCGGCGGGGGCCGACGCGGTCAGGGCGAGCCGGTCGCGCCAGCTCGCCCCGGTCAGGAGGACGGCCACGGCGTACACGCCCCGGACCGACTCCCCGCGGCTGACCGCGTACCCCCGCCCGCGGACCTCGTCGAGCTCGGCGAGCAGGGCGGAACGCGAGGTGAGGGCGTTCGACGCGGTCGCCGGCAGCTCCTCCCGCGGGTAGAGGGCGCAGACCTGTTCCGGCGCCATCCGGGAGAGCAGCATCCTGCCGCCCGCCGTGGTGTGGGCGGGGCAGGTGCGGCCGACCCCGGACATCACCCGTACCGGGTGCGGGGACTCGCGGCCGTCGGTGATGACGATCCGGTCACCGATCAACGCCGCGCTCTGCACCGTCTCGCCGGTGCGCAGCACCGCGTCCTCCAGCACGGTGCCGAGCCGTTCGCGGATCGCCGTGCCGAATCCGGCCGGGAGCCCGAGCCGGACCAGCTCGGGCCCCGGCGCGTAACCGCGTCCGGAGGAGTCCCGGACCGCGAAGCCCCGCCCCTCCAGGGTGCTGAGCACCCGGTGCGCGGTGGACCTGCCCACGGAGAGCAGTTCGGCCGCCCGGGAGACGGTCAGGGTGTCGTGGGTGAGGAACAGCCGCATCAACCGGAGTCCGGTGTCGAGCGATTCGATGGTGTAGCTCCGCGTCGGCCCCATGGTGCGTCCGTTCCTCGTCGGTTCCGGTGCGTCTCGTGACGCGACGTACCCGGACATGATCCGGGACGACGGTCCGGTACGGGGCCCGATGCGCGGCCCAACCGGTCCCGTTCCGGGGGCCGTTCCGGGGAGTGCGGGGGTGCGCGACGACCGTCCGCTCCGACGCCGCCCGCACCGGCCGTCACCCCGGCGCCCCGGAAGGTCACCCTTCCCCGGGCCACGAACATGTTCCTTTCGACCTCTCTCGACCATGTGTGCGACTGCCCCTCTGTGCGGGACGAAATGGGGGTGATGCGAAGGGAAGGAACGGGAGTTGTTGCTTCTTCATGGATGAACTCCATGCCGAATAGCCTTGGTTCATCTCTCCGATCCACTCGGCTCCGTCCCTGCCTGCGGTACGAACAGTGCCGAGGAGCGTCCGATGTCGGCGACCGTCACTCCCCGCGCACGCGTGACGGCGGTGCGTGCAAAAACTCGTGAGTGTATTACCGCCGGAGCGCTCGCGCAGGGGGTTGGGTGAATGTGCCGAAGCCCTGATTCGATCTGACTAAGCTCACGCGCAGTGAAGTCGAGTTGATATGAATTCGAGCGCTTGTTCCCGACTGTCCTGCAAGCGCGTGTACCTCCCGAATCAACCGCCAGAGGTTTTAGATGGTCCGTGTTGAATCACCGCCGAACGGCCGGGAAACCCCGGTCTTTCGCGCCGTGTTGCTGCCCGTGCTCCTGGTCGGCGGCGCCACCGCCGCCGCGGCGGCGCTGGTCTCCGAGCCCGCGCGGATACCAGTCGTCTGGTGCGGCGTGCTCGCCACCGTCGTGATTGCCGCGCTCACCGTCCAACTCGCCCGCAGGGCCCGTGACCTGCGCACCCAGCGCGCGGTGTACGAACGCCGCTTCGCCGACCTGGAACGGCGCATCGCCACCCACGACGACGAGACCGTGCGGATCAGCAAGGTGCTCCTGCCGGCCGCCATCCACCGTCTGCGCGTGGGGAATTCGCCCGAGGAGGTGCTCCGCGACGTCGTGGACGCGGACGAGTCGTACCGCGACCTGCCCGACGCCCAGCGCACCCTCGTCTACACGGTGCTCAACATCATCGACAACGAAGAAGCCATGCGCGACTCCGCGCAGCGCGCCTTCGTCAACGTCGCCCGGCGCGTCCAGGCGATCGTCCACCGCCAGGCGAGCGAACTGCGCGAGATGGAGGAGCACCACGGGCGCAACCCCGACGTCTTCGACGACCTGCTCCGCATCGACCACGGCACCGCGCTGATCGGCCGACTCGCCGACTCCATCGCGGTACTCGGCGGGGCCCGGCCCAGCCGACAGTGGCCCAAGCCCGTACCGCTGTTCAGCGTGCTGCGCGGCGCCATGTCGCGGATCCTGGAGTACCCCCGCGTCGATCTGCACTCGATCGCCAAGGTAGCCATCATCGGCACGGCCGTCGAACCGCTCATCCACGCCTGTGCCGAGCTCCTCGACAACGCCACCCGCTACTCGCCCCCGCAGACCCGGGTGCACGTCACCGCCGTCGAGGTGCAGACCGGCATCGCCATCGAGATCGAGGACGGCGGCGTCTCGCTCAGCGAGGAGGCCCGCTCGCGGGCCGAGAACATGCTCGCCAGGGCCCAGGCCGGCTCCAACATGAACGACCTCGGCGAGTCCCCGCGACTCGGCATGGCCGTCGTCGGACGCCTCGCCCGGATGTACGACCTCCAGGTATCCCTGCGTCAGTCCGCGTACGGCGGCGTCCGTGCCGTGCTCATCGTGCCCCGCGCCATGATCACCACCGGACCCGCTCCCGGCATCGCCCACGGCATCGGTGCCACGTCGAGGCCCACCAGCGACATCGACCAGGAGGCCATGAAGCACGTCGTGCCGGCCCGCCGCAAGCCCCGCACCCCCGTGGCCCAGCGCCCCGCCACCGGACCGGTGGCCCCCGTCACCAGGCCGGTCGTCCCCGCGGCCGCCATGGAGGACGACGTCCCCGTGGTGACCGAGTGGACCGCCGGAGGGCTTCCGCAACGCCGCAGCCGCGGCCGCGCACCCCTCGGTTCGCACAACCTCCCCGCCCAGCCCGTCGACCCCACCGCCGGCCGGCGCAACGGCCATGCCAACGGCCACGGACCGGGTGGCGACAACGGCAAGGAGCAGCCGCCCGGACTCTGGCTGGAGGCATTCACCAACGCCGTCAACGGCGTGCCGCAGGACCCGAACACCGACGAAGACTCCGATGACGCGTGGGACAGGGGAGACCTGAAGTGATCCAGCAGCGGGGAAACATGGACTGGATGCTCAAGCAGCTGGCCGACGACGTACCGGACATCCACCAGATCGTGGTGCTCTCCGCGGACGGTCTGCGCATCGCCCAGCACGGCGGCGACCCCGATGTCGCCGACCGTCTCGCGGCGGCCTGCGCCGGACTGCAGAGCCTGGCCGCCGCCGTCGCCTCCGAGATCCCGTACAGCGACGGGCTCATGCGCCTGGTCGTCATCGAGGTCACCGGCGGCTTCTTCTACCTGATGGCCGCCGGGACCGGCGCGTACCTCGCGGTCCTGGCCGGCGAGACGGTCGACGCCGGCCTCGTCGGATCACGGATGCGCGACATGGTCGTCAGGATCGGAGCCCATCTGACGAGCCCGCCGCGCCACGACGGGTTGTCCGGATGAGTTCTCCCCGACGAGAGCGCCGAAAAGCCGATCCCGCCCTGAGCGATCCGGAACGGCTGTACGTGATCACCGGCGATCCCGACGGCAGCGAGCGAGCGGCTCTCGACCTGGTCACGATGATCGTCGCGAAGGCACAGCCGACGCCGACGGTCCAGCCCGAGCAGGCGGTGATCCTGCGGCTCTGTCAGGCACCGTTATCCGTCGCGGAGCTCTCCGCGTACCTCGGACTGCCCTTCAGCGTCGTCACGTCGCTCCTCACCGAGCTCCTCGCCGCCGAACTCATCGAATCGCGCGCACCCATCGTGCGCGCCACACTCCCGGACAGGTCCCTCCTCGAAGCGGTGATGCATGGACTTCAGAAACTCTGACACGATCACCGGCCCCCGGCGCGAGGACGTCCTCCCCACCACGGCGACCGCCGCGGTGAAGGTCGTGGTCGTCGGCGGGTTCGGGGTCGGCAAGACGACCATGGTCGGATCGGTCAGCGAGATCCGGCCGCTGACCACCGAGGAGACCATGACCCAGGCCGGTGTCGGCGTGGACGACAACTACGGGGTGGAGAGCAAGACCGCCACCACCGTCGCCATGGACTTCGGCCGGATCTCCATCAGCGAGGAGCTGATCCTCTATCTGTTCGGAACGCCGGGCCAGGAACGTTTCTGGTTCCTGTGGAACGGGCTGTTCGAGGGAGCCCTCGGCGCGGTGGTCCTCATCGACACCCGCCGACTCGAAGTCAGCTTCGACGTCATCGGACGGCTGGAGGAGCGCGGCGTACCGTTCGTCGTCGCCATCAACACCTTCCCCGACGCCCCGAAGCACCCCGTCGAGGCACTGCGCAGCGCCCTGGACCTCCCCGAGGAGGTCCCGATGATCGACTGCGACGCCCGGCTGCGCGGCTCCAGCCGCGACGTGCTGATGACCCTGATGCGCTACCTGCACAGTCTGGCGCTCCCGCTCGCCTGACCGCAGTCCCCACCCCCCCTCACGCATCCCCACCCGTCTGGTCCTTGGAATCCTGATCCCTGGAGCGATCGTGACAACCCCATTTCCCTACGAGTCCGGAGCGGCCCAGGGGTCGTTTCCGCCCCCCGAGTGCCCGGCCCACGGCCTCGGCATCGGGCCCGGCGGACTGCGCCGGTTCTACGGCCCGGAGGCCGAGCGGGACCCCCACGGGCTCTACCAGAAACTGCGCGCCGAACACGGCACCGTGGCCCCCGTGCTGCTGCACGGGGACGTGCCCGCCTGGCTGGTCCTCGGCCACAGCGAGAACCTGCACATGACCCGTACCCCCTCGCAGTTCTCCCGCGACTCCCGGCGGTGGCGGGCCCTGCAGGACGGCAGCGTGGCCCCGGACCACCCGCTCGCCCCGATCTTCACCTGGCAGCCGATCTGCGTCTTCGCCGACGGTGCCACCCACGAGCGCCAGCGCGGCGCGGTCACCGACAGCATGGGCCGCATCGACACCCGCGGCGTCCGCCGGCACGTCAACCGCTACAGCAACCGGCTGGTCAACGACTTCTGCCAGGAAGGCCGCGTCGACCTGGTCAGCCAGTTCGCCGAGCGGCTGCCGATGATGGTGATGTGCGCGATCATCGGCATGCCCGAGGAGTACAACGACCGGATGGTCCAGGCCGCCCGCGACATGACCCGGGGCACGGCGACCGCCGTCGCGAGCAACGCCTACGTCCTGGAGGCGCTGACCCGGCTCGTCCAGCGCCGCCGCCGCGAACCCGCGGACGACTTCGCCACCTGGCTCATCGAGCACCCCGCGAGGATGAACGACCAGGAGGTCAGCGAACACCTCCGCCTGATCCTCATCGCCTCCTACGAGGCGACCGCCAACCTGATCGCCAACGTCCTGCGGATGGTCCTCACCGACCCGCGCTTCCGGGCCCGGCTCAGCGGCGGTCACATGACGGTGCCCGAGGCGGTCGAGCAGACGCTGTGGGACGAGCCGCCGTTCACCGCGGTCTTCGGCCGCTGGGCGGTCGGCGACACCGAACTGGGCGGCAAGCAGATCAAGGCGGGCGACGCCCTGATCGTCGGCATCGCCCCGGCCAACACCGACCCGATCGTACGGCCCGACCTGAACGCCGACATGGCGGGCAACCGCGCTCACCTGGCGTTCAGCGGCGGCCCGCACGAATGCCCGGGACAGGACATCGGCCGCGCCATCGCCGACGTCGGTGTCGACGCCCTGCTGATGCGGCTGCCCGACCTCGAACTCGCCGTCGACGAGGGCGAGCTGAAGTGGGTCGGGAACATCATGGGGCGGCATCTGGTGGAACTCCCGGCGGACTTCGCCGCGCGGGCGCCGCAGGACGACCGGGAACCGCCGTCCATGGGCAAGCCCAACGCGCAGCGCCAGGACTGGGAGGTGCAGTCGACCGTCCGGCACACCGCCCCCACCCCCGGACGCCCGCCCGTTCCCCCGCCCGCCCCGGCCCCGGCCACGACGGGCGCGGCGGCCATGACGGCGGTCGTCGACGGGACGGGGAGCACCCCCGCGGCGCAGCCCGCCATGGGCCACATCCCGCAGCAGCGCGGCCGGTCCGCACCGGCCAGGCTGTGGCAGGTCGTCTCCCGCTGGTGGAGCGGCGACTGACCCGGCCCGCCCCGACGAGGAGCGGACGGCACCGGCATCCGGCCCGGTGGCGACGGACCCCACCGGCCGCGCCCCCCGGGCCGGCCACCGCCGGGGGGGAGGCCAAGGCCCCGGGGGCGGGGGGCGGCGGGCCGGGGGGGGGTGGGGGGGGGTGGGGG
>NZ_JBEXPY010000032.1:58028-109273 GCF_040612315.1 Streptomyces sp. NPDC006435
TCCTGGGGGGGCCCGCCCCCGGCTGCGGCCCGGGGGCCCCCCCCCCCCGCGGCCCCCCCCCCCGGGCCGGACCTCGTCGGTGCGGATGCCATCGGCACGGATGCCGGTGCCGTCCGGACAGGGGCGGTCGGACGATCCTGCCGTCCGGAGTCGTTCGTGCCCGGTCCGATCCGGCCCCCGTACCATGCGGAAGCGTGAAGCTGACAATTCTGGGCGGCGGCGGATTCCGGGTTCCACTCGTGTACGGGGCGCTGCTCGCCGACCACGCCGAGGGCCGCGTATCGGCGGTCACCCTTTACGACACCGACGCCGACCGGCTCACCGCAGTGGCCCGGGTGCTCGCCGAGCAGGCCGAGAACGTCCCCGACGCGCCCACCGTCGAGGCCACCACCGACCTCGACGAAGCGCTGCGCGGCGCCGACTTCGTCTTCTCGGCGATCCGGGTGGGCGGCCTCGAAGGCCGGGCTGCCGACGAACGCGTCGCCCTCGACCTGGGCGTGCTCGGCCAGGAGACGGTCGGGGCGGGCGGCATCGCCTACGGGCTGCGCACCGTGCCCGTCGCCGTCGACCTGGCCCGGCGCATCGCACGGCTCGCCCCCGACGCCTGGGTCATCAACTTCACCAACCCGGCCGGTCTGGTCACCGAGGCCATGTCCCGCCACCTCGGGGACCGGGTCATCGGCATCTGCGACTCCCCGGTGGGCCTCGGCCGCCGCATCGCCCGGGTGCTCGGCGCCGACCCGGACCGGGCCCGGATCGACTACGTCGGCCTGAACCACCTGGGCTGGGTCCGCGGGCTGCGCGTCGACGGCCGGGACGAACTCCCGCGGCTGCTCGCGGACCCGGAGCTCCTCGGCTCCTTCGAGGAAGGCCGCCTGTTCGGCGCCGACTGGCTGCGCTCGCTGGGCGCCGTCCCCAACGAGTACCTGCACTACTACTACTTCAACCGGGAAGCGGTACGCGCCTACCGGGAAGCCGAACAGACCCGCGGCGCCTTCCTCCGCGAGCAGCAGGAGGGCTTCTACGCCCGGATGAAGGACCCGGCGGCCCCCGCCCTGGCCACCTGGGACCGCACGCGCGCCGAACGCGAAGCCACGTACATGTCGGAGAACAGGGAGGCCGCCGGGGTCGGCGAACGGGACGAGAGCGACCTGGAGTCCGGCGGTTACGAGCAGGTGGCGCTCGCCCTCATGCGGGCGGTCGCCCGCGACGAACGGACCACGCTCATCCTCAACGTCCCCAACCGGACCACGCTTCCGGTGCTCGACGCCGAAGCCGTCATCGAGGTGCCGTGCCTGGTCGACGCCAACGGCGCCCGCCCGGTCGCCGTCGACCCGCTTCCGTACCATGCCGTCGGCCTGGTCACCGCGGTCAAGGCGGTCGAACGCGCGGTCCTGGAGGCGTCGGAGAGCGGTTCGCGCGCGACTGCCGTGAAGGCCTTCGCCCTGCACCCGCTGGTCGACTCGGTGACCGTCGCCGAACGTCTCGTCGACGGATACGCCGAGGCCCACCCCGCTCTCGCCCGTCTGAACCGTCCCTGAACCGCGCCCGGATGACGCCGCCCGGCCGCCCTGCGGCCGGGCGGAATTCAAACCGGCGGGATGAAGCGACGAAACGGCCGGGGACAAGGCCGGTGGCATATTGAGGTCAAAAATAATGCCCCTGGAATGACGGGGCCGTTGGCGGTCACGGAGGAGACACGACGCCCCGGACCGATTGGCCACTTCCTGTCAGGGGCGTTGCACCGCTCGACCTCCGGGGAGTAAGACCTTGTACCGTCGGTACGATCTTGCACCGTCGGGGGATTTCGGTGTGCCCGTTCCGGGCGGCGACGACCTGCCCATCCGGTGTGTTCGGTACGGACTCGGACTCTCATATCCGGTGCCATACATCACACTTCGGTTGATCAGGGGGATCAGGGATGGCGGGAACCGTCGGCAGCGTGCTGCCCACAAGGCAGTTACGGCACGACAGCGGTGTTCTGTCGGCACCGACGGCGCCGCGGGCCAACGTCCCGGTGGTCGGGGATCTCCTGCGGCTGCGGTCGAACCTGCTGAATGCCATCCAGCACGCGGCCTCGTCCGGAAACGAAATATCGTACTTCAACGTCGGCCCCAGGCGCATGGTTTTCGTGAACCGAAGCACTGCGGCGGACATTGTCCTTTCCGATATCCACACCTTTGGCAAGCCGGGCGGCGAGAACCCTCTGAGGCTGGTGCTCGGGGACGGGCTGATAAGCAATCCGCACCATGACAGCTGGTTGCAGCGGCGAAGGGCTCTCCAGCCCATGTACAGTCGCTCCAGCCTTGCGGGCATGCGGCAGAAGATGGCTGACGTCGTCGCGGAACACACGGAGCGATGGGAACGCTCCGACCGGGTGGACCTGAACGTCCACGAGGAAATGCTGGCCTTCACGCTCGAGATCGTCTCGACGTGCATGTTCAGCCGATGCGGCGACACGGTCGCCGAGATGATCAACCCGGGAACGGCTTCGTTCCTGCTCGACTTCGTCGAACGCCGGATACGTGGGCCCTTCGCCCTGCCGGTGAGTGTGCCGAGCCGACGGAACCGCAGTTTTTCCTCGACCCTGAAAAATCTCGACGATCTCGTCTACCGGCTCATGGAAGAACGCCGTGGAAGCGGCGAGCGGCTTGATGACCTGCTGGACATCCTGCTGGATGTCAGAGTCGGCGACGATGCGACTCCACTGACCGACCTCGAGGTCCGGGACGAGATTCTGACCACGTTCTTGGCCGCGTACGAGACCACGGCCAGCGCACTGACCTGGGTCCTCTATCTGATCGCGTGTTACCCGGAAATTCAGCAGCGTGTCCGGCAGGAGGTGCGCTCGCCCGCATCGACTGACCGCAAGGAGACGCAGCGCGGCACGTTCCTGGAATGTGTCATCAATGAGAGCATGCGGCTCTTTCCACCGTCCCCGACCATTCCGCGTCAAGCCAGGAAAGACGCACTCATCGGCACGGCCAAGGTGTCCGAGGGGACATTCGTGATGCTCAATGTCGCGGCTGTCCACCGGGATCCGGACATCTGGGAGCGACCCGATGAGTTCATTCCCGAGCGTTTCATGAACGGTGTGCCCGGAAAGGGCAAGTATCTGCCTTTCGGTGCCGGCGCCCACATGTGCATCGGCAAGGGGTTCGCCATGATGGAGATGAGCATGCTGCTGGCGAGCATCATCGACAAGTTCGAGATATCGCTGCAGGACTCCGCGAGTCCCGAACCCGTGGCCCTCATCACCCTGAGGCCCCGTGATGGTTTCGGGCTGACCCTCAAGAGAATCTGATCCCCATTGCGGTTGCATGTATTCAGGAAAAAGCGATATCACCGAGAGAGGCCGACCAATGCGCCGCATGGCACGTTTCAATGCGATAGTCGAGCTCGTGCGACCTCGCACGCTGCTTGTCAGTCCTCTCGCATTCTGTGTGGGTGCGGCGGTGGCCGACCACCGCTTCGACCTTGTGATGCTGCTGGGCATAGCCTTCCACATCATTGCGCCCCTGGCGGCCAACGCCCGTAATGCCGTGACCGATCTCGTGGAGGACGGGAAGAACGTACCAGGCCGCTTGAAGCTGGTCGAAACGGCGGGCGTGGGGACTCTCCAGAGGATTGTGTTCGTGGGGCTGGGCATAATGCTGCTGATATCGCTTCTGATATCACTGGTCCAGACCGTCATCTGGGCGTTCAGCGTCTTCCTGGTGCTCGGATACTCTTCGCCGAGATTCCGGCTGAAGGGCCGTCCGGTCATCGGCATGGCGGTGTTCTCGATGGCGGTCACGGAACCGTACATCGCGGGCGTGCTTCTCACGGACTCGTGGTGGGAGGTTCCCCGGTACGATTCCTCCCTGCCGCTCGTTCTCGGGGTCTTCATCTTCTTCTGGTACTTCGCGAAGGGGATCATGAAGAATGTTCCCGACTACGCGGGGGACAAGGAAGCGGGACTCCGGACGATCCCGGCACTCATGTCGTCGCAGCACTCGGCAGCCTGGGTCGCCGCGGCGGCGACGTCGTTGGTCTACCTCGCGTTCCCGGTGCTCGTTCTCGTCGCCGACATGCCCGATCGGCTGGTTTATGTGGGCCTGATGGCGCTGCCGGCCGTGGGTAACATGGCCACCATGGTCCGAGCCCGGACACAGGTCGAGTACAACCTGGCCGGCCAGCGGGACATGTATGTGTCCGTCGTGTTCCTCGGCTTTCTGCTCTTCGGGGTGCAACCGTCCATGGGCTCGGCGCTGATCGGGCTCATTGCTGTCGCGGTCATGGTCGGGACCGACGTGTTCGGGATGGATTCCCGAATGAGCCGTCATCTCGATCGGGCCGAGTCGACAACGGGCGTTCCTGCGTAGAGGGGTTCTGAAAGTTGGCAAATGACCGGATTTCCCGCGACAAGGGCTCCGAAGTGCACGGGATCTTCGAGAAGATCGCCGGGTACTACGACCGGATGAACTTCGTCATGACGCTCGGCCGCCACGAGAAGTGGTGCCGTGAAGTGGTCGCACGGGTCGCTCCGGCCCGTGGCGGAGAGCTCCTGGACCTGGCCACGGGGACGGGCGTGATCGCCCTGGAAGCGGCACGGCGGTATCCCGCGACCACCGTGACGGGCGTCGACTTCTCGGAGGAGATGCTGAGCCGCGCAAGGACCAAGCCCGGGGCGGACGCGGTGCGGTGGCAGCGTGCGGACGCGGCCAGCCTGCCGTTCGGGGACGAGTCCTTCGACGGGATCACCGAGGGGTATCTCCTCAGGAACGTCGAGGACCTGGAGGGAGTGCTCCGCGAGCAGCACCGGGTCCTCAAGCCCGGTGGCCGGGTCGTGATCCTCGAAACGTGCCCTCCGAGCGGTCTGGTGAAGCCGATCGTGGGGTGGGGAGTTCGCGTGATCGTCCCGTTGCTGGGGCAGATCGTGGCGCGCGACCGGTCGTCCTACACCTACCTCGAATCCAGCACACTCGCCTTCCAGTCGCCGCAGCACATCGCAGGTGTGCTGAGCGGGCTCGGTTTCCGGGAGATCGGATGGCGCAAGAAGTTCTTCGGAACGAACGTCATCCTGTGGGCCACCAAGTCGAATTGACGGTGGCGGCGCTCCCGCCCCGGATGCGGAGGATCCCGAACGAGTCCGTGCAGAGGGGCAGCTGAAAACAGAGGTATCTCGACGCGCCAGGAAATTCTTGGCGAATCATGGGGGAGAGATTTTGTGAGCACACCTGTTTCGATCGGAAATTCGGCGGTTCCCCACGTGTCGCGCACGAAGAAGGCGCTGGAGCGCTGGGTGGGCGAGTACCCCGACCGGATCGGGTCGGTCGGGATCGACGGCAGCGGCCTGACCTGGAAAGAGATCGCCACTTCGACACGGACCCTGGCCGGCCGGCTCGAACGGGCCGGAGTGGGGGTGGGCGACCGGGTCGCCGTCATGGCCGGCCGGTCGCGATACGCGCTGAGCAGCCTGCTGGCGATCTGGGAGAACGGATCGTCGGCGGTGCTGCTCGACGAGCGGAACCCGATCGAACGGCTGCGCTGGACAACGAAGGACGCCGGTTGCTCGGTGATCGTTTCCTCGGAACCGGAAGCCGCGGACCTGGATCTCGTGGTGATCGGTACGGCCGGTTCAGAGGCCGGCTCCGCGGACGGTCGACCCGCCGGGACCGACTGCGACGAATGGCCCCGCAACGAGCGCGGGCCGGAGGCGTACGTCGTCTACACCTCGGGCACCACCGGCCGTCCCAAGGGCGTCCGTGTCGGAGCCGCCGGCCTGGAGAATTTCCTGGCCAACGCCGAAGCGCTGGAATACCGACCGGGCAGCCGGGCCGTTTCGGTCGTCTCCCCGGGTTTCGACGGCTGGCTGTGGTCGACACTCACTCCTTTCGTCAACGGCGTCACGTGCGTGGCGATCGACGCCGCCGCCGGGAACGTGGAACAGGCCCTGGCCGCACAGAAGATCGACAACCTGTGCATGACCCCCTCGCTCTACGCCGCGATCCAGGAGCTGCCCGAGGTCGAGGTCGCCGTGGTGGCCGGGGAGCGCTGCCCGGACTCCCTCGTCGACCGGCTCCGGGGCATCGCCGACCGGGTGCTCAACGTGTACGGACCGACCGAGGCGACGATCGCCGCCACCATGTCCGACACCGCTCGCGGGGAGGACCCCCGCACGATCGGCCGGCCGATGTCCGGCTGCACGATCACCGTCGTCGACGCCGACCTGGACGAAGTGCCCCCCGGCGTCACCGGCGAGGTGCTGATCGGCGGCGTCGGAGTCGCCCTCGGGTACATCGGCGCGGGCGGACCGGCCGCGGACCGGTTCATCGACCGGGACGGCGCCAGGTACTTCCGTACCGGGGACTTCGGCTCGTGGGGCACGGACGGACAGCTGAATTTCCTCGGCAGGGGCGACAACCAGGTCAAAATAGGCGGTTTCCGAATAGAGCTCGAGGAGATCGAGAGCATTGCCCGCGAGGTGCCCGGCATCGAGAAGGCGGTGGCCTACGTACGGGGCGAACCGAACACTCTCGCGGTCGGTCTCGTGACGGCATCCGGCTCCCGCCTGGACGAGGAGCTGCGGAAGGAGCTCGACTCCGCGTTCGCCGCACGGCTGCCACGGCAGCTGTGCCCGACCCTCATTCATGAAATCGCCGCTGTTCCGCTCGAGACGACCGGCAAGGTCTCACGGGGCGAGGTGGCCGCGCTGGGTGAAGCCGAACTCTCCGGCGACCGGGACGACACGGCCGCGGACGACGGCCGGTCACCGGGTGACGACCAGGTCCTCGGGTACGTCCTGGAGGCCTGGGGCGACGTGTTCGGGCGCAGTGTCCTGGAGGACTCCGACTTCTTCGCCATCGGCGGGCATTCGCTGCTCGCGGCCCAACTGGCCTCCCGGCTGGAGACACGGTTCGAGATCACGGTCTCGATCACCGACGTCCTCACGGCCAGGACCCCCCGGGCGCTGGCCGGCCGGATCGACGAAACGAGGCCGGCGTGAGCTATCTGCGGTCCTTCACCGCGGACGGCGGGAGCGTCGCCACGACAGCGGTGGTGTTCCCGCAGGCGGGCGCGGGCTGTCTGCGCCTGCATTCGGTCACGGAGGCGCTGCCCACGGGGCTGAACCTGCTGGGAGTGCAACTGCCGGGACGGGAGGACCGGTTGGAGGATCCTCCGGCGAACGACCTGGCCGAAGTGGTCGATCGTGTCGGTGCCGAACTGCGCGGCCCGGCACGCAGCCGTTCGCTGGTCCTCCTCGGCCTCAGCCTCGGCGCGCTCATCGCGTACGAGGTCGCGAGGAAACTCGAACTCGAAGGCACGGCACCGCGTTCACTGGTGGTGGTCGCCGCCCGGTCGCCGGAGCACTGGAAGTCCTTCCCGGCGGCCGATCCACCATGGGAAGAACTGACGGCCCTGATGCACCCGGCGGTCCGCGATTCCGAATCCGCCCGGTACGCGGCTGCGACGATGCGCTCGGACCTGCGTCTCATGGCCGGCTACCGGGTCCCGTCCGCACCGCTGACGAGCACATCGCTCCTGTCGGTGTCGGGCCGCCGCGACGACGTCGCCACCACGGCGCAGATGCTCGGCTGGCGCGACAGGTCGACCGATTACCAAGGACATCAAGTGATCGACACGGACCATCACGAGTTCATGGACCAGGACGTCCTCACCGGGCTCCTCTCCGACATCGCGTTCGAGAACGCTCCCCGTCGGGTGGTGCGCGGATGAGGCAGCAGACGGCGCCGGACCTGTTCGCACCGGGCCTGTTCGACGGAACCGGGTTCTACGACGCCTTCGCCTGGTACCGGGCGAACGACCCGGTGTCCTGGCAGCAGCCCGACGGGGAACCGGAAGGGTTCTGGAGCATCACCAAGTACCGCGACGTGGTGTCCGTGCACAGGGACAGCACGAGGATGAGCTCGACGAAAGGCATGCGGCTCGGCTCGACGGCCGCCGCCGTCGGGGCCGTCGCGAACAAGATGCTGATCGTTTCCGACCCGCCCGACCACACCCGGATGAAGCGCGTGTTCATCCAGCCGTTCTCGAACGAGGTCCTCGCCAGGGCCGAGGAGTATGTGGAGAAGGTCGTCGCCGACGTCGTCGCGACGGCCCTCCGGAACCCGGAACCGGACCTGATCAGGCATCTCGAACGCATCCCCACCGACGTCATCTGCGCGATCATGGGGCTGCCCCGCTCGGACTGGGAATGGATCGGCAAGAAGACCACCGAGGCGTTCGAATCCCCCTCGGAGATCCAGCGGATCACCGCGAACAGCGAGATCTTCAAATACTTCAACGACATGGTGGGCGAGAACCGCAGGACCGCCGCGAACGACTTCATCAGCGGGCTCACCGCCCGGAACGACGGCGACCCGCTGACCGACGCGGAACTGGTCTTCAACCTCAGCGGGATTCTGGCCGGTGGGAACGAGACGACCCGGTACACACTGGCCTCGCTCATGCTCCAACTGGCGGAGCACCCGGACCAGTGGCACCGAATCGTCCGGGGGGAGGTCGCCCCGGAGGCCGCCACCGAGGAAGGGCTGCGCTGGTCCGTGCCCGGGATGCACGTCATGCGGACCGCGGTCGAGGCGGTCAGGGTCGGTGAGGCCGAGATCGAACCCGGACAGCGCGTCGTGACCTGGATCGGCTCGGCCAACCGGGACGAGGAGGTGTTCGACGACCCGGACACGTTCGACGTCGGACGGACCGGCAACCGGCATCTGAGCTTCGGTGCGGGCCGTCACCTGTGCCTGGGAAGCCGGCTCGCGCGAATGGAGATCACGGCATTCCTCCGGACGCTGACCGGCATGGTGAAGTCGATGACGCTCGAGGGCGAGCCACGCTACAACGGGTCGAATTTCACCTGGGGCCTGAACGAACTTCCGGTGGTGCTTCACGCATGACAGAGACGACAGCATCCGTTTCCCGGGTCCGCGCCGTGACCCTCTGTCTTCCCGACGAGGTGTTCCGGGGCGGACGGGCCGATGTCGTCGGCATCGGCGAATACGGCGACAAGGCACAGGCCATCGGCGACGAGATCACCCGTGCCGGGTTCGACGTGCAGACGGTCCGTCTTTCCGCCCCGGCACTCGACGAGCCGCTGGACCACGACCGGCTCCGCACACGAGCCGCCGATCTCGTCGAAGGATGCCGGCGGTCGGGCGTGGGCAGCGCCTCCCTGGCCGCGTTGCGGCCCGCCGCGCTGGCGGAGCTGGAACCTTCCGAGGTCGCGGAAGTGCTGGTCGAACACCCGTCGCTGTTCATGTCCGTCGTCGTCGCCGAGGGCGCCGACGTGGACCGGGCCGCCGTCGATTTCAGCGGGGCCGTGATCCGCGAGCTGGCGAACCGGGACGGCGATGCCAACTTCCGCTTCGCGGCGATCGCCAATCTGGGCGCCAACGCTCCGCTGTTTCCGGGATCCTTCAGCGACGGCGGCGACGCGGGGGTGAGCGTGGGGCTGCAGTCGGCCGGCGCGCTGCTCGCACGCGCCCGAGCGGATCGCCCCCGGAGCCTCGCGGAGGCGACCAGCCTGACCAGGACGTGTCTGCAGGAGGAACTGGCCCTGTTCGAAGGCGTGCTGGGGAAGTCGTGCGAACAGCACGGCCTGAAGCTGCACGGTTTCGACCCGTCGCCCGCCTGCGCGCCGGATGCCAGCATCGGGGAGTTCCTGGAGGAGGTCGGCGGAACCCGGTTCGGCTCTCCCGGCATGCTCGCCACCTGCGCCGCGGTCACCACCGGAATCCGGTCGACCGGTCGGCCCACCGTCGGATACGCGGGGCTGATGCTCCCGGTGCTCGAGGACAGGGTGCTCGCACTCGCCTGGCAGGAAGGCCGGATCGACGCGGACTCGGTGCTCGCGTACTCGTCGGTCTGCGGTGCCGGACTGGACACCATCCCCCTGCCCGGCTCGACCCCGGACCACGAGGTCGCCGCCATCATCGGGGACATGGCAGCACTGTCGGCGCGGTGGGCGAAACCACTGTCCGCCCGTCTGATGCTCGCGCCGGCCGACTCCGATCCGCGGCGCACGGAATTCCGGGCGGAACAGATCGTCAACATCGACTATCCGACCGCGTAGGGCGTCACGGGCCGGTGGTGCGCGGCGCAACCCCGCCGCGCACCACCGGAACCTCAGACCTGGCCGGAGCGGAGCTCGCCGCCGACCATGAGGTGGAGCTGGGCCTCCAGCCACGCCCCGCACCGGGCGGCCATCCCCTCCTCGCCCGGTGCGGAACCGTCGTCCAGCGCGTCGAGGAAAGCACGGAGCAGCGTCGCGGCACGGGTCAGACCGGTGCGGGACAGCGCGGTCACGGAGTCCTCGATACGGGACCGGGCGGGGGCGTTCAGATGGCGCAGCCCGCTGTGCGCCACCGCGGACATGGCGGACATCGCCTCGTCCAGCACCGCCGCCAGCGGATCGGCGGACCGCCGGGCCACCGCCGCCAGGGCCGTGGAACCGTCCCCCTCGGCGAGATCGGGCACGACCACCCCGGCCGGGGTGAGCACCCCGAGCGGGTCGATCCGCACCCCGCCGCCCGAGCGGTGCACCGAACCGCTCACATGCGTGGCGCCGCTCTCCAACGCATCGGCCAGGGCGTCCAGCGCACCGGGACACCGGGGCCGGTACTCCGACACCACCAGGGCCCGGGCCCCCGAGGCATCGCGCACGACGGCCTCGAGACGCTGCTCGGCCGGGTCGTAGCCGACGCTTTCCACCGCCGACAGCGCGACGACATGGACGCTCTCCGCCTCGACCCGCGGCCGGATCAGCCGTGGCGGCCGGCCGTCCCAGCCCGCCGTCAGCGCGGCCAGGTCCCGCACGAGCAACGGCTCGGGCAGCTCGGTCCAGGCGGTGCCGACGGGGGTGATGGTCGTCGCGCCGAGCCGGCCCCGTGCGACGGCCAGCGCACGGCTCGGAGTACGCCGGACGCTCTCGCTGACCAGGCTCCCGGCGGCCAGCGAACCGAGCGAGGTGGCGAGGAGACGCCGGGCGGACAGCCCGTGGGCGGTGAGCTCCCTGCCCTCGGCCGCCGTCCATTCCCTGCGCAGCACGAGGACGTTGCCCGCGCCGGGATGGGCGAAGTACACCTCGGCGGTCAGGGCCCGGCCGGTGCCGTGGACACGGCAGCCGAGCGAGGTGAGCCGGACCCGGCGCAGCGGGGTGTCCCCGGCCTCGCGGGTGCCGAGCACGCCGGGGTGCGCGGCGGCCCGCCGCCGGGCGTGCACCTCGGCGATCAGGGCGGCGACCGACTCCGGACGGTAGTGGGCGCCGCGGTCGGCGTACGCGGTGAGCTGGTCCGTCAGCTCGGCGAGCGCCCCCGCGGGCCAGTGCATCGACTCGGCGGTCAGCCCGGCACCGGCACGCGCCAGGGCGCCGCCGTGGACCGGCCCGACGTGGGCCACGCCCTCCGCCAGCAGCTCGTCCACCAGCCCGACGGCCGTGTCGAGCGCGGACAGGGGCGTGGGCGCCGAGGCGGAGCCGCCGCCCCCGACCTGGACGGACACGGAACGCTCCGCGGTCCCCGTCGCGTCGGCGGCCCGGAACGCCCACACCGCGAGCGCCACCATCTCGCCGCGCAGTTCGGCGGCCGCGTCCGTCAGCGCGTACCCGATCTCGCCGGGCACCGGGAAACGCACCGTGCAGGTGGAGAGTTCGACCCGGGGATCGGGATGGCCGGGGGTCGGACGGTGCACGACGGCTCCGTAGCCGCGCTCGAAGGTGCGGCGGGCCGCGGCGGCCGGGCGGGCGCCGACCGCCTCGACGAGGGCTTCGTCGCCGGTGTCGCCGGGGGACCAGTCGGCGACCGGGGCGGGCGCGCCGTCCGCGGCCGACTCCGCCCGCCGCTGGTAGGCCAGCACCAGGGCGACGAGATGACGGCAGACACCGGGCGCGGCACAGCTGCAGTCGCCGTTGTCCAGACCGGCGGCGGGCGGCAGGGACGTGGTGGTGCCGTCGTCGAAACGGGCCCGGACGGTGGCGTCCGGATCGGTCGTGAGCTCGGGCACCGTCCCGGCGTCCAGCTCCTTCGTGGCTCGCTTTACCAGGCCGCGGTTGGCCAGCGCCGCGAGCGTGTCCGGGGTGAGGGCGAGCAGATCGGCCCGCGCGTCGGCACAACCGGTGGACGTGTCGGTCATCGGCCCAGCCTCTCGGCGACGAACTCGGCGAGACGGCCCGGTGTCATCGCCCCGATGTGCGCCCCGGCCTCGGCGAGCCGCCCGGCCGTCCCGCGGTCGTAGTCCGGGTTGGCGTCCTCGTCGAGCGCGGCCAGCCCCAGTACGGTCGTGCCCTGCTCCACCAGTCCCCGCACCGCCCGCACCAGCCGGTAGGCGTCGCCGCCCTCGTAGAAGTCGGTGACCAGCGCGACGATGGTGCGCCGCGGATTCTCCACCAGCCCCGCGCCGTACTGCACGGCCCGCGCGATGTCGGTGCCGCCGCCCAGCTGGACCCGCATCAGCAGCTCCACCGGGTCGGTCACATCGGCGGTCAGGTCCACCACCTGGGTGTCGAAGGCGACCAGATGAGTCTTGAGACCGGGCAGGCCCCACAGACAGGCGGCGGTCACCGCGGAGTGGATGACCGAACCGGCCATCGAGCCCGACTGGTCGACCAGCAGGATCAACTGCCACTGCGTCACATGGCGCTGGGTACGGGAGTGGAAATGGGCTCGTTCGATGAGCAGCCGGCGCTCGGCCGGCTGGTAGTGGGCGAGGTTGGCCCTCACGGTTTGCCGGAAGTCGAAGTCCCTGGCCAGGGCCACCCGGCTGGGTCTGCGCGAACGGGTGCCGTGGAACGCCCGGCGGACCTCGGGCCGCAGCTTGGCCAGGAGCTGTTTCACCACCGTCTCGACGATGCGCCGGGCCAGTTGCAGCACCTGGGGGTTCATCAGGTGCTTGGTGCGCAGCACGGCCCGCAGCAGCGTCGCGCTCGGCTCGACCCGCTCCAGCACCGCGGGATCGGTGACGATCTCCTGGATGCCGTACCGCTCGACCGCGTCCCGCTCCAGGCGTTCGATGGTCTCCTTCGGGAAGAGCCGGTGGATGTCGTCGAGCCAGTCGACCGCGGTCACCGCGGACGGCCCGTCACCGCCTTCCCGGGAACCGGAACGGCGCACACCCCGCTCGGCGAGATCGGGGTCGCGGCCGTAGAGCCAGTCGAGGGCCGCGTCCCGGCCGTCGTTGCCCGGGCCCAGCGGCCCGGTGTGCCGTTCGGCGGGGGAGCCGAGCACCAGCCGCCAGCGTTCCAGGCCCGCGTCGGGAGCCGTGCCGCCCTCCTCCGCGGGCGCGGGCGCCGGGTCGGGCGCGTGTTCGTGCGTGGTCATGGGGTGGCTCCCAGGTCGTAACGGGCCAGCAGACGGGACACGGACTCCTCCAGCGTCCGGGCCCCGGCGATCAGCAGGGGGTCCGTGGTGGTCCGCAGCAGGGAACGCGACGAACCGCGCACCCCGCGCCGCTCCAGCAGCCGGCCGGCGATCCGCTCCCGTTCGCGGGGCGGGAAGAACGCGAAGGCCTGCCGCAGCGCGGGCAGCCCGGCCAGGAACTCCTCGTCGGGCAGTGCGAGGACCAGGCCGTCCAGCACGTCGATCAACGACCCGCCCCCGGCTCCGTCCTCGCCCACCACACCGGTCACCTCGTCGCGGGCGAGCGCGAACAGCCCGGCCAGCCAGTCGCCGAGCGCGTCCGCCCCGGCCCGCGCCACCGCACGGACCGCGTCGGCCGGGTCCCCGGCGGCGTCCGGCTCCTCGGCCAGGGCCCGGTACAGCCCGAAGGCGGCACCGCGCAGATCGACCGGCGCCTGCGGATCGTCGCTGATCCGCCTGGCGATCCCGGCCACCGTCGCACGTGTGACGGGCAGCAGGCCCGGGGCGTGCATCACCGTGTCCCGTATCGCGACCACGGCCCGCAGCCGGGGCCGGTCCACTCCCGCGGCACCGCGCGCACCCTCCAGGAGCCACAGCAACCGCGCCGTCGCCCCCTCGATCACGGCGGCGAGCAGCGGACCGTGCGCCATTCCGAACACCCGGTCGTGCCGCCACAGCCCCAACGCCGTGGCGAGTATCTCGCCGAGCGGCCCCACCGTCGGCAATCCGCCGACCCGGGAGGACAGTTCACCGAGCAACTGCTCCGAGAAACCGTCCATTCCGCACAGCACGGCGTCGAACAGCGTCTTCGCCAGGTCGTCGGCCCCGGTCGTGGCGGCACGCGTCCGTTCGGCGAGCGCGACGGCCGCCGCCTCCGCCAGGGTCGCGCCGTACGCCCCCGCCTCCACCAGCGCCGCCTCGCGGCCCGGGGCGGCCCGCGCCTCCCAGCGCTCGGTGAAGACGGGATCGACCCCGTGCTCGGGACCGGACGTCCGCCCGTGGCCGGGTATCCCCAGCACGCGCAGCCGGTGCAGCGCCCGGCTGCGCTCCAGATCGGCGGCGTCCGTGAGGTCCAGCCGGTACGAGGAGCCCGCGTCGCCGTCGAGCGCCAGCGCGGCGAGCCGAGCCGCCACGTCGTGCACCAACGGCGGTGCGGGAGTACCGGGATGGAGACGGCCGGTGCGGTCACCGCTGCAGGCCGCGAGCATCTCGACGACCGCGGGATGGACGCCCGTCGCGAGGGTGCCGCGCGCCGTCCACGGCAACGGCTGGTCGAGGTCGTCCGTGATCAGGGCCCCCGCGAGCCCGTCCAGCACGTCGATCCGCGCCGGGGACGGGTGGCCGCGCAACGTCGTGAGCCCCTGCGCCAGGCTCCGCGCGGCGATCAGGTCGGCGGTGGACACCGGGAACTTCCGCGCCCGCAGCCGCTCGACGACCACGCGCAGCAGGTCGTCCGCGGCGGCCCGGGGCCCCGAGTCCCACACCCGCTGGTAGTAGCCCGGTGACGGCATTCCCGACTGGTATCCCGCGAACGCGTCCAACTGCCGGAAGGAGTACGGCACGAGGAAGCTCCCGGCCATGGCACCACCCGGCGGGGCGGGCACCCGCGGCCACCCGTCCTCGCCCCGTTCCCAGTCGTCGTCCCCCGCGGCGCCCTCCCCGCCGGATCCGGTGAGCGCGCGGAGCGCGGGCTGGTGGAAGCCGCCGGTTACCACCAGCACCGGCCGGTCCCCGGCCGCCTCGACCGCGGCCCGGACCCACGCCGCCATGTACGTCTCACGGGCGCGGTCGCCCGCGTCGGCCGCGGCGTCGCCCCGGACCAGCGCGAAGTACGCGTCGAGCCGGTCGGTGAGGCCGTCGTACGGCTCGACCTCGAACAGGCGGTCCCAGAGGGCGTCGGAGGAGTCCACCGCGAAATGCCGGCACAGCCGCTCCGTCGCCTCCGCGTAGCGGACCTCCGCGTCGGCGTAACGGTTGGTGCGCTCGGCGAACGCGGGATGCCAGGCCGGGAGGTCGATGAAACGGACCTCGGCCCCGGCCGCCCGCCCCGCCCGCAGCGCGACCCACTCGGGCGAGTAGTCGCACAGCGGGGCCCAGGACGTCGCGGCACGCTGCTCGTCGCGGTAATGGCTGAACACCGCGACCGGCAACTCGTGGCCGAGCAGCAGCTCGTCCAGCCGGCCGTTCATCTCGGCCGGACCCTCGACCAGCACCAGGGCGGGCCGGAGCTCCTCGACGGTCCGCTCGACGAGCCGTGCGCAGGCGGGGGAGTGGTGGCGCACCCCCAGGAACACCGCGGGCATCAGTCGGCCAGCAGATGGCGCGCGTCGTACAGGGCCTTCCAGTGCGGGCCCTGACGGCGCGACACCTGCTGCTCCAGATAACGGCGCAGCCGGGCCAGGTCCTCCGGGCTGTCCTTCGCCGCCGTGCCCGCAAGGCAGGCCACCACATCGGCGGCACTGCCCGGCTCGCCGCGCAGGAACCAGCCGCGCACCCCCACGGCATGGGCGACCGAGACGGCCTCCGCCGTGCTCATCACCGCCGTGGGGCGGTCCGAACCACCAGCCCCGCCCTTGTCGCCGGTGCCCGCGCGCAGCTCCCGGAAGGTGCCGACCAGCACCTCCAGCACGTCCCGGTCCGGCGGCGGCTCCACCCCCGAACGCCGCAGCAGGGTCGTCACCTCGGCCTCGACCAGGGCCAGTTCGGTGTCCAGATCGGGGATCGGGAACACCGTCTCGAAGTTGAACCGCCGCTTGAGCGCCGCACTCATCTCGTTGACGCCCCGGTCCCGGGTGTTGGCCGTGGCGATGACGTTGAAGCCCTGCCGGGCGAAGACCATGCCCTCGGGCCCGGTCAGCTCGGGGACGGCCACCACCCGCTCGGAGAGCAGCGACAACAGGGAGTCCTGCACCTCCAGCGGACAGCGGGTGATCTCCTCGAACCGCACCAGCCGGCCCTCCGCCATGCCGCGCAGCATCGGGGCCGGGACGAGCGACCGGGTGGAGGGCCCCTCGGCGACCAGCAGCGCGTAGTTCCACCCGTACTTGATCTGGTCCTCGGTGGTGGCCGCCCCGCCCTGCACCGTCAGCGTCGAGTCCCCGCTGACCGCGGCCGCGATCAGCTCGGACAGCAGCGACTTGGCCGTGCCCGGCTCCCCGACCAGCATCAGCCCGCGGCTCGTCGCCAGCGTCACCAGGGCCCGGTCCACCAGTGAGGGGTTGCCGACGAACTTCCGGCTGATGCCCGTACCGGCGTCGCCGACGATGAACCGGCGGGCGGCCCGCAGGCTCAACTCCCAGCCGGGCGGCCGGGGATCGTTGTCCGCGGCGCGCAGCGCGGCCAGCTCCTCGGCGTACCGCACCTCGGCCGGGGGCCGCTGCACCGCGACCGCGCCGTCGTCCGGCACGCCCCCACGCGTCTCGTCCCGTACGGTCATGATGCGACGCCCTCCGTGAGTTCGGCCAGGTCACCGAGGAGCTCGGACACGGTCACCGCGTCCAGTCCGGTGAACCGGAGCGGGTATCCATCACGCCCCCAGTGGTCATGGGGTCGGCTGTCGAGCCAGACCGTGTCCAGGGTCTGGTCGGGGAACATGTCGACCACGCCGACCGCGATGCCCGGGTCCAGCGCGATCACCAGGTAGCAGTCGTCGCCCAGGCGCTTGGAGATCCAGCGCTCCACCCCGGCGTCCTGCGGCACCCCGCGCTCCCAGCCGCGCCGCTGCAGCCCGAGCACCTTCCCGACCGGAACCTTGAGCCCCTCGAACCGGGGGAGCCGGTAGGCGTCGGCCTCCTCCCCGGGCAGGGTGAACACGCTCCGCCCGAGCTGCGGGAAGGGCTGCAGGATCTCGTAGTCGGCGAACACCTCGGACCAGGCGGCCAGTTCGTCACCCAGGTGCAAGGGGTGTGCGAGCCGCACCGTCGCGTCGTCGGCCAGGACGAAGACGTCGTCCTCCGCGTCGGCGAACGTGCGGTCCTCCGCCACCCGGAACGCGGTGCGCGTACCGTCCTCCGCCTCGCTCAGCCACACCAGCCGGCGCACCAGGTGCCACATCAGCGGATGCTCGACGAACAGCTTCCGGAACTCCTCGGCCGTCCAGGAGCGTTCGGCCACCATCGCGGCCTCCAGTCGGCGCACCTGGTCCGAGGCGATCGTCCGGACGTCCTTCTTGAGCGTCATGAACCGCTTGCGCTCCGCCGGGGCGAGCTCCGCGTCGTCGCGGGCACCCGGCTTCGGCAGGTCCTTGCGGCGCTTGCCGTCACCGTCCAGCACGTACGGCCGCAACTGCTCGTCGAAACCGACCGTGAACGAACGGGGCCCGTAGTCGATGACCGTCGAACCGTCCGCGTCCAGCCCGAGGTCCGGCACGAGACGGTCGGAGAGCTGTTCCCCGGTCAGCCCCAGCACCGCGGCGACCTCGGCGATCTTCTCGCCGGCCCGCTCCTTGAGCGCCTTGAACTTCACCCGCTGCGCGATGCCGTGCAGATGCAGCAGGGCCACGTCGCTGCCGATGGCGGCCAGCACGTCGAGGCCCTCCACGGCCCGGTGGTGCGCCGACTCCCCGGGCCAGGCCCGGATCACCGGGGTGAGCCGACGGACCGTCTCGTCGTCGCCCAGCAGCCCCAGCGCCTGCAGCGCCCATGACTCCTTCGCGGGCAGGTTCGCCATCCGCCACTGCTCGAACAGGGCCCAGACGAACTCGGCGAGCGAGGCGGCCTCGGCCGTCCCGGTCAGCACCTCGACGCCGGGGTACACCTCGCCGGGCTTCGACAGCGCCAGCATCATCACGGCGTGCCGCACCGACGCCGCCGGCAGCGCACCGCCGGAACGGACCCTGATCTGCGGCAGGAGCGCGGGCTCCGCCCAGCCGGGCAGCACCGGCATCCTGGCGGGCAGCGCACGCTCCAGCGGATCGACCGACAGCAGGTCCTCCACCGCCGCCGCGGCCTCCTCGCCGTATGTCCGGGCGGCCTCGCGCACCACGTCGTCGCCGTGCGTCGAGGCGATGTGCAGCAGCGCCTGCTCCGCGGCGCGCCGTGCGGTGCCCGCCTTTCCGACGGCGTCCGGCACCAGGAGCGGGGCGGCCGCCACACCGTGCCGGGCGAACCAGGTGCGGGCGGTGGCAGCGGTGGACTTGAGACGGACCGCCCAGTTCGCCATGTGCCGGGCGACCTGCACGTCGACGAAGGGGAGGAACAGCGGGGCGAGCGAGGAGGGCTGCCGGGGCACGGCGCGCAGCAGCAGCGGCAGCGCGGCGAGACCGAACCGGGCGACGACCGGCTTGAGCGTCTCCTCGCCGGCCCACAGGTCGGTCGGGTCCCAGGTGGCGAGCAGCGGGGCGGCCTGCTCCTCCTCGCCGTGGACGAAGAACCAGGCGGGTTGCAGGCTGCCCCGGGCCAGGTCGCGCTCCAGGGCGGCGGTGTCCTTCTCCCAGGAGCCGTTGCCGGGCCTGGAGGTGTACCAGGAGGAGGTGGCCGCCCACGCGGCCTGCTCCTCGGGCAGCCACCGGATCGAGGGCTCGGCCTCGGCGGTCGGCCCCGGCACGACCTTGTCCTTGAGCTTGGTGAGGGGCCGGGACCAGGGCGGCGACGTCAGCACGGCGGGCAGGGAGTCCGCCGGCGCGTCGGCGATCAGGTCAGCCGGGTTGAGCAGCGGCTCGACGATCTCCACGATTTCCGGGGCGAGGCCGTCGAGTGCCAGTGCCACCACGTCGCGGTGGGCGCCGACGTGTCCCTGGAGCAGCTGCGGCACCAGGCCGGAGCCGCCCTTCGGGCCGGCGGCCACCTGCGCGGCCAGCAGCCGCACGGCCCGCACCGGGTAGCGGCTCATGGCCGTGAGGAGGGAGGGACGGACCTGCTTCGAGTCCACATGGGACAACAGGGCGAGGAATGCCTCGTCGGTGGGCAGCTCGACCAGGGACTCGGCGGCGAGCTTCACGCTCTCCGAGTAGTAGCGGTCGGAGCGGTCGAGGACCTCGACGAGATGGGGGGCGATGGCCGGGCCGATGCCCTCGGCGGCCGTCGCGATGAACGAGACGTTGTCGATGAAGTCCGAGGAGGGGGAGAAACGGGCCATCTGCTCGGCGGAACCCAGCGAGTTGAACACCATCGCCCGCAGGATGCGGTGGTTGCTGTCGGTCACCTCGGGATCCGCGCAGAGCTCGTCCACCCACTCCGTCTCGCTCGGCACGAGGTAGGAGACGAGGGTCCGGTGCATGACGTCGGTCCGGCACCGGGCCAGCGCCTCGACGGCCGCCCGGTAGGTGTCCTCGTCGGCCGCGGCGAGAAGGGCACGGACCCGGTCGATCGGGGCCCGGTGCTCCTGCGCCCAGTAGTAGTGCGGCTCCTGGAAGGCGACCAGCCGGGGCGCGCCGCGCTTGCCGCCGCCGCGCTGCCAGGTGCCCCTGACCGAGAACGTCTCGACCGCCGTCCGCGCGGCGAACGGCAGGCCGTACCGCGCGACCCAGAAGTCCGCCCACACGGAGTTCGGCACGGACGTCTCGACGATCGAGGCCAGAGCGGCCGCACCGACCGGTGCGGGGCTGCCGCCGAGATGCGCCCGCAGCTGTTCGGCCACCCCGGCATCCGAGGTCGGTGCGTCCAGGAACTCCTGGATCCAGGCCGCTTGCTCCGAGATCGCGGCCTCGATCGTGTCGAAGGCGCCCTTGGCCGGCTTGCCCGGCACCCGGCGCACCCCGCCGCGCCGCGGATGGAGCACCCGCCTCCAGTTGGCGGGCAGTACGAAGGTGTCCTCGTCGGGGAGCACCACCGCGCCCTCCCCGGGGGCGGCCGTGGAAGTCCCACCCGGAACGGGGACGGCCGCGGAAGCCCCAACGGGGACGGAGCCGGAAGCGGAATCGGAGGAGGCCGGGGCGGAGGGGCGGGAGGCGGACGCCCCGACCTCGAGGTACCCCTTCTTCTCCTTCTCCGCGATCGTCTTGAGGACCTGGGCCGCGGCGGCCTCCGCCGACGCGTACTCCTTCGTCTGCGTACGCCCGTCACTGCCGCACCGGCCGTAGCGCACCGTCACCGCGGTGCCCACGGCCTCGGTCTCCCAGAACTTCGACGCACTGCCCTCGACGTATTCCCAGCGACGCACAGCCCCGCCCCCTTCGCCACTTTCGACTCGCACCGCCGCGAGCTCCTCGATCAGTGGTGCCACAGTAGAACGGACCACTGACAGCGCGGTGTGCCCGGGGTGTCCGGTGAGAAAAGCCGCAGTTCATCGACTACGCGGAAGTTCGCACTCGGGCAAGGCGCCTTTCCGGTGCGGCCGGTGCGCGAGGAGTGCCGGCCGTCGTGCCACGAGCGGAAGGTGTCGTTCCGTCGCCTGTCCCGGGTGCCTTTTCCGCAGTGGTCCGCGGTCGGCCGTGGTCGGTCGCGGCGGAGGCGGTCCGCGGCCCGTTGCGGTCGAACTCGTCACGTTCCGTGAATGAACGAGGCGTGCGGACCGTGCGGCCGGAAGGGGCGCCGGTCACCCCCCGTGCCATGGAAGGGGATATCAGGGGGCGGAGATGGCCCGCTCGCCGCCGGACGGTGCCCATGACGGGGCCACACCGGTCACTTGGCACACCATCAGGAAGAGCGGAATGGGCGGGGTGTACGGCGTGCGGTTGTCGGGCTGGTGGATCAACCGGGGGCGCGCGGCCGGGACGTAGGCCCCTTTCGCGTAGGAGACCTGCTGCGGCCAGTCCAGATCGAGGTCCGAGCCCGCGGGCACGATCCACCACCAGCGGTCGGCGTCCGCGAAGACGCAGCCGGTGCGCGGCAGGTGGGACATCAGCCGGAAGCCGTACCTGGCGGGAACCCCCACCGCGTCGCAGCCCAGGCTCGCCGACAGCGCGGGCGGCAGCGGCAGGCGCACCGTGTCCGTGGTGAGCCGGGGATCGCGGGAGCGACGGGCTTTGAGCAGGTGGGACATCGCGTTCTTCAACATGACTGCTCCGGGCCGTGCGACAGCTCCGCCCAGACGATGCGGCCCGAGCCGTTGCCCGTGTCACGGGAGCCCCAGGCGCTGCACATCGCGTCGACGAGCAGCAGGCCGCGCCCGTGCTCGTCGTCGGAGGTGCGGCGCAACTGCGGCCCGCCGGGCTGGTGTCCCTGGTCCTGCACGGCTATGCGCAGCCGTCTGTGGAGGCGGTGCAGCTCGCACACGACGCGCGTGCTCACGGTGTGCACCACCGCGTTGGTCACCAGCTCCGAAACGATCAGGATCGCCGCGTCATGGGTGTCCGCGTCCATCCGCCACTGGTCGAGCCGGGCCCGGGTCAGCCGCCGTGCGCCGGCCACCGACTCGGGGTGCGCGGGCAGCGCGAAGCAGTACCGGAGCGCTTCCGTCCCGGGACTGAGATCCATGAGCCGGGGGATGAGCGCACTGCCAGGTGCCACAACCGATTCCTCACAGTGGGGGCTGCGTCACGCTCCGCGCTCTCACGCGAATGAGGGCCGGCGCGACTACGTGAACTGGTTCACTCACCAACTCTCCCCCTGTCGTGAACACTTGGCAAGGGGCACTCTGAAAATTTCAGAGTGGCTGTGTTCTGGATGGCCCATGCATGGCACACTGCTCGCAAACAGCGCATGGGGAGGTCTGAAGTGAGCGAACCGCGGTCCGCCCCGACCGTGGGTCAGGTCGTTCTCGGCAAGCGCCTGCAGGATCTGCGGGAGCGCGTCGGCCTGAACCGCGACCAGGCCGCCAAGGTTCTGCGGGTCGCGCCTGCGACGGTACGCAGGATGGAGACCGCCGAGGTCGCTCTCAAGATCCCCTATGTGCAGATGCTGCTGAAGGCGTACGGGGTCGCCGACGACGAGGCCGAGGCCTTCGTGGAGCTGGCCGAGGAGGCCAACAAACCCGGCTGGTGGCAGCGCTTCCACGACGTGCTGCCCGACTGGTTCAGCATGTACGTCAGTCTGGAGGGCGCCGCGAGCCTCCTGCGCATGTACGAGCCGCACTTCGTCCCCGGTCTGCTCCAGACCGAGGACTACGCGCGCTCGGTGATGCGCACCGGGGCCGTCGGCCAGACCAGACCCGAGGACATAGAACGCCATGTGGCGCTGCGGATGCAGCGCCAGTCCCTGCTGACCAGACCGGACGCCCCGAAGCTGTGGGTGGTGATGGACGAGACGGTGCTGCGCCGTCCCGTCGGCAGCGTCGAGGCCATGCGCGGTCAGATCGACCGGCTGCTCGAAGCGACCGAACTTCCCCATGTGACACTGCAGATCGCGGAATTCTCGACGGGACACCACCCGGGCACCTACGGCCCGTTCGTCCTGTTCCGGTTCGGCGTCCCCGAACTCCCCGACATGGTTTACAGCGAGTACCTGACCGGAGCCGTCTACTTCGACGCGCGCCCCGAGGTGGCCTCCTACCTCGAAGTCATGGACCGCATGGCGGCTCAGGCCGCCACTGCACAACGCACGAAGGAAATCCTCCGGGACTTCCGCAAGGAGCTGTGATGGATCCCATATACAACGGCATGCCGGCCGCCGATCTCGGCACCGAGGGCTGGCACAAGCCGTGGAGCGGTGGGAACGGGGGCAACTGCGTCGAAGCGATGAAGCTCTCCGACGGCAGGGTCGCCGTGCGCCAGTCCTCCGATCCCGACGGCCCCGCCCTGATCTACTCCCACGGCGAGATCGCCGCCTTCATCCAGGGGGCCAAGTCCGGTCAGGCGGACTTCCTCCTCACCTGACCCGATTCCCCCACCCGGACCGACCGACCGGACCCGACCGGAGCGCTCACCCGAACCGGCCCTCTCACCCGAATCCGCAGCGCCGCCGCCGTTCCCGCCCCACACTGCTGTTGTCCGCCGACCTATGGACCATGGAGCGCGCTATGACCGGGCACGACCCCCGAGCCGTCGAGATCGACACCAGCAAGCCCCATCCCGCACGGATGTACGACTGGTTCCTCGGCGGCAAGGACAACTACCCGGTCGACGAGCAGATGGCCCGACAGCTGCTGGCCCTCGACGCCAGGGGGCGGGACATGGCCCGGGTGAACCGGGCCTTCATGCACCGTGCCACCCGGTGGCTGGCGGAGAACGGCATCCGCCAGTTCCTCGACATCGGCACCGGCATACCCACCGAACCCAACCTCCACCAGATCGCCCAGCGGACCGCCCCGGACGCGCGGGTCGTCTACTGCGACAACGACCCGATCGTCCTCGCCCACGCGGCGGCCCTGCTGCGCTCCACCCCCGAGGGCGCCACCGAGTACATCCAGGCCGACGCCCGCAGGCCGGACGTCATCCTCGAGGCGGCCGGTTCGGTCCTCGACTTCGACGAGCCGATCGCGCTGTCGCTGCTGGCGCTGCTGCACTTCCTGGGCGACGAGGACGGCGCGGCCGAACTCGTCGACCGCCTGGTCGAGCGGCTGCCCTCCGGCAGCTACCTGGTGCTCTCGCACACCACGGGGGACTTCGACCCCGACAGCGCGGCCCGGGCGTCCGCCCTGTACAAGGCCCGCGGAATGACGCTGCGACTGCGCTCCCGCGCCGAGGTCACCACGTTCTTCGACGGGCTCGAACTGGTCGAGCCGGGCGTCTCGCTCTCCGCGGACTGGCACCCGGAACTCGGCGAGGTCGTCGAGGTCGCCGGTGACGGGCCCATCCCGGGCTACGCGGGCGTGGCCCGCAAGCCCTGACCGGTCACCGGGCCCCGACCCCCCGGCCCCGGCGCCCGTACCGGCCGGTCGTTCCCCCGCCCGGTGCGCACCGGCGTTCCGGACCGGTCGTACCGCAGGTCACAATGGGCGCATGTCACGACGCACCACACGACCGGGACGGCCCGCCACCGCCGGAGCACGGCCCCCCGGGGTCACCGCGGAATCGCCGTGTCCGTGCGGCCTGCCCGCCACCTACGCGGACTGCTGCGGTCGCCTGCACGCCGGGACCGCAGCCGCGCCGACCTGCGAGTCGCTGATGCGCTCCAGGTACACCGCCTTCGTCGTCCGGGACGCGGCGTACCTGCTGCGCACCTGGCACCCCGACACCCGGCCGCCCGCCGTCGACTTCGACCCCGGCATGCGATGGGTGCGCCTGGAGGTGCTGGAGACGACGGAGGGCAGCGCTTTCCACACCACGGGAACGGTCACCTTCCGCGCGCATTGCACGGACGGCGGCCGGCCGGACTCGCTCCACGAGAAGAGCCGGTTCGTCCGGCACGACGGGGCCTGGGTGTACGAGGCCGCGGTCTTCGTCGACTGACCCGTGCCGGGCGGCTCCTCGGCCCCGGTCAGGCGACGGCCGCCGCCCGCGCCCGCTCCGGGGCGAGCTCCTGCTCCAGGTCCTCCGCCAGCAGCCGCTTGGCGATCGCGTCCACAGCCGCCCGCAGCTGCCGGTCGTCCGGACGGGCCCCGCTCTCGTCCAGACGGTCGTTGAGCCACCGGGCCCACGCCTCGGTGATCGTCTCGGCCTCCCGGCGCCCGGCGGCCGTGTGCGTGAACAGATGGCCGTCCCCGGTGAGGTAACCCTCCTCGATCATCCGGTCGAAGACCGGCACCAGCACCTCGGGCGGCAGCCGGTGCCGGGCCGCGATCAGCCGCAGCCCCGCGTGGCCCACCATGCGGGTGAACAGTTCGACCTGCATCACCGCCCAGGCACCCGCCATGTCCAGCCGGGTGTCCGAGTCCGCCACGATCCGCCGGGCCGTGTCGGGCCCCGCCCCGTGCACGATCTTGGCCACGGCGAATTCGAGGAGCTTCGCCGAGTCACCGGCCCCGGGCTGCGCGAATCCCTCGCCCATGTCCGTGGAACCGGCCCGTGCGGTGTCCCGCAGCTTCACCTCCTTCAGCAGGAGCGCCACGAAGAACCCCAGGACCGCGACCGGCACCGTCCACAGGAACACGGTGTGCAGCGTGTCCGCGTACGCCTGGGCCAGCGGAGCCGACTGCGCGGCGGGCAGGGAGTGCAGCCCCTCCGGGCTCTGCGCCGCCTTCGCCAGCACCGCGGGGTCGCCGCCCGCCCGCGCCGCCGCCGTGACGCCGTCGGTCAGGTTCGGCCCCAGCGTGTTGGCGTAGATCGTGCCGAAGACCGCCGTGCCGAAGGAACTGCCCAGTGTGCGGAAGAACGTCACGCCCGACGTCGCCGTGCCCAGGTCCGAGTAGTCCACGGTGTTCTGCACGGCGATTGTCAGCACCTGCATGGACAGGCCGATCCCGACCCCGAGCACCAGCATGTACAGCGACTCCAGCCACACCCCGCTGTCCGGGCCCATCCGGGAGAGCAGATACAGCCCCACCACCATGATCAGCGAGCCCACGATGGGGAAGATCCGGTACCTGCCGGTCTTGGAGACCGCGTTGCCGCTGAAGATCGAGGCGGCGAGCAGCCCGACGACCATCGGCAGCGTCCGCACGCCCGACAGGGTCGCCGAGTCCCCGTCCACGTACTGCAGGTACGTCGGCAGGAAGATCATCGCGCCGAGCATCGCGAAGCCCACGATGAAGCTCAGCACCGAACAGACGGTGAAGACCGGGTTCCGGAACAGCCGCATGGGCAGCATCGGCTCCTGCGCCCGGAACTCCACGAGGCAGAAGAGCGCCAGCGCGACGACACCGCCCGCGAACAGGGCGATGATGACGGGCGAGCTCCACGCGTACTCGTTGCCGCCCCAGCTCGTCGCCAGGATCAGCGCGCTCGCGCCGATCGTGACCATGGCGATGCCCAGGTAGTCGATCACGGGCCGCCCGACGGCCTTGACCGACGGGATCGTCCGGGCCGCGGCGATCACCACCAGGATCGCGATCGGCACATTGACGTAGAACGCCCAGCGCCAGCTCAGATGGTCGGTGAAGAGCCCGCCGAGCAGCGGCCCGATCACCGTCGACACCCCGAAGACCGCGCCGATCGCCCCCTGGTACTTGCCGCGCTCGCGCAACGGGATCACATCGGCGATCAGCGCCATGGAGGTGACCATCAGACCGCCGGCGCCGATGCCCTGCAGACCGCGCCAGATGATCAGCAGCATCATGTCGGTCGCCAGTCCGCACAGGAACGAACCGGTGATGAAGATGATCGCGGACAGCTGGAAGATGATCTTCCGGCCGAACAGGTCGCCGAACTTGCCCACCAGGACCGTCGCCACCGTCTCTGCGAGCAGGTACGCGGTGACCACCCACGACATGTGGGCGGCGCCGCCGAGGTCCGAGACGATCGTCGGCAGCGCCGTGCCGACGATCGTCTGGTCCAGGGCCGCCAGCAGGATCCCCAGCACGATCGTCACGAAGACGATGTTCCGGCGGCGCGGGTCGAGCACGGGCGGCGCGGCGGCACTCTGCGCGGCGGAGGCGGTCTCGCTGGCGGTGGTGGTCACGTCTGCACCTTCACACCGGCTGCCGCCCCCCGCATGTGGGGGACGGCCGGACGTGTCGTCAGCCCAGCAGGTCCCGCAGGGAATCCTTCATGCGTGCCACGAAGGCGTCCCGCACGGGCTGCGCCACCCGGTCCAGCGAGAGATACGGATTGAGGTCCTCCAACTCGACGAGCAGCAGCTCGCCCTGAGCGGTCCGGCAGGCGTCGACCCGCTGGATGCCGTGTTCGAGGGTGTTCCACTCCACGAACCCGCGGGCGAACTCCAGATCCGCCGTGCTCGGCCCGTACGGCTCCAGCACCCACCGCCGCTCCGGGTCCGGGGCGTACAGCGCGTACTGGAAGTCGTGGTCGACGAAGTAGAAGGACACCTCGTAGCGGAAGTCGATCCGGGGCTGGACGAGCACCGTGCCGTCCTCGTCCCCAGCCAACGTCGCCTCCCGCACGAACCGCAGACCGACCGAGTCCGCCCCCAGCTTCGGCTTGACCACGTACTGCGCCGCCCCGGGCAGCGACCCCAGATCGGCCGCCCGGTCCACCGTGGGGATCACCGGATGGCCGGCCCGGCTCAGATCGACCAGGTACTGCTTGCCCGCCATGTCCCCGCGGCCGTGCAACGGGTTGTAGACCCGGGCGCCCAGCTCCCGCGCCCGCGCGCGGAACGCGTCGTACGCCTCCTGGTAGTGCAGCACGGGACCGCTGTTGCGTATGACGGTCACGTCGAAACCGTCCAGCAGCGCGGCGGCGTCCCGGGGGTGGCAGAGCGCGACGTCGAAGTCCTCCCGCAGCCGTGACGTCAGATGGATGTCCTCGTCGCAGTAGCGGCGTCCGCGTGCCTCGTAGGCGAGGTCGGTGACGAAGAGGACGGAGGGTCGGGGTCCGGAGGTCATGTCGTTCTCCCGGGGCGTGTCGGTGACCGGATGATCAATGGCCGTGACGGCGCCGCCCGTTCCCGGCCCCGGAGCGCCGCGACGGCCGCCCCGTACGGGTCGACCGCGTTGCGGCACCGCACCTGACCGACATCCTCTCGCCCGCCCCCGCGGCCGGCGCCCGCGGGGCGTACCGGATCACGCGCCGGGCGGACGGCGGGGGCTCCCGGTCACCACGGGCTGCCGGGGAGCACCGGGAGCCGGGGGTGGTGGGCGGCGAGGATCTTGTTGGCCCGGGCCAGGTCGGAGAGCGCCTGCTCGCGGTCGGCCCGGTCCTCGGCGCAGAGCAGCGGACCGCGGAAGCGGCGCACCTCGCGCGCGGCGCAGTCGGCGTCGAACTCCGCCTGCAGGATGTGCGGCGGGATGCAGGACCCGATCAGCGCGGCGACCCGGTCCGGGATCGGCACGGGGACGAGGAGGTGCGAGGCGGTCATGAGGGGTTCCCTCTCGGAACGGCTGGCCAGGAGGTGGTGCGGGCGCGGCCGCCGGGTGGGCGGCCGACTCCTCCATGTGTACGGCACACAGTTCCGGGTTTCTCGCTGAGAACGTCTCCGTGTGGCAACCGTTTGAGAGTGACCGGCTATTTCGCTTTACTCACAAGTAAGTTGACTCTTGGTGAGTGACGTGATCCGGCTGAAAGTCGACTCAGAGCAGCGATTCGCCGCTCCGGTCCCGCAACCGGAGCGCGCGCAGGACGGCCTCGGTGGAGAACCGGCTCTCGGGATCGGTCAGCTGCTCGCCGAAGATCGACTCCAGATTGCGCATCCGGTAGCGGACCGTCTGGGGGTGGACGTCCAGCAGCTCGCCCATGTGGGCCGCGGTGCCCCGGGTGTCCAGCCAGATCCGCAGGGTCTCCACCAGCCGTTCCCGGCGGGTGGTGCTGATGTGGGAGATGGGGGCGAGTTCGCGCCGGGCGAGCTGGTCGACCAGGACCGGGTCGGAGAGCAGCCACAGGGTGATGAGGTGGTCCTCGCAGAGGATGACGGGCCCGTCGTCGATGACGTTGGTGTCGACGAGTTCGAGCACTCGCCGGGCCCAGCGGATCGAGTCCGAGGCCAGGGCGGTGGGCACGGTCAGGCCGATCGCGGCGTGGGTGCCGAGGAGCGCCTCGTCCAGCATGTGTCTTCGGGCGTCGTCGAACGCGCCCGGGATCAGTAAGTGCGGCTGGGGGTCGCTGAGATCGGCCAGGACGTCGCGGTCCGCCACGGCCCGGTCCAGGGCGGCGGGGGAGCGGACGGCGACCAGGGTGACCTCGTCGGGCAGGGTCCAGCCGGTCTGCTCGCACAGCTCCGCGATGGCGGTACGGGGTGCGGGGCGCCCGGCGAGGATCAGGTGCAGCAGGCGCCGGCGCATCGCCTCGGTCTGTTCGCCGTTCTGCGACTGCACCTCCAGGAAGCCCTCGCGGGAGAGGGATTCGAGCTCGTCGATGTAGGCGAAGAGGGCGTCGGCGAAGCTGAGCATGAGGGTCGGCGAGAAGTTGTGACTCCGGCCGACCTTCTTGGCCCGGCGCAGCGCGACCCGGGCCCCGAGGCGGTAGGCGCCCTGGAGCGTCTCCATGGTGCGGCCCTCGTACGCCTCGAAGCGCCCGAACCGGCGGCACATGTCGTCGCGCAGCGAGGTCGAGGTGGACGGCTCGGCGACCAGGTCCACGAAGGAGGAGAGGCTCTGCTCGACGCCGACCCGGATGGCCTGTCCGTTGGGGCCGTTGAGCAGCCGTGCGTATTCCGGGTAGGCCCGGGTGACCTCGACGCCTATCTCCTTGATGAGGCTCGGCAGTTCGGGCCGCATGATGGCGGCGAATTCCTGGGGGAGCGGCCCCAGCGGATCCCCCGTGTCCGACGGCTGTATGAGTTCTGGCATGACTGTCCCCTTGCTCTCCGGCGCCCGGTGGGGGGTCAGGCGGTGGGGAAAGCGCTCCCACGAACCGACAGGTGCGTACCAAGTTCGCGATGAAGATAGACCAAGTCAGCGGTTGTGCCCACCACTTGGGCAAGATCGAAGTGCAGGGGGCACGCATCGCGGGGCCGTTGGGGGTGCTTCGGTGCAGGTGAGGCGGGAGTGCTCACTTCCGGACAATGTTTTTCGGACTTCTGCTCTGCCGCGGACAAGAAAGTAACCGTAGGTAACCAAATCCCGGCAGGGGGATTGGTGGGATTTCGTGCGGGTGGTGCGCATTCTTCCGGGGAGGCGCTTCCGCGGTACGGTGTCCGCCGCACCGCATGCCGGTCCGCAGGGCGTCGAAGGTGCGGAAAGCGGTCTTGTGGAGATGCATTTTTCGGCTTCGGGAAATCGATGGGGGATTCACGGCGGAGTTTCTGAACCGGTCAGCCGGAATGGATAACTCATCAGCTTCTTTGTGGCCGGAGCCGATTGGTCCGGGCGTTCCCGGGCATCCGGACCCGGGTGTCCCCGGCCCGGCTCCGTACGGTTGCCGCGAGCGGTGCGGGCGCCGGCCGTGCCGGCGGACGGGCCTCCGGTGCGCCCCCGGACCCCGGGGTGCGGTCTCGTGACGCTCCGCGCAGTTCAGTGATGCGGCGGGTGCGGTGGGCCGGGTCGGCATTCGGCCGCGTCGCCAACGATCTTACTGATGAGTAGGAGGGTTGCCGGTGGTCCGTCCCGGCCTCGCCGACTGTGTCCGGGGTGAGTGTCCGGACCCCTCATGGGCATATGACACGGACGTAACTACTCACTTTCGTATAGGAAACCGTGGCGATCTGCTGAGTTCTCGCTAAGGCGGAATGCATTTGTCGAGAGGGGGCGGGAATTTCTGCGTCGGGTATTGCCGCGCTGGGCTACTGGCTCGTAACGTTCGATCCGCACGGAGTTCGATCACGCAGTCGAGTCCATCGACTTCTGCGTTCCACGATGTGAGCCGCCCTCGTAGCCGGCCATTCCCAGGCTCTGGTGCGAGGTAATCGGGTACGTCCAACTCCACTTCCCGGAGGTAAGTTCCGTGAGAAAGACCCTCAGCCGCGCCCTGTTCGCCACCACCGTCGCCGCCGCCGCGCTCGGCCTCGCCGCCACGTCGGCCTCGGCCACCGCCCTCGCGGGGTGGACCGTGTCCAACCCCACCGCGGGCGGCGGCTTCACCGCCGCGCTCAAGGCCGGTACGTCGGCGACCCTGGTCGACACCACCACCGGCCAGCAGGTGGACTGCTCGGTGTCCCCCGCCAGCGGCACCGCCCCGAGCGGTACGTATGCCTCCGGCGCGGGCCTCGCGAAGATCACCGGGGTCACCTGGGGCTCCGCGGCCAGCCCGTGCCCCGGACCGCTCGGCTCCAGCTTCACCGCATCGCTCGCTCCCGGTGCCGTCATCAGCATCGACGCCAGCAGCTACAGCGGGGGCATCTCCTCCGGCGTCCTGTCCGGAGTCAAGGTCAACCTGGTGGGTGACACCATCCTGGGCACCTGCAACGCCGTGATCAGCGGGACCGTGAGCAACGTGACGTACAACAACGCGACCGGCGAGCTCGCCATCAACACCGGCACCGGCCTGAAGGTCGACAGCGCCACGAACTGCGCGGGTCTGCTCAACGCGGGTGACTCGGCCACGTTCAAGGCGACGTACAAGGTCGCCAACCCGATCAGCATCACCTACGCGTGAGTCATTGATCGTGCATGAGGTCCCCCGCGCCGCTCCCGAACGGAGTCGGCGCGGGGGATCCGGTCGCAGCCGAACCCATCCGCAGTGAGGGCGTGCATGAGAATCATCCGGCGTTCCTTGTCGGCCGCCGCCGGAGTGGTGGCCGTTCTCGGTCTGTCCGTGACATCGGCGTCAGCGACGTCGGCGGACTCCTGGACCGTGAGCAACCCCCGCCCCGACGGGGCGTTCTCGGGCGTGCTCAAGGACGGGACCCGGGCCGCGGTCGAGGACGTCGACACCGGCCAGCAGCTGGTGTGCCACGGGCCGGAGACCCGTGTGCGGGGCTCCATGCCGAGCGGGGTGTATCCGGACGGTATGGACCTGGGCGCCGTCACGGCCTTCGCATGGGGCGACCCGGTCAGCGGTTCGTGCCATGGACCGCTGGGAACGACGTTCAGTGCCGAACTGGTTTCCACCGGAACGAAGTTCAGCGCCGAGAGCTACACCGAAGGGATCGTCGCGGGACGGCTGACGGGGGTGGTCCTGGCCTTCGCCGCCGATACGTGGACGGGGCACTGCACGATGAGGATCTCCGGCTCCTTGGACCGCGTCACGTACCGCAGTTCCACCGGCGAGCTGAGCATCACCGCCGGTGCGGGACTCACGATGAGCGATGTCTCCACGGACGGTTCGTGCATGGGTCTGCTGAACGAAGGCGACCGGGTGAAGTACTCGGCCACCTTCGTGCTGGACGAACCCCTCACCGTGAATTCCCCATGAGTCACCGGCCGCGAGGGGGTGCGAGCCCCTCCGCGGACGACCAGTCAGCTCCGAGACAACGGCAGGTTGCCGAGATGAGAATGAAGTCGATCCGCTCCCGGCGATGGGGCCAGGTCGGTGCCGTCGGCGGGATGGCCCTGTTGGCAGGGCTCATGCCGGGTACGGGCGTGGCCGGCGGGACCCATGTGGCGGAGACCCGGCTCGGGTACTCCTGCACGACGGCATCGGGCGAACACGGGGCGGACGTGACCGTCTCCGTGGAGCTGCCGGTGAGCTCCCCGGTGGGCGTCGCGGTCCAGCCGGAACAGGTGCGGATCGGCCTGGCGCTCGCGCCGGAACTGCTGGGCGAACTGCCCGAGGGCGAGTCCCCCGTCCTGTCCGGGGCGGCGAGCCTGCAGACGACGGTCACGCAGAACGGCGTGTCGACGGACGTGATGTGGCAGGCCCTGGAGATCCCGGAGTCGGCTGTCGTCGCGGACCGGGACACGGACGTCGAGGCGAGCGGGGCGGTACCCACCGTGACCCCCCGGTCCAGCGGCGCGATGGTCTTCGCGGCGGGCAAGCTGCAACTGGACCTGGTGGTCCGGCCGTCCGGCGGGGGGACGCCCGAGCCCGTCGTCGTCCCGGTGACCTGCACGGCCGACGCGGACCAGTCGGCGGAGCTCGGGACCGTGCGGGTGCCGGTGCCGTCCGACGGCACCGTGCCCGGCGCGCCGGACGGCCCGGACGCGGGCACCACGCCGCAGGAGGACGCCCGGAACGCGGACGCCGGTGTCGCGGCGGACACCAAGGAGGTCACGGCGCCGGAACTCCCCGGCTGCAAGATCCTCTACGGTCCGGTCACCGCGCCGCCCAGAGCGGCGCACGGCTACATGGCCGGCTACGCCAATGTGAACAAGCAGAAGGCCGCCACGAAATTCCAGGACCCGGCCCATCTGCTGCTCCAGCTCAACTCGATGCTCGCGGTCTACAGCTGCCCCACCGGCTCGCTGACCTGGGTCCACAGCGAAGGCACGATGGACTACCGGGGCAAGCCCCAGATGCCACCCGCCCGGTCGACCTTCCTGACCTTCGGGTTCATGCCTACGACGGCCACCGTCGAGATGACGCTCACCGGCCCGATCTACATCGACACGTTCAACGACGGGGCGCCGGACCCGGTGACCGGCCGCCGGAAGGAATCCACGACGGCGACGGCCCAGGTGAAGCTGCGGCTGTACGACGTGTCGGTGAACGGCACACCTCTCGACGTGGGGCCGAACTGCCGCACGGCCCGGTCGATGGAGCTCGCCCTCGTCGGCAAGGGCTCCACCGGTGCGGGGCCGGACGAGGGGTACACCGTCAAGTCCGGCGGGCCGCTCCTCGGGTCCGCCGACGTCCCCCCGTTCACCGGCTGCGGAGCGACCGAGGACCTGGACAACGTGTTCACCGCCGCGGTCTCCGGACCGGCGAACTACACCAAGATGATGCAGGGCCCGCTCTGCGTGGACGGCGCGCCGGCGCACTGCCCGGAGCCTCCGAGGCCCAAGCCCGAACGCTGAACGCGCACACCCCCTTACCTCTTCCTCCAGAAAGGCTGGACGATCAATGAGTGCTGCCCCGAAGCGAGTCAGACCCGCTCTTCTCGGCGCGCTGGTGGCGGTGGCCGTCGGCATTCCGCTGAGCACCTCGTCCGCGAGTGCCGCCTCCGCGCAAGGGATGAACGGCAACTGGGCCCCGTTCAGCCGCTGCCCGGTCGACGACCCGGCCATGCTGGCCGCCGACGGCGTGAACGACATCGCGATGTGCGTGTCCTCGCACTCCGAGAGCGGCTCCATCAAGCTCGGCAACACCGAGGCGACGACCGGCGCCAACGACCTCCAGTTCGGCATCATCCGCAACACGACGACCGGTGCCTCCAAGGTCGTGCCGGCCGCGGGCGGATCGATCGTGGGGGCTCCGACGGAGATCCCCGGCGGTCTCCTCGGACTGATGTGCCCGAGCGGCGTCCCGGTCGTCTCGGAGATCTGCAAGACGCTGACGGACAACAGCCTCAACCGGGTCGTCGCCACGGTGCAGTCGGTGGGCACACCCACGAACTTCGACCTGACGGCCGGCATGCAGAGCGGGAAGACGATCGTCGACATCCCGGTCCGCATCCACCTGGAGAACCCCTTCCTGGGCTCGAAGTGCTACATCGGCACCGCCTCCGACCCGATCGTGCTGAGCCCGCGCAACCTCACCCAGCCCGCCATCGGCAGCCGCCGCTTCGACGCCGACGGCACGGCGAACACCGGGGGCTTCCTCAACCGGATCGAGCTGACCGGCAACGCGCAGGGGGACGCGGCCTTCGCGGTGCCCGGCGTGAGCGGCTGCGGCCCGCTGACCCTCGGCGAGCTGAACTGGGCGGTCAACCTGAAGACGGGCCTGCCGTCGGCCTCCGGCAAGAACAGCCTGACGCTCAACAACGCCGCCACTTACACGGCGGGCCTGGCACTGCCGGGAGCGTCGGCCCCCGATGCCGGCCGGCTGCTGGCGGAGAGCTGGCACACGGGAGTGGCGAAGTAGCCGGGCCGGGAGGAGATCCGATGGGACTTCTGTCCGGACGGACCATGTGTGTGGCCGCGGCGGCCGCCGCGGTGGTGGCAGCGGCCGTGCCCGCGGCCTCCGCCTCGCCGGTCCCGGCCACCGGGGCCTGGACGGCGACGCTCGTACCCGGAACACGGGCCGACTTCATCGACACCACCACCGCCCAGGAGATCTCCTGCGGCCGGAGCACCGCCACGAGCACGGCCGACGGCGCCGTCGGAACGGTGACCTGGGGGGAGTGCGTGGGGGCACTGGGCTCCGCCGCCGAGATCGAGCAGGCCGGTCCCATGACGTTCCACCCGGCGAGCTCGTCCGGTGGTGTGATCAGCGGGAGCATCTCGGGCTTCAAGGTGCGGTTCAGCATGGAAACGCTGTTGGGCATCTGCACGGGCTCGATCACCGGGACGATCAGCAACGTCGTATTCAACACCACGACCAATGAGGCCACGGTGAATGGCGGGGCGGGCCTCGTCGTCTCGAGCGCCGACAATTGCGCCGGAATTCTCAACGCCGGAGACCCGGTCCAGTACTCGGCCGCCTATGGGGTCGAGTTCGCCTGAGGACCGTACCGTTCCTCCGATGTCCGCCCCGTCCGGCTGGTACTGCCGGGCGGGGCGGACGTGCGCGGTGGGTCCCACGGGTTCTTCGCGCCGGGGACCGGAACGACTCACTTCTCGACAAGTGAATGAAATCGAATACTCACCCGGCAACAAAAACCGCGAGAACGCCGGTCATTGTGCAAAAAGTTGAGCAACTGCTATTGCGGAGGCAGGTTACCGAGCCGTAGCGTCCCGGTTGAGCAGCGGGGAAAGGTGTCCTCGGCTGCTCGTTCGGTACCTCGGGGGCCCCGGTGGATCCGGCCCCGCCGACCGCCGGAATCCGGCCTTCCGGCCGGAAAGCTTGCGCATGTTTCGACAAAGCCGCCGTACGGCTTTGTCACTTGTTGACAAGTGACCCGTACTGCATCTCAGATTCGTCGATTTCCGCTGCTCAACGGCTTGTCCTGGCGGTTTCGACAGACATAGCGTGTGCGCCTCCTGGTGCATGTGTGACGAGCCGCCATTGGATTTACCGGAGCCGGAGCGCTGACAGATGACTTCGTTCACAGAAACTTCGAAGGAGGGCCGATGGGAATCGAAGTAGTCGTCGAGGGCCTGACGAAGTCCTTCGGCAAGCAGAACATCTGGCAGGACGTCACCCTCACGCTGCCCGCCGGCGAGGTGAGTGTGATGCTCGGGCCTTCCGGCACCGGGAAGACCGTCTTCCTGAAATCCATCATCGGTCTGCTGAAGCCGGAGCAGGGGCGCGTCCTCATCAACGGCGTCGACATGGTGAACAGTCCGGAACGCGAGATCATGGAGACCCGGAAACTCTTCGGGCTCATGTTCCAGGACGGTGCGCTCTTCGGATCGATGTCGCTCTTCGACAACATCGCCTTCCCGCTGCGCGAGCACACCCGCAAGAAGGAATCGGAGATCCGCCGGATCGTCATGGAGCGCATCGACATCGTCGGGCTCCTCGGCGCCGAGGACAAACTGCCGGGCGAGATATCCGGCGGCATGCGCAAGCGGGCCGGCCTGGCCCGCGCCCTCGTCCTGGACCCGCAGATCATCCTCTGCGACGAACCGGACTCCGGACTCGACCCGGTCCGCACCGCGTACATCTCCCAGCTGCTCATCGACCTCAACGCGCAGATCGACGCGACGATGCTCATCGTCACCCACAACCTCGACATCGCGGCCACCGTCCCGGACAACATGGGCATGCTGTTCCGCCGCAACCTGGTCACCTTCGGACCGCGCGAGGTACTGCTCACCAGCGACATGCCCGTCGTCTCCCAGTTCCTCGCCGGACGCCGCGAGGGCCCCATCGGGATGGCCGAGGAGAAGGACGCCGCCACCCTCGCCGCCGAGGAGATCAACGGCTACGGGGTCGGCATCAGCTCCGCCAACGCGCCGCGCACCGTCGTGCCGCAGCTGGAGCCGTCCCCCGGCCTGCCCGTGCGACAGGCCGCCCTGCGCCGCCGGGAACGGGTCCTGTCGATGATGGGCCAGCTGCCCGAGGCCGCCCGTACCGCCATCATGAAGAGCTACGCCCCGGCCGCGGGCGGTGGGAACCCGTGACGGCCCCCATGCCGGTACTGCCCCCCGAACCGCCCCCGTCCGGCTCCGACGGCACGGACGGCGCGGGCGGACGGAAGACGGGCAAGCAACCGGGGCAGAAGCAACCGACCCGGCTGCTCGCCCCGCTGCGCGAGACCGGGAAGCTGTTCGCCCTCGCCGCGACCGTGAGCCGGGAGATGTTCCGAAGGCCCTTCCAGTTCAGGGAGTTCGTCGAACAGTTCTGGTTCGTCGCCAGCGTCACCATCCTGCCCGCGGCGCTCGTCTCCATCCCGTTCGGCGCGGTCATCGCCCTCCAGGTCGGCTCGCTGACCCAGCAGCTCGGCGCCCAGTCCTTCACCGGCGGCGCCAGCGTCCTCGCCGTGATCCAGCAGGCCAGCCCGATCATCGTGGCGCTGCTGATCTCCGGCGCGGCGGGCTCGGCCATCTGCGCCGACCTCGGGTCCCGGAAGATCCGCGAGGAACTCGACGCGATGGAGGTCATGGGCGTCTCGCCCATCCAGCGCCTGGTCGTCCCGCGCGTCCTGGCCACCATGCTGGTGGCCGTCCTGCTGAACGGCCTGGTCTCGGTCGTCGGCACGCTCGGCGGCTACTTCTTCAACGTGATCCTCCAGCACGGCACCCCCGGCGCCTACCTGGCCAGCTTCTCCGCCCTCGCCCAGCTCCCCGACCTGTACATCAGCGAGATCAAGGCGCTCATCTTCGGCTTCATCGCGGGCATCGTCGCCGCCTACCGCGGACTCAACCCGCGCGGCGGCCCCAAGGGCGTCGGCGACGCGGTCAACCAGTCCGTCGTCATCACCTTCATGCTGCTGTTCTTCGTGAACACGGTCCTCACGACGATCTACCTCCAGATCGTCCCCGCGAAGGGGAGCTGACCGATGTCGATGCTCAGCTGGCTCGATCGATCGGGTGAACAACTCACCTTCTACGTCCGGGCGCTGATCTGGATACCGCGCACCCTGCGCCGCTATCTGCGCGAGGTCCAGCGGCTGCTGGCCGAAGTGGCCTTCGGCAGCGGCGGCCTCGGGGTCATCGGCGGCACCATCGGCGTGATGGTCGCGATGACCCTCTTCACCGGCACCGTCGTCGGCCTCCAGGGATACGCGGCCCTCAACCAGATCGGCACCTCCGCCTTCACCGGCTTCATCTCCGCCTACTTCAACACCCGCGAGATCGCCCCGCTGGTGGCCGGCCTCGCACTCTCCGCGACCGTGGGCGCCGGCTTCACCGCCCAGCTCGGCGCCATGCGGATCAACGAGGAGGTCGACGCCCTGGAGTCGATGGGCGTGCGGTCCATGCCGTACCTCGTCTCCACCCGGATCATCGCCGGGGTCGTCGCGATCATCCCGCTGTACGCGATCGGGCTGCTCTCCTCGTACCTCGCCTCCCGTTCCATCACGATCCTGTTCAACGGACAGTCCGCGGGCACGTACGACCACTACTTCAATCTCTTCCTCTCCCCGGACGACGTGCTGCTGTCCGTGCTCAAGGTGCTGATCTTCAGCGTCATGGTGATCCTCGCCCACTGCTACTACGGCTTCCACGCCACGGGCGGGCCCGCCGGGGTGGGGGTGGCGGTCGGCCGCTCGGTGCGCAACGCCATCGTGCTCATCAGCGTCACCGACTTCTTCCTCTCCCTCGCCATCTGGGGCGCCACGACGACGGTGAAGGTGGCAGGCTGATGAATTCCCGACGCGCGCAGACCGCCCGCCACCGGCTCGCCGGAGTCGCCTTCCTCCTCGTGCCCGCCGTACTCGTATGGGTCTCGGTCTCGGTGTACCGGAAGGACTTCACCGACGACGCCACCGTGACCGTACGCACCGGCAGTGTCGGCAACGAGATGCACCAGAACGCCGACGTGAAGCTGCGCGGCGTCGTCGTCGGACAGGTCCGCGGCATCGCGGCCGACGGCGACGGAGCCCGGCTCACCCTCGCCATCGACCCCGACGAGATGGACCGGATACCGGCCGACGTCACCGCCCAGATGCTGCCCACCACGCTCTTCGGCGAACGGTTCGTGGCACTCGTGCCGCCCGCCGCACCGTCCGCGCGGACACTGCGGGCCGGGGCCGTCATCCCGCAGGACCGCTCGAAGAACGCCATCGAGCTGGAGGAGGTCCTCGACAACGTCCTGCCGCTGCTGACCGCAGTGAAGCCGGAGAAACTCGCCTCCACCCTCGGCGCGGTGTCCCAGGCCCTGGAAGGACGCGGCGAGAAACTCGGCGACACCCTCGTCAGGCTCGACGCCCACCTGGCGAAGTTCAACCCCCAACTGCCCACGCTCAACGCCGACATCAAGGAACTCGTCAAGGTGAGCAAGGTGTACGGGGACGCCGCCCCCGACATCCTCGACGCGCTCACCGACTTCACCACCACCAGCGGCACCGTCGCCGAACAGCAGGCACAGCTCGCCGACCTGTACGGGGCCACCACCGCCTCCGCGCAGGACATCACCTCCTTCCTCCGGGAGAACAAGGACAACCTGATCCGGCTCTCCGCCACCAGCAGGCCGACCCTGGAACTCCTCGCCCGGTACTCGGACGAATTCCCCTGCACCCTGCGGACCATGGCCGGGTTCGTCCCCGCCATGGACAAGGCGCTCGGCAAGGGCACCGACCAGCCCGGACTCCACGTCTCGGTCCAGCCCGTGAAGTCCAAGGGCAAGTACGTGCCGGGCCGGGACACCCCGGTCTACGACGCCACCGGCGGACCGCACTGCTACTCCGTGCCGTACGTCGGCAGGACCGTACCGACCGCGGACGCCCGTACGGCACCGGCCGCCTCGCAGGAGAGCGCCGCACGCGGCGGCGAGGCGGACCGGACCGCACGGCCCGACCGGGGCCCCGCCCTCGGCATGCCCAACTCCCCGCAGGAGAGCCGGCTCGTGAACGAGCTGGTCGCCCCCTCACTGAAAGTCCAGCCGCAGACCCTGCCCGACTGGAGCAGCGTGCTCATCGGTCCGGCCTTCCGCGGTGCGGAGGTGAAGCTCAAGTGAAGCGCCGTTCCCTCGCCGGGCCGCTGACGAAGTCGATCGTCTTCATCCTGGTGACCGTGCTCGCCACCACCGTGCTGGCGCTGTCCATCGCCAACACCGGAGTGGGCGAGACCACCCGGTACAAGGCCCGGTTCACCGACGCCACCGGACTGATCGTCGGCGACAGCGTCCGGATCGCCGGGGTCAAGGTCGGGCAGGTCGAATCCATCGAGGTGGCCGACAAGAGGCTCGCCGAGGTCGGCTTCGCCGTCCGCAAGGGACGCAAGCTCCCCGCCTCGGTCACCGCGTCGATCAAGTACCTCAACATGGTCGGCCAGCGGTACGTCGACCTCGACCAGGGCGCCGGACCGGTCGGCGAGAGCTTCGCCGCCGGAGCGACCATCCCGGTCTCCCGCACCACCCCGGCACTCGACCTCACCCAGCTCTTCAACGGCTTCCAGCCGCTGTTCGAAGGACTCTCCCCGCCGGACGTCAACCAGCTGGCCGGCTCCATCGTCCAGGTGCTCCAGGGCGAGGGCGGCACCGTCGACAGCATCCTCTCCCACGTCGGCTCGCTGACCGGCACGATCGCCGCCAAGGACAAGGTCATCGGAGAGGTGATCAAGAACCTCAACACGGTCCTGAAGACCGTCAACGACCGCGAGGACGGCTTCAACGACCTCGTCGTCACCCTGCAGAAACTCGTCACCGGCTTCTCCGGCGACCGCAAACCGCTGGGCGAGGCGGTCACCGCCATGGGCGCGCTCACCACCGTCACCGCGGACCTCTTCGAGGACGGCCGCAAGCCGCTGAAGAAGGACATCGAGGAACTCGGCCGGCTCTCCGACCAGTTGGTCGAGGGCACCCCGCAGATCGAGAACTTCCTGAAGAAGACCCCGGCCAAGATGACGGCGATCAGCCGGCTCGCCTCGTACGGCTCGTGGCTCAACCTCTATCTCTGCGAGGCCAGGGTCGGCGGAGTGACGACCGAGGACGGCAGCGCCCCGCCCACCGGCATCGCGATCACACAGCCGAGGTGCCTGGCATGAGAATCAAACCCGTACGGGAACGCAACCCCGTCGCCGTCGCCGTGGTGGGACTGGTCGTCCTCGCCCTCGTCGGGCTGGGCGCCTACCGCGCCGACTCGCTGCCCTTCCTCGGCGGCGGCACCACCTACAGCGCCGACTTCACCGAGTCCGCCGGACTGGAGGAGGGCGACGAGGTGCGGGTCGCCGGCGTGAAGGTCGGCGAGGTCACCGGCGTGTCGCTGGACGGTTCCAAGGTGAAGGTCGGCTTCCGGGTCGAGGACGCCTGGATCGGCAACGCCTCCACCGTCGGCATCGCCATCAAGACGCTGCTGGGCGAGAAGTACCTCGCCGTCGACCCGCTGGGCGACGCCCCGCAGGACCCGGACGAACGCATCACGGCGAGCCGCACCACCTCCCCGTACGACGTCACCCAGGCGTTCAACGGGCTCGGCGAGACCATCGAGGAGATCGACACCGACCAGCTCGCCAAGAGCTTCGAGACGATCTCCGCCACCTTCAAGGACTCCCCGCCGGACGTGAAGAGCGCAGCCGAGGGCCTCTCCGCCCTCTCGAAGACGGTCTCCGAACGCGACGCCCAGCTCGCCACCCTCCTCAAGGGCAGCAAGCAGCTCACCAAGACCCTCGCCAACAAGAAGAGCAGCTTCGAGACCCTGCTGGAGGACGGCAACCTGCTCCTCGGCGAGATCCAGGCCCGCCGCGACTCCATCCACCTGCTGCTCACCGGCACCCGGAACCTCGGCACCCAGATCACCGGCCTGGTCAAGGACAACGACAAGCAGCTGAAGCCGACCCTGGACTCGCTCGGCCGGGTCACCTCGGTCCTGGTGAAGAACCGCAAGAGCCTCGACAAGGTGCTCTCGCTCGCCGGTTCGTACAACCGGCTCGTCGGCAACACCCTCGGCAGCGGCCGCTGGTTCGACAACTACGTCTGCGGACTCGTCCCGAAGGACTACCTGCCCGCCGGCACACCCCCGGCGACCGGATGCATGCCACCCAAGCAGCGAGGCGGCCGCTGACATGAAGATGAAGCGCATCGTCGGCATGGGCGCCGGACTCGTCGTGGTGGCCGTCGCGGTCACCGGCGGGGTGATGGCCATGGACGACGAGGGAACGACGACCATCACCGCCTACTTCGACCAGGCCACCGGCGTGTACGCCGGATCGGACCTGCGGATCCTCGGCGTCCGGGTCGGCCGGGTCGAATCGGTCACGCCCCGGGGGGAGGAGGTCGAGGTCACCCTGCGGGTCGACAAGGGCGTCAAGGTCCCCAAGGGGGCGCACGCCGTGGTCGTCGCCCCCAGCCTCGTCGCCGACCGCTACGTCCAGCTCGCCCCCGCCTACGACGGGGGACCGCTGATCGAGGACGACGCGGTGCTGCCGGCCGCGAAGAACGCCACCCCCGTCGAGGTGGACCAGCTGTACGACTCCATCACGAAGCTCTCCAAGGCCCTCGGCCCGGAAGGGGCCAACGCGAACGGGGAGCTCTCCGGACTCCTCGACACCGGGGCCAAGAACCTCGACGGCAACGGAAAGGCCATCGGGGAATCCATCGAGCAGTTCGGCAAGGCCACCAAGACCCTCGACAAGAGCAGCGGGAACCTCTTCGACACGCTCTCCTACCTGCAGACCTTCACCACCATGCTGAAGGAGAACGACGGCAATGTGCGCGCCGCCGAACAGCAGCTCAACACGGTCACCGGATTCCTCGCCGACGACAAGGAGAACCTCGGCGCGGCACTGAAGGAACTGGGCACCGCGCTGGGGCAGGTCAAGGGCTTCATCCAGAAGAACCGCGGCGCCCTGAAGGCGAACGTGGAAGCACTGGTACCGATCACCCAGACCCTGGTCGACCAGCGCGCCTCGCTCGCCGAGTCGCTCGACACGCTGCCGCTCGCCGCGGACAACGTCCTCAACGCCTACGACCCGGCACACCGCACGCTCAACGGCCGCACCAACCTCAACGAACTCTCCATGGGCGGGCCGCTCACCGGGGCCGCCGCACTCGCCGGCCTCACCCCGGTGGACACCGCCCGCCGCAAGGCGCTGCCCGCCCTGCCGCTCCCGGCCGTCGGCACCGTCTACGGCACCCCGGCGGACAACGCCACGGACAAGAAGGGGGCGAACCGATGAGCCGTGTCCTGCGCAGACCCGGAGCCCGCACGACCGGCATCGCCGCGCTGCTGGCCGTGGGCGTCGGGCTGACCCTGGTCGTCACCGGCTCCGGCCTGCCCTCGTTCACCGGCCTCGACCAGGTGCCGCTGCCCGGCGGTGCCGACCTCGGCGACCACCCCTACGAGGTCACCGCGGAATTCGCGGACGTCCTCAGCCTCGCCCCGCAGGCGTCGGTGAAGGTCAACGACGTCGCCGTCGGCCGCGTCACCAAGGTCTCCCTCGGCTCGGGCAGCTGGAACGCCAAGGTCACCATGCGCGTCAACGGCGAGGTCGACCTGCCCGCCAACGCCTACGCCCATCTGGAACAGTCCAGCCTCCTGGGGGAGAAGTACATCCAGCTCGCCGCCCCCGCGCGCGGCACCGCACAGGGCAGGCTCGCCGACGGGGACCGCATCCCGCTGACCCGGACCAACCGGAACCCCGAGGTCGAGGAGGTCTTCGGCGCCCTGTCGATGCTCCTCAACGGCGGCGGCGTCAACCAGCTCAAGACCATCACCACCGAGCTGAACAAGGCACTCGCCGGACGCGAACCCCAGGTCCGCTCCATGCTCGGCCGGGTCGACACCCTCGTCACCAACCTGGAGGAGCACAAGGGGGACATCACCGACGCGCTCGACGGGGTGAACCGGCTCTCCGCCACCCTCGCCACCCGCAAACGGGACGTCGGCACGGTCCTCACCGGACTCACCCCCGGCATGAAGGTCCTGGAGAAGCAGCGCGGCTCGCTCCTCACCATGCTGCGCTCGCTCGACACGCTCTCCGGCGTCGCCGTCGACACGATCAACAAGAGCAAGGCCGACATGGTCGCCGACCTCAAGGCCATCGCCCCGACCCTCAAGGCGCTCGCCGACTCCGGCCAGGACCTGCCCGACTCCCTCCAGGTGCTGTTCACCTACCCGTTCACGGACGAGGTGCTGCGCGGGGTGAAGGGCGACTACCTCAACGTCTACCTGGATGTGACGGCCATGCCCGGCACGCAGATCATCCCGTCGCTCGTACCCCCGGCCGCTCCGCAGATCGGGACCGGCACGGCACTGCCACTGCCCCTCCCCGCGGTACGGACGGCGGAAACGAAGGGGAGCAGCCGATGATCACCCTCTCCATCCGGCTCAAGAACATCTCCTTCCTCGTCATCGCGGTGCTCGTGCTCGGCTTCCTCGGAATCCGGTACGCCGACCTCGGGCACTACGTCGGCCTGCGCAGCTACTACACCGTCAAGGTCCAGCTCCCGCGCACCGGAGGGCTGTACACCCACTCCAACGTCACCTACCGGGGCGTCTCGGTGGGCCGGGTCGGACCGATCGAGCTGACCGACGAGGGGATCGAGGCCGAACTGCGCATCGAGAAGGACGCCCCGAAGATCCCGGACGGCCTCAAGGCCACCGTCGCCAGCCTCTCCGCGGTCGGCGAGCAGTACATCGACCTGCGGCCCACCCGGTCCGAGGGCCCCTACCTGGCGAACGGCTCCATCATCGACCAGGCCGACACCGCCGTCCCCGCCCCCGTCACCGACGTGCTCACCAGCGTCGACGAGCTGGCGGGCTCCGTGAACCTGGAGTCCCTGCGCACCGTCGTCGACGAGTTCGGCACCGCGTTCGAGGGCCGCGGCGACGACCTCCAGGTCCTGCTGGACACCGGGAGCGACTTCGTCCGGGCGGCCGACGACGCCCTGCCGACCAACACCCGGCTGATGGCCGACGCCCGCACGGTGCTGCGCACCCAGGCCGAACAGGGCGAGGCGCTCAAGGGCTTCGCCTCCGGCGCCAAGGAACTCGCCGCGCAGCTCAAGGGCTCCGACACCGACCTGCGCAAACTGATCGCCGCCGCCCCCGGCGCCGCGGGGCAGATGAGCGGACTGCTGCGGGACATCGACCCGGCCTTCGGCGTCGTCGTCGCCAACCTCCTCACCACCTCCGAGGTGGCCGTCACCCGCCAGCGCGGCATGGAGGAACTCCTGGTGCGACTGCCCGCCGTGGCCGCCGCCGGGTCCAGCGCGATCGACGGGGACGGAGCCCGGTTCGGCATGTCGGTCACCTTCTTCGAACCGCTGCCCTGCACCGCCGGATACGGGGGCACCACCTACCGCAACGGCCTGGACACCACGCCCGGACCGGCCGTCAACACCAAGGCCCGCTGCACCTCGTCGCCCGGCACCGGCATCAACGTGCGCGGCAGTGCGAACGCGCCGAGGGGCGGACCCGTGCCCGAGCCCGCCCGGCCCGGCTCGATGCTCCTGGGGAACGGCACGGCGAACCGGCTGCCGGGAGCGCTCGGTGTCGCACCGGACCCCGCACCGGCCACCGACGGCATGGCCGGACTGCTCGGACTCGGACGGGGGAGCGGCGAATGACCTCGCGCACGAAGACCCTGGGCGGCTGGGCGGTGCTGCTCGTCGCCGCGCTGCTCTGCGGCCTCGGCGGCTGGTCGTACGCACGGGCCCGCGGCGACGACGACCTGGCGTACGCGAAGAGCCGGGACACCGCACTGGCCGAGGGGAAGAGCCGCCTCGCCCTGCTGAACAGCCTCGACGGCAAGGACGCCGGGAGCGTGGACGCCGGCCTCGGGGACTGGCTCGACTCCTCGACCGGACCGCTCCACGACCAGCTGGCACGCACCCGGAGCAAGGACGCCGAGGCACTGGCCGAGGCGGGCGCCACCGCCCGCGGGAAGGTCACCGACGCGGCACTCACCGCGCTCGACGAACGCACCGGCACCGCGGAGATGATCGCGACCGTCGACGTCGAGGTCACCCCGCGCACCGGGAAGGGCGGCACCGAACGCAAACGCTTCGAGGCCACGCTCGCCCGGACCCCGGACGGCTGGAAGATCAAGGCGCTCACGGCGATCACGGCCGGGGGCGGCGCATGAGGGAACGGGGAGGTACGGCGGTCGTGAGCACGGACGTGGACACACCGGACACCGAGGAGCTCGCGGAACCCGGCACGGACGCCCGGGAGGACCCGCCCGGACAGCCCGAACCCGGACGGCGGTGGCCGCGCGCGGTGGCGGCCGTCCTGACGGCCGCGCTGCTCGTGACGGGCGGCGCGCTCTTCGTCGAGGGCGGACAACTGCGCGACACCCCGGCCACGTCGAACCACGCGCTGACCGACAGAGAGGCGACCACCCGGGTCGCGGGCGACGTCAGCAACGCGCTGGGCAAGGTCTTCTCGTACAGCCCGCAGGCCACCGCCGTCACCAAGGAGTCGGCGAGGAAACTCCTGGCAGGCAAGGCGCTCCAGCAGTACGCGGCGCTGTTCGGGCAGGTCGAGAAGCAGGCCGCCGACCAGAAGCTCACGCTCACCACCCATGTCGTGCGCGCCGGGGTGACCCGGCTGACGGACGACAGCGCCCACCTGCTCGTCTTCCTCGACCAGGTCTACGAGCGCGAGGGCAGGCGGGCCACCACGGCGGCGGCACAGCTGTCGGTCACGGCCCGGCTGCGGGACGGCCAGTGGACCGTCGTCGAGATCACCGCCAGATGAAAGAGCCGCACGCGCGCGACTCGGCACGCAGGGGCCGGCAGGGAGAGGGAACGATGGCACGGATACGGACGACGGGGAACCCGCTGGTGGCGGCGGCGATCGCGCTGGCGGTCGCGGCCGCCGGCGCGGCGGTCTGGGGCGGGGTGTCCCGGTACGAGGCCGCGCACGACGAGTCGGCGGCGTACGCGCAGGCCCGCGACGACGCGCTGGCCGCGGGCGAGCAGGCCGTGCAGAACATGAACACGCTCGACCACCGCAGGCTGGAGCAGGGCCTCGACAGCTGGGCCGACTCCACCACCGGTGACCTGCACCGGCAACTCGTCGACGGGCGGGACGCGTTCGTGAAGCAGATCAAGGAGGCGAAGACGGTCAGCACCGCCCAGATCCTGTCCGGGGCGGTCACCGAACTCGACGACCGGGCGGGCAGGGCCGGGGTCATGGTGGCGCTGCGGGTCACCGTGACCGCGCCCAAGGGCAAGCCCGCGGTGAAGGAGAGCCGGATGATCGGACAGCTCACCCGGACCGCCGAGGGGTGGAAGCTCAGCGCCCTCGGCCAGGCGCCCGTCGGCAACACGGCGGGCTGAGAGCCCGGTCGAAGGCCCCGACGGCTCCGACGCCACCGACTCCCACCCCGCCACCGAGAGGACCCCGCACATGTCGACGACCCGTCATCTCGTCAACCGCCGGCGCCGACTGGCCACCGTCGCCGCGGAACGCGCCGCCACCGCCACCATCGCCCCGCCGCTCGGACCGGAGGACCCGGCCCCGTCCGGGGACGAGTCCGCGCGGACCCCGGGCGGGCCGGACACCACCACCGACGAGGCCACGGACACCGCCGACGACGAGCGGACGACGGAGGAGAAGGGGGAGACCCCGGACGGAGAGGAGCCGAAGGGGGAGAAGCCGGGGGGAGAGAAGCCGGGGCGCGGGCGGATGCCCCGGCTCCGCATCCGGCTCCCCGCCGTTCTCGGCGTCCTCACCGTGCTCCTGGGGGCCTACGCCGCCTGGGCGTTCGCCTCGGCCGGCGACCTGCGCAACGACCCGGCCCGGCAGAACACCGCCCTCACCGACATCGGCCGCACCAGCGAGGTGAAGGGCCAGATCTCCGAGGCCGTCGGCGCGGTGTTCTCGTACGACTACGCCTCGCCCGCCAAGTCCGACCGGGCGGTGAAGAGCCATCTGACCGGCAGGGCGGTGGAGCAGCACCGGGACATGCTCGCCCAGGTACGCGCCCAGGGACAGAAGCAGAAGCTGGTGCTGACCACGACCGTCACCGACAGCGGGGTGGAGCGCCTGAACGGCGACCGGGCCCGGCTGCTGATCTACGCCGACCAGAGCAACACCCGTACCGGCAAGGCGGAGGAGACGACCTACGCGGCGGCCATGTTCGCCGTGGACGCCGTCCGGCGCGGCGGCACCTGGCGGATCTCCGCCATCGACACGTTCACCCGGTGACCCGGGGGAGAGGGGAGCACGCATGAGGTTCAACGGCACGATGCGCCGCGGACTCGGCGGCACGGCGGCCGCCGTCGCGGCGATGGCCGCGCTCACCGCGTCCCAGGCCCCGTCACCGGCCGGCCACGAACCGACCGCGAAGGAGAGCCGGGAGGCCGACGAGGTCAAGTGGTCGCAGGTTCCCAACGACGACTCGTACCACACCGAGCTGCCCCCGCTGCAGTCGCCCGAGCCGCCGAAGGCCGGGGAGAAGCGGAACCCGGACGCCGTCCGCTCGTGGACCGAGGCGGGCATCCCGGCCACCGTCCTCGCCGCCTACCGCAAGGCGGAGGGCGCGCTCGGACGGACCGACCCGGGATGCCGCCTGCCCTGGCAACTGCTCGCGGCGATCGGCAAGGTCGAGTCCGGCCAGGCGGGCGGGGGACGGGTCGACGCCCACGGCACGACGACCACCCCGATCCTCGGCCCGGTGCTCGACGGCGCCGGATTCGCCCGCATCCGGGACACCGACGGCGGCGCGTACGACGGCGACCGGACCTACGACCGGGCGGTCGGCCCGATGCAGTTCATCCCCTCCACCTGGGCGCACTGGGGCAAGGACGGCAACGGTGACGGCCGCCGCGACCCCAACAACATCTACGACGCCGCCCTCGCCGCCGGGCACTACCTGTGCGCCGGACCCCGCGACCTGTCGGTCAAGGCCGACCTGGACCGGGCGATCCTCAGCTACAACCACTCGGACACCTATCTGCGCACCGTGCTGTCCTGGCTGGAGTTCTACCGCAAGGGCGTCCACACGGTGGCCGACGGCAAGGGCACCGTCCCGAAGAGCCCCGGCGCGGGCGGCCCCAACAAGCCGAAGCACCCGGTCGGGGGCCCCGGCACTGGCGGCGGCATCGTCGTGGGCCCGCAGCCCGGCGGATCGCCCGGCCCGTCCCCGTCCCCGACCACCGGCCCGAACCCCTCCGGATCGCCCACCGGCTCCCCGGACCCGACCGGTTCCCCCGACCCCACCGGGCCGGGCACCCCGTCGCCCGACCCGACGGACAGCGGACCGGCCTCGCCCGACCCCGGCACGAGCCCCGACCCCAGCCCCACGGATTCCGCCCCCGGCTGCCCCACCGACTCGCCGAGCCCGAGCCCGGACCCGGCCGACCCGTCCGGCGGGACCGAGGAGCCGTCGCCCGACCCGGGAACGAGCGAGGACCCGTGCGCCACCCCGTCCGGGACGCCGTCAGCCGGCTGAGAACACCTCGGCCAGGTCGTACCGCACCACCTCCTCCAGCTGCGCGTACGTGCAGCCGGCGGGGGCGCGGTCCGGCCGCCACCGGCGGAACCGGGCGGTGTGCCGGAACCGGTCGCCCTCCATGTGGTCGTACGCCACCTCGCAGACCCGCTCCGGGCGCAGCGCCACCCATGACTGGTCCTTCTTCCCGGACCAGCGGTTCCGCGCCCCGGGCAGCCGGGCGTCCTCGTGCGCCCGCTCGTCGGCCCAGGCCGCCCACGGGTGGTCCGGGAAACCGACGCGCAGCGGCTCCAACTCGGCCACCAGCTCCTCGCGGCGCCGCATCGGGAAGGCCGCACAGACCCCGACGTGCTGCAGCACCCCCTCGGAGTCGTACAGGCCCAGCAGCAGCGAGCCGACGACCGGACCGCTCCTGTGGAAGCGGTACCCCGCCACCACGCAGTCGGCGGTCCGCTCGTGCTTGACCTTGTACATCGCCCGGACGTCGGGCCGGTACGGCAGGTCGAGCGGCTTGGCCACCACACCGTCGAGCCCCGCGCCCTCGTACCGCTCGAACCACTGCCGGGCGACCGCCGGGTCCGTGGTCGCCGGTGCGAGGTGCACCGGGGGCGCGGCACCGGCCAGGGCCTCCTCCAGGACTGTGCGGCGGCCGGACTGCGGGGTGGCGAGCAGCGAGTCGTCCCCCAGCGCCAGGACGTCGAAGACGACCAGGTCGGCCGGGGTCCGCTCGGCGAGCAGCCGCACCCGGGAGGCGGCGGGGTGCAGACGCTCACCGAGCCGGTCGAAGTCCAGCCGCCCCTCGTGCACGATCACGATCTCGCCGTCGACCACGCAGCGCGACGGCAGATTCTCCCGGACGGCGGCGACCAGCTCGGGGAAGTAGCGGGTGAGCGGCTTGCCGGTGCGGCTGCCGATCACCACCTCGTCGCCGTCCCGGTGCACGATCGCACGGAAGCCGTCCCACTTGGCCTCGTACTGCATGCCCGGCGGGATGTCCTTCACGGACTTGGCGAGCATCGGTTTCACGGGAGGCATCACCGGAAGGTCCATGGTCGGATTCTCACCCGTGGAACCGCACAATTCCTCCGATGTGCGACACGACGGGGCCCGGCCTACCGTGACCGTCATGGGCGCAGCGGCGAAAGCGGTGGAGCTGGAGGTCGACGGACGGGCCGTACGGCTCTCCCACCCGGACAAGGTCTACTTTCCGCAGAAGGGCTACACGAAGCGGGACGTGGCCGAGTACTTCCTGGCCGTGGGCCCCGGCATCACCCGTGCCCTGCGCGACCGGCCGACGACCCTCCAGCGCTTCGTGGACGGCGTCGACGGCGAGTCCTTCTACCAGAAACGGGCCCCGAAGAACCTCCCCGACTGGATCCCCACCGCCAGGATCGCCTTTCCGAGCGGCCGCACCGCCGACGAGATCAGCCCCACCGGGCTCGCCGCCGTCATCTGGGCGGCCAACCTCGGCACGCTCACCTTCCACCCCTGGCCGGTCCGCGCCGCCGACACCGACCACCCGGACGAACTGCGCATCGACCTCGACCCGCAGCCGGGGACGGACTACACCGACGCCGTGCGGGCCGCCCACGAACTTCGGTCCGTGCTCGACGACCACGGGCTGCGCGGCTGGCCCAAGACCTCCGGGGGCCGGGGCATCCACGTCCTCGTCCCCATCGAGCCGCGCTGGACCTTCACCGAGGTCCGGCGCGCCACCATCGCCGCCGGACGCGAACTGGAACGCCGGATGCCGGACCGGGTGACCACCGCCTGGTGGAAGGAGGAGCGCGGCGAACGGATCTTCGTCGACTTCAACCAGGCCGCCCGTGACCGCACGATCGCCTCCGCCTACTCCGTGCGCGCCCGCCCCCACGCCCCGGTCTCCGCCCCGCTGCGCTGGGCGGAGCTCGACGACGCCGAGCCGCGCGACTTCGACATCCGGACCATGCCCGCGCGCTGCGCCGAGGCGGGCGACGTGCACGCGGACCTGGACGACCACGCCTTCCGGCTCGACGGGCTGCTGGAACTGGCGGACCGGGACGAACGGGAGCGCGGGCTCGGCGATCTGCCGTACCCGCCCGACCACCCGAAGATGCCGGGCGAACCGAAGCGGGTCCGGCCGAGCCGGGCCCGGCGCGAGGGGAGCGACGAGGACGGCAGGGGGAAAACGAGAGGCCCCAGAACTCAGTCTTCGACGGTCGGCCCGTCCGCGCCCGTTCCAGG
>NZ_JBEXPY010000033.1:0-99540 GCF_040612315.1 Streptomyces sp. NPDC006435
CGCCACCAACCCGACCCCGCCCGCCCCACACCCACAACCCCCGAACCCCCCACAACCCCCGAACCCGACCACCCACCACACCCCACACCCCACACACACAACACCACAGCCAACGCAGCCAACTCCTCATCCGTCACCCACCCCCGCTCAACACACCACACACCACCAAAACCACCAGAACCACCCACCCCAAACCCACCAGAACCACCCATCACACCCTCCTCCACACCACACGAAGCCCGCACAACCACGGACAGGAACCCACCCAGACAACAACCCCCACCTTGCACACCCCTACACCCACCCAACCAGACACGACAGACCAACCCATTTCGGAACCCTGTATCAACCCTTCGGCAGGTAGGTCACCAAGTTCACGACGACCCGACACCCCGTTCCCGCCACGAGCAGCGCCCCGTCGGACGGGTTATGCCCAGGTTCGACGGCCGGGAGCTGCAAGGCAGTTGTCGTGGAAGGTGCTGGTTCGACGACGTTAAGGTGGCGCAGGCCCGTCGCCAGGGCCTCAAGGAGACGAGGGGTTCGGTGAGTATGGACAAGGCGGCCAGGACCGAGTGGTGGGAGAGCCTGCCGGCCGGGATCCGCGACGAGATCGACGGGTACGTCCTCCAGGACTCCCTTCTCGGGGCGGTGAAGACCATCACCGACATCGGCCTCGTTCCCCACGGCATAGGAGTTGGCACCGCTCAACTGATCGCCGCCGACCGCTACCTCCACTACGGCAACCAGATCGCCCGCAAGCCTGAGAGCCCCCTCGACCTGGACTCACTGGCGTATCGGGTGGCAGGGTGCGTCGGCCGCGTCGTGGCGATCGAGGCCGTCTGGGACGGTGACACAGTCCACGACTGGTTCGTGGATCTACTGGCCATCACCACCGCCCCGGCAGGAGAGACTCGGGTGGCCACCATCTACCAGACAACAGCCGAGCAGTACCTCGGCGAGGACAAGGACCACCGCCCACGCCACCTCGCAGCGACAGCTGCCGAGCGGGCCGGTCGCGCCCTCGCAGCCCACCTCTCGGTTCCCTTCCACTTCGCCAGCCCGGACGTCCCCGACGACGAGGCGCCGCGCTGGCATCCTTGAGTGGCAGGCGGTGCGGAGCCTCTGCCGTCCCGCCCTCTCCTCCCTTGGACTTGTCCGGTCGTTCACCGTCCCGCCCTGCCCCGACCAGATTGATCAACCCTGTTATCCGCGTTGATCCGGCATTGGCAGGTCCTACGATCGGTCCATGACTGACACTCCGGAACATTGGACTGTGCGCCATTTCTCGCAGGCCAACCCCTTCGGCCCCGGTTGCGACAACGTTCCGGCCCTCTTGCGGCGACTGGCGGACTCCATTGAGGGGTTGGGCCCGGCCGAGATCCAGGACGTGGTGATCAGGTCGGAACCGACCGAGTACGGCTCCTGGTGTTCGGGGACCGTCTACTTCCACCTGCCCGAGGACGAGAACAAGGGGTAAAACAAGGGCTGGAACAAGAATGAGGGCCGGGGCAAAGGCCAGAACTGATTCCGGCCCCTCACGAATGGAACCGGACAACGAGAGTTTCGGCGGCCTCATGCCTGGCCCGGTCGTGGACCCGTACGCACCTTCGTCGGATCAGCGAAGTGATTCGAGCCGCGCGGCAAAGCAGGCGATCTCCTCGGTGGCGCCGCGGGGCAGGTCGGCGACCGCTGCCTCCGGCAGTGTCCCGATCACGTCGCGCAGCCGGGCGCCGAGGTCCGGCAGCATGGCCCAGGCCGCAGCCGGGGCGTTGACGGCGGCGAGCAGCAGGTCGCCCTCGTAGAAGCATGCGTCGAGCAGCGGTTCCTCGAGCAGCAGGCGCACTGCGAGTGGAAGGACGTACGGCAGCGCGACCTGTTGGGAGATGAGGGTACGCAGATCCGCCGGACCGAGTGCGCACAGCGGAACGCGTCGCAGCTCATGCACCTTGCGGACCAGATGGGTTGAGTCGGCGGCAGGAGGAGCCCAGTGGGGCGGGTCCAGCTCGTCGAGCGTGCGATCGAGGTGCAACCGATGATCCATGGGATTCATTCTCCGCCTTTGACCGGTGCGTGTCTGCCGCCGCCGACCACCGCCCAGATCCGCACCTGTCCGCAGTGTTCGAAAAATCGTCCCTGTTCCGCCGTGGCCAACGATCCGGGCCATGGCCACGGGTAGAGATATGGGACAGGGACAGGGGCAATGACCGGGCACGGCCCTACAGTGAGGGCATGTCAGACAGCCAACGCCACGTGATCGTGGAGGCCGACGTCGAGGTTCCCGTACCCGCCGACGGCGAGGTCTGGGTGGTCGGAGCAGTCGTCCTCGACCGGGACGGCAGGGTCTTCGCCCAGAAACGCGGCCCTGACCGGCGGCTCTTCCCCGACTGCTGGGACATCGTCGGCGGCCACGTCGAACCCGGTGAATCATTGCTGGACGCACTTGCCCGCGAGGTCGAGGAGGAGACCGGCTGGCGCCTGCGCCGCGTCCGGCGCCTGCTCGGGATCACCACTTGGACGGGCGACGACGGTGCCGGAAAGCGGCACGAGGCCGATTACCTCATCGAAGTGGACGGCAACCTGGACCGTCCCTCCCTGGAGTGGTCCGAGCACACCGCCTACGACTGGTTCGGCCCCGGCGGCCTTTCCCGGCTCAAGGAAAACCGGGCTCCCGGCGACTATCTCATCCACGACCTGGTCGCGAAGGTCCTCCAGGTTCACCCGGACGCAACGTGGCCCCGCGAGCACGAGTCACCGGCCGATGCCGCAGAAGCCGAGAAGGGGCCGGACAAGCCTCATGAGTGGTAGAGCACCCGGACGACCATGGTGTCGGCCGGCAGGGACTCCAGGTGCTCGTTGAACATCCGGAGGTACTCGGGGCCGCCGCTCTCGATCCAGCGCCCGTCCAGGGTGAGCAGCGTGGCCGTGGGCAGCACTTCGGCCACCCGCTCGGCGGCGAACGCCTCAAGGTCCTCGCCGAAATACGCGACCGGGTCGCCGGTGAACCGGCCCTTGAGGTCCGGGGCCTCGATGAGGGCCCGGACGAGCGGCTGGTCGGTGAACTCCTCGACGACCCGCTCGCGAGGATGGGTCACCGGGTCGACGTGGGCCCTGGTCGCGAAGAACCTGTACGGCAGGGCCGGTGGGTAGCCGGTCGCGAACTCCTGGTACTCCCGCCACAGAACGCGGGCCCGTACGGCGGCCTCGTCGCGGTCCACCGCGAGGTCGAGCAGCCCGCGCGGCCCGCCGTGGCACCGGGAGGGCGGAGGATCGACCGGCGGCTCCGTCCACTCGTCGCGACGGACGAGTCTCGGGTCCTGCTCGTTCCCGGGGAGCACGGCGAACAGGCAGTCGGCACCGGACACGAACCAGTAGTCCCACTCCCCCACCCAGTCCGGGTCGGGGTGGTCCGCGCGGTTGTAGTCGAACGGGGCCATGGCCCGTCCGATGGTCCGGTGGAGGTCCTCGGGCGCGCAGGACGGGACACAGACGGTGACTCGCTGTTTGGCCATGTCTTCAGGTTCTTTCGTTCGGTGCGGGTCCGACCGGGCGGGCCGATCGGACCGAATGTCCCGTGCCCCGGGCTCAGCCGCCTGTCCGGGCGAGGCGGAATCCGAGGTCGTCGATGCGGAAGGTGGGGTGGCTCTTGCGCCGACACGATGCCCGGCAGCCCCGGGGCGGATCGTATGCGCCGCCGCCGCGGAACACTCGGTACGGACCGTAGACCCGGGGGTCGTAGAGGTCCCAGCACCATTCCCACACGTTGCCGATCATGTCGTGCAGGCCCCATGCGTTGGGAACCCGGGTCCCGATGTCATGTACCTCGCCGCCGGAGTTCCCGCGGTGCCAGGCGATCTCGTCCAGTTCTCCGTAACGGACACCGGAGGTTCCGGCTCTGCACGCGTACTCCCACTCCGCCTCGGACGGGAGCCGGTAGCCGTCGGCCTGCCAGTCGCAGATCACGTCCAGCCCGTCGCGGTCCTCGCCCGTCGTGTAGCAGGGCCGGAACCCAGCCTTCCGCGAGAGGGCGTTGCAGAACTCGACGGCTTCCTTCCAGGAGATGTCGGTCATCGGCATGCACGGCCCGGCCGAATCGCCGGGCGTCCTGCCCTGAACGGCGTGGTACAGCTCGCGGGTCACGGGGTGCGCCGCCAGCCGGAAGGCACCGACCTCGGCATTCCATTCCGTTCTCGTGCCCTCGTCACGCAGGACGATCTCCCCGGCGGGGATGCTCCTCATGTTCTCGACATCCGTCTGGTGGAGTACCGACTCCGGGCTCATCACTGCTCCTCATGTGCTCCGGCACGCTGGTCCGGTACGTCGTCGGACTGCCGGTCGTGCGAAGGCATCCGTGCTCGTGGGACGCCCGCGCTTCTTTCTCCCGAAGAGCCGACGATACAGGCAGGCCTGCCGCCGCTCGTCCGGCGCCAACGCAGTTGTTCGGCAAGGATGTTGGAGTGCTTATACCGGACCGCAGTTGGGTTTCCCGGGGCCTTCCCAAGGCTTTCACGGGGCCTTTCCCATGGGCTGCGGGCTGGAACACGCCTGCGGGTCAGCGGGCCGGCGGGCGGCAGACCGGGTACGGCTCCGGCCATGGAGCGGCCGGCAGTTGCTCATGCACCGCCGCCGGTCGGGGTGGCCCCGCCGGGGTCGATACGGCCCAGCCAGGCGTCCTGCTCATCGGCGAGCGAACGCTCCGGCGGGAATCCGGGGTCCGGCCGCCGGCATCCCGACGTGGTCGAACACCAGCACTTCGGGAACCGGACGCTCTCTGATCACGTACGCGGCGACACGGATCCTCGGGCCAGTCATGGCCGCATTCTTCCTCACCGCCGCCACGGGACATCGTCGGCCATCGATATCGATCCCGGCCGTGGTCGGTGTCGGGGCGTTGGCGGAGTGCTGTCCAACGCCCGGCGAGATGCCTTGATCAGGCCGATATACAGTCACCACATGGCATACCAGTTCGACATGGTTCAGTCGCTCGCTTCCGTTGTTCACGGCGACGGGGCGGGCGGTGTCCGGGAGTTCGTCCGCGGTTTCGCGGCGCACTGGGCAAAGCCGCTCGGTGACGAGGACGGCCTGCCCGAAGCCGACCTCGTGACGGCGGAGGAGAGGCTGGGGCTCCGGCTGCCTCCGGCGCTGCGGGAGGCGTATCTGCTGTTCGGCCGCCGCACGGATCTCACCAGGAACCACGACACCCTGCTCGGCCCGTCCGAACTGTACGTGGACAACGGTCAGGAGGCCCTGGTCTTCCGGCACGAGAACCAGGGGGCCGTTTCCTGGGGCGTCCTCCTCGAAGCGCTGGGCGAGGAGGACCCTGCCGTGTTCGTCCGGACGGACCTGGCCGACAAGAGCGCCGAACGATGGGAGCCCTGGCTGGACCGGCTCTCCCTGGCGCTCGTCGAGACCGTTCTCTCGGAGTCCGTACAGGCGGATGACGAACTCTGCGACTTCCTGCTGGACTTCGACGAACACGGCGCCGGGCTGTTGGAGCAGAAGTGCGTCCGGCTTCCCTTCCCCTCCTACCCGGCCTGTGAGAATGGGTCCGGCATTCGCTGGTTCCTCGGCCCCGACGCCCTGCTCCGCGACGACGACGGGGCGGCCCTTTATGCCCGGGGCCGGACCGAGGAAGCCCTCGACGGCATCCGCGATCTGATCGCGGGCGACTGGCTGAACGACTTCCGCGACGTCACACCGGACGACGAAGGGTAAGACGGCACTTGCCCGTTCCGGACCGAATGGCCGGAGCCGAATGGTCAGGCCCGGGACGCCATCGTCCGACTCCGGTACGGAACGGTGCGCGGCAGTCCCACCCGCAGACGGCACTCGTCGCTCGTCGGTTCCCGACCGGTGGCCGGAGCCATCGCCCGGCCTCACAGGATTCGCGCTGCCCGCCCGCGCACCAGGGCCCGCCGCCCGCACGACGGGACCTGCCGCGCGGGCGGCAGAACCCGTGTCGTGGCAGGCTCCGGGCCCACGCGAGGGCCGGCCGCGGCCGGCCCTCGCGTACCGTCATCAGGCCGTGTGCAGTGTCAGCCCGTACCGGTTCAGGATCTCGTTGATCGGCTGGTGCCATGTCTCCCCGCCGCCGGAGCAGTTGCCCCAGCCGCCCGAGGTGACCCCCTGGGCCTGGTCCCCGCTGATGAAGGAACCTCCGGAGTCACCCGGCTCGGCGCAGACGCTCGTCTTGGTCATCTGGTGGACGGCACCCTGGCTGTAGTTCACGGTTTCGTTCTTGGCCAGCACGTTGCCGCAGTGCCAGTGGGTCGTGGAACCGGAACGGCATATCGAGGCGCCGACGGGCGCCTCCGCGGAGCCCCGTACCAGCTGGTCCGAGACGGTGCCCCAGCCCAGCACGACGGGAACGGTCCACCAGCCGTTGCCCACGCCGACCCAGGCGTAGTCGTTGTCGGGGAAGGACGATCCCTGGAAGTTGCCGATGGCCGACCGGTCCCATCCGCTGACCGCCGCGCCCGCCTGGCCGCAGTGCCCCGCCGTGACGAACCCGCCGTGCACGGAGAAGCCGATGGAGCACCGGACGTTGCCCGTGTAGTAGGGGTCGCCGCCCACCGTCCCGGCGGCGAAGGTCCTGGGCGCCTCGGGCGTCCGCTTCACCAGGACGGGACCGGCCTCGCGGGCCTTGGCCACGAAGGCGCGGACATCGTTGTCATCCTGCGCCGACGCGACGACGCCGACGACGACCCGGTTGGTCTTCGGGTCGACGTGCCAGCTGCTGACGCCGGCCGGTGCGGACATCTTGTCGATCCGGGCCTTGGTCGCGTCGAGCTGTCGGGCACTGTGGCGCACCACCCGGGCGGACGCGCCCGCCGCTTCCACGGCCCCGGCCCTCCGGCTGTCGGTGACGGCCACGTTGAGCTTGCCCGTGGCCGGATCGAACCAGGAGCCGGCGTACGAGGATCCTGCGGCCCGTTGCGCCTTGCCTTGTACGGCGGTCGCGGTCTTCTCCGCGGCCAGCCGCGCCCTGGCCCGGCTTTCCGTCAGTCCGAGGTCCCTCTGCATGGCGGAGAGCAGACCGGTGGACGCCGGCTCGTCCGCAGCCTCGGCACGGGAGGTGCTGGAGGAACCAGAGGTGCTGGAGGGCTGGTCCACGGCGACGGGCGAGGCCGATGCCGTGGCGAGTCCCACGGTCGCCCAGGCTCCGACGACGAGCGTGGCGGCCAGACTCGCGCGCAGCGCAGTCATGTGTCTCAAGGGAGTGGCCCTTCTGTTGTTCCGGCATGGTGGGGGAGGAACAGGGGCATGCGAGAGGCCTCGTCTGAGAGCGCTCTCAGGAGATGCCGCATCGGACTGTAACGCAGCCCACCCATCAGGTCCATGCCAATGGACAGGTTCCGGAACCATCACTCGCGAACCCGACCGCAGCGACACGGAATCCGGCCCGACGCGACCTTCCCGAGGGATCCCCCCACCCCGCCAGGCACGGGCCGTCGACCGGCACGTCGGCCGCGACCTGTCGGGTCACGTACAGGCGTGAGTGTGAACCCGCCTCAGCAGCGCCGCCAACTGGTCCTGTTCACGCCGGTTCAAGGGGGCGAGCAGCTCCTTCTGCACCGCCAGTGCCTCGGCCTGGAGTTCGGAGAGCACCTCGCGACCGGCCGGGGCGAGGGTGACGGTCACCCGGCGACGGTCGTCGGCGTCCCTGGCCCGGTCGACGAATCCGGCCACCGCGAGGTCATCCACGATCTTGACGATGTCGCTCCGGTCGATCCCGAGCCGGGACGCCAGCTCCCGTTGCACATGGGGGCCGAAATCGGCCAGCGCCGACAGGACGGCCATGTGCCAGAGTCGCAGCCCGCGCTCGGCCAGCCGCGCCGCCAGCCGACCGCGTGCCGTCTTTCCGGTCTTGGACATCAGATAGGTCGTAAGTCCCAGGAGGCTGGGCGGGGTCTCACTCATTGACACTATCTTAGGCGCACACCAATGATAGGTTTGCACCTACTATTTTGGAGTGGTTCATGGATGCCCTGCACCCTCGGCTGCTGGTGAGCGCGTTCGCCGCCTGCTTCCGCTTCTACGACGGTCTGCTGCCGGACCTGATCGGGGCGGACCGGACCAGTGGCAGCGAGTCCGGCCCGTACGCGCACTGGGACGTCGACGGCCAGGGGGTACTGGCGCTCTTCGACCGCGGCGTGATGGCCGCCGTCACCGGTACCGCCGGGCTGCCGGCCACGGCGCCTCCCGCCCAGGACCGGTCGATGTTCGTCTGCCGGGTCTCCGACGTCGACGCCGGGCTGGCCCTGTGCCTGGAGCACGGGGCCGGCCCGGTCGCCGGGGCGTGCGACCGGCCGGACTGGGGTCCGGGGCTCCGCACCGCGCATGTGCGCGACCCCGAGGGCCATCTCATCGAGTTGCAGTCCTACTGAACGGCCCCGGACCACACTCCCCCGTGCCCTGTTCGGCAGCTATCCCCGGGCCCAGTCGCGCATGGCGCTCCGCGAGGCGAAGTCGGCGACGTCCTTGTCGAGCGGCTGGTCCGTGTACTGGTGGATGCGCCAGGACGCCTTGATCCTGGGCTTTCCGGCGGTCACGTAGTCGGCGATCCAGAGACCGTCCCCCGCGTACGAGGTGGTGTCGTGGTTCAGCCAGAAGTGACGATTGCAGTACAGCAGGACCTTGTGATGGGGCCTCAGCCGTTTGACCTCACGGATGAAGCTGTCCTTCTCCGCGTTGCTCGCCCTCGTGCCCTCGCCGTTCTCCTCCCAGTCCACCGCGAGCAGATCGCCCGCCTTCTCCGGAGCCTTGCTCACGAAGTACTCCGCCTGGGCCTTGATGTTCCCCGGCCAGAGAAAGTGGTAGAAGCCGACCACGCATTCCGCGTCCCGGGCACGCTTCACCTGTTCCGAGAGGCGTGGATTGATGTACGAACGGCCCTCGGTGGCCTTGATGAGGACGAAGTCCAGCCCGTCCGTATCGAAGGACGGCTGATGGGAACTGACGTCGACGCCATGCAGCATGGGCACCGCCTTCCACTGACCCTGGTGGTTCCGGTTCTCTCCCTGTAGGTGCCCGCCGCCGCTCGTTCCCATCCTCCGGGTGAACGGGCGAATCGTTTTTCCATCGCTGCCGCCCGCCACCGTCCGCCACCGGGCCCGGTCGGACCGAGGGCCCGGTGGCGGGCGGTCGTCCGTCCGGCGTTACCGCTCGTCGTCCGGAGCGGCCGGGAGGCTGTCCATGAAGGAGCTGACGGAGAAGACCGCGCGCCCGGGGCCGGGCGGGCCGTAGCCGGGGGGCGAGCTGAGCCCGTACTCCTCCATCGTCGCGCGGTAGGCGTCCAGCAGGCGGATGTGGTACTCCAGCGGCGCTCCGTCCGGGTTGGTCTTCCCGAGCGGGGTGGTGGGTTCCGGGCACCAGGTGGTGAACCGCGGGGTGATGCCGTGCGACATGAAGAAGCGCAGGCCCTCGGTGGTCGAGGCGATGGCCTCGTCCACCGTGGTGAAACCGAAGGGCGCGGCCATCTCCACACCGGCGACGAAGTTGGGGATGACGTTCCGGGCGCCGAAGACCTCGGCGGAGTCCAGGATGCGGCGGTGCCACTCGTCGCGGCCCACGTAACGCTCCTTGCCCGGGCAGTAGAGCTCGAACAGCCTGCGGTCCCACACCTCGTAGTTGGGGTGATAGATCTGCACGCCGTAGTCGTGGAAGCGCTGCACGTCGGCCTTGGGCAGGGCCTGGGCGACGACCTTGCCGATCCAGCGGCCGGGGAAGCGCTCCTCGATGGCCTTGGCGTACTGCCCGTAGAAGTCGGCCTCGTCACGGCCGCCGATGTGGGAGGTGATGGCGCCGCCGGTGAGCGTGTAGGCCGTGGAGGTCTTCGCGGTGTCGTACTTGTCGATGATGGCCAGCGCCTCCAGGACCTCCTCGACCGGCTTCACCCCGGTGTACGGACGGCCCGCCGCCTTGTGCTGGCGCCAGTTGTGGTTGATGTCGCAGTACTGGCACTCCTCCTTCGCCCCGAAGTACTGGCAGACCCGGAAGACCGTCAGGTACACGAGGTAGCCCCACTGGATGGTGGGTGCCACCTCCATCACGGACTTGCCGTTCTCCAGGGTGTGGCGGTAGTAGTCCGGCATGGGCGGCAGACCCACGTCGGAGATCCGCCGGCCGTCGAGGTACAGCCCGAGCACGCCGCCCTCGTCGGCCGCGACCCGGTAGGGGGACGCGGGGTTGACCCGTACCGACACCACGGTCCTGCGCAGGTCGTACGGGCCGCCGGTGAGGACGATCTCCTCCGGCGGGCGGCGGAGCGCGGCCGCGCCGAGCTCGGGGAGCGTGCCGTGGTCGAACGAGAAGATGAAGTACGACTTCGGCTTGACGTCGCCGTCCTCGTTGTCGCTGAGCGCGGACTCGTCGAACGCCACGCCGCCGCGCAGGAGGTCCTCCTTGATGACGGCTTCCCGGGGGACGTGCGGGAACTGCTCCATGAGCCGCTCCACCAGGCGGGTGCGGCTCCCGTCCCGGTGGCTCGTGTCGGTGCGGCTGCGGTCGGTACTGCTGGGCATGTGCGGGACTCCTCGGTCCGGTCGGCGACGGCGCTCCGGGTACGCCACACAGTGCAACGAATCAGACACGTCGGCAGTGCCCCGCCGTGCCGGTCGATTCGTGCCGGTGTCGCGGGCTCGGTGCCCGGTCGCCGGCTCGCGGTCCGGATCGCCCGCCGTCGACGGTACTCGCCCCGGTGCTCACCCGGTCCAGTGGGCGGGGCGGTCGAGGGACCGCGGGAGTTTCGTCGCCGCATCGCCCCTGGCCGCGTTGAGCTGGGCCTGGGTGAGGAAGAGGCTCCCGGTGAGGTCCGCTCCGGACAGATCGGCGTCCCGGAAGTCGGCGCCGATCAGGTCGGCCAGGCGGAGATCGGCACCGGTGAGGTCCGCCGCGATCAGGTACGCACCCCGCAGATCGGCACCCCTCATGTCGGCGCCGCGCAGCCGGGCCCCGATCAGGTCGGCGCCCCGGCGGTGGCGCTTCTTCCCGCGCGGCGCCGTCGCCCGTACGAGTTCGCTGGTGCGGAGCAGGAGCCGGGCCGCCTCGTCGCGGTGACCGGACACGTCGAGGCCCGCGAGTTCGTCCGCCGGAAGACGGGTGAGGCGTTCCGTGGCGTCGAGGGTGCGCCGGAGGTCACCTCGCAGGGACCGCGCCGGCTCCAGGGACAGCGCCTCCGTGAGATACCAGAGGAGTTCGTGGAGCTGCCGCATCACCGGAAACACCTGGAACATCTGCCGGGCGGTCTGCGGCGCCGAGCGCCAGTCCTGTCCGCCGTAGGTCTCTGCGGAGACCTTCTGACCGGCCCCGAAGCAGTCGTACACGGTGCAGCCGGGAAAGCCCTGTGTCCGCAGCCGGGTGTGGATGCCGCAGCGGAAGTCCTCCTGGAGGTTGCGGCAGGGCTCCCCCGCGTCCTTGTCGATCGCGAAGTCCGCGGACCGGGTCAGGGTCAGCGCGACGCAGCACAGCCCGAAACAGTTCGCGCAGTCGGCGCGCAGCCCGGCACGGTCGATGGGGGCGGTGCCGGGGCCTTGGACGTTGTCGGGCACAGTGCGTGAATCCTCTGGGGTACGGAGCTGTCGGGCGTTCGAGCCTATCGGGCCATGTCACCCGCGCACACCGATTTCATGATCGGCTGCGTGCGCCGGGCCGCCGCGGGCCGGTTACGGGACGATGCGTCACATGGCGTGCGCGGCCCCGTCCCGGTCCCGGGCGGGCCGTTGCCTCGGCGGCCGGGGCGCGGCACCCGGGTCGTTGTCAGTGGGGCGGCGCACACTGTCGGCAGTACCGCAGGGGCGAAGGGGGCACTGATGGGCACCGAGCACGAGACCGGGTTCGAGCCGGCCACCGGGGACGGTCCGCCGGCTCCCGCACCGGACCCGGGGCGCGCGGCTTCGGTACGGACCGCGTTCGAGGGGATGCTGCAGATCCGTCGGCTGACGAACACCGGGCACGCCGCCCCGGAGGGGGTTCCCGCGTCCTGGGAGACGCACCGGCCGGTGCGGGCCGTGGCCATCGCCCTGGAGGCATCGGGCCTGGCCGCCTCGGCCGTCGACGGATCGGGGATCCGTACCGCGACCGGGTACCGCCTGGAGCGGGGCGAGGCGCCGGGCGGTGTCCGTGTCGAATGGCTCGGTGCGCCCGGCAGCGGAGCGGCCCATTCGGAGGCGGACGGGTTGAACCGGTGTGCGGAGGTGCTGCGGGAGTTGGGCTGGACGGTGCTGCTGTACCGGGGAGCCCGCCGCCGAAGATTTCTGGAGGTGGAGCCGCCGCCCGCCGTCCGGCGACCGAACGACCGATAGCGCGTGTCCGCGCGTCGCCGCGTCGGGCGTTGTCGGACCCATGGGGGATGCTGGTGCGTCCGACCCCTCTGACAGGGAGATGCTGAGATGCGCGATGACGAACTCGCCGCGGCCCAGGCCTACGTCCGACTGCTGGAGGCCACTCGGGCCGCGCTCGCGGAGCCGGACGACGGCCCTCTGTACGTGCCGTTGCTCGCATCGCCGATCGCGGAGGCCGACGGCGCACTGCGGCACGCGGGGCTGCGCGGCAACGAGTCCCGGTTCTTCGACCTGGTGCGTTCGCTCCGCCCGAGCATGCCCGGCGGTCACTGACCGGGCCCGTCGAACCCGTCGCCGCGTCCGACGGCCGGTGTTCCTGTCGCCTCCCTTGACGGATACCCTGCCCGGCGGCCGGTGGGCGCCGTCGCCCTCGGGCACCGTGAGGCCCTCTTCACCCGGCCGCCCCGATGCGTCACCATGCTGTGGGCGAGTCGGCGGACCGAGCGCTGCTCCGAGGGCGCTCACGGCCTGCTGTCCCGCACCGGCCCAACCCGTCGGGGCGATCAGCTCCTCCCCCGATGCGCGCCCTTTCGCACATGCGGTGAATTGATTCAAGACGGAAGAACAACCCGACCGGCCGATTGACCAGCACTATGGGAGAACCTACCGTACGACCGAACTGAAACGATTCACACCCTCTTCGGTCCGACCGGTTCCCGGTCGCTGGATCCCCCCTTGAGAGGTACTCATGTCCGATGTGTCGACCGTCAAGGAAACCCTGAAGTCCCAGGTGATCGAGACGCCTTCATGGGGTTACGGGAACTCCGGGACGCGTTTCAAAGTGTTCGCGCAACCGGGGGTTCCGCGCGACCCGTTCGAGAAACTGGAGGACGCGGCGCAGGTGCACGCGTTCACGGGCGTGGCACCGAAGGTGTCCCTGCACATCCCGTGGGACAAGGTCGAGGACTACACCAAGCTGAACCGGCACGCCGAGAGCCTCGGCGTGCGGATCGGCGCGATCAACTCCAACGTCTTCCAGGACGACGACTTCAAGCTCGGTTCGGTCACCCACCCCGACCCCGCGGTGCGCCGCAAGGCCACCGGCCACCTGCTGGAGTGCGTCGACATCATGGACGAGACCGGATCCCCCGATCTCAAGCTCTGGTTCTCCGACGGCACCAACTACCCGGGGCAGGACGACATCGTGGCCCGGCAGGACCGGCTCGCCGAGGCCCTGACCGAGGTCTACGAGCGCCTCGGCGACGACCAGCGGATGCTGCTGGAGTACAAGCTCTTCGAGCCCGCGTTCTACACGATGGATGTGCCGGACTGGGGCACGGCGTACGCGCACTGCCTGAATCTCGGGCCGAAGGCCCAGGTGGTCGTGGACACCGGGCATCACGCACCGGGCACCAACATCGAGTTCATCGTGGCGTTCCTGCTGCGCGCCGGGAAGCTCGGCGCGTTCGACTTCAACTCCCGGTTCTACGCCGACGACGACCTGATGGTCGGGGCCGCCGACCCGTTCCAGTTGTTCCGGATCATGCACGAGGTGGTCAGGAACGGCGGCCTGATGCCCGAGACGAACGTCAACTTCATGCTCGACCAGTGCCACAACATCGAGGCGAAGATCCCGGCCGTGATCCGATCGGTCGCCAATGTGCAGGAGGCGACCGCCAAGGCGTTGCTGGTCGACGCGACGGCGCTGGCGGCGGCGCAGCGGTCCGGTGACGTGCTGGCGGCGAACGGCGTCCTGATGGACGCCTACAACACCGACGTCCGTCCGCTGCTCGCCGAGGTGCGTGAGGAAATCGGCCTGGCCGGAGACCCGTTCGCCGCGTATCTGGCCTCCGGAAATCAGGAGCGGATCGCCGCCGCCCGGGTCGGCGGCGAGCAGGCCGGCTGGGGCGCCTGACCCCCGCCCCTCCCCCGTACGTCCGGCCTGTTCCGGTCTCCTCCCCCGTACGTCCGCCCCGTTCCGCTCCTCTCCCTCTCCGGACCACGAAGGAATTCCATGACCTCCGCGACGCATCCCGAAGTCGCCGCGCTGCTGGAGCGCGCCCACCGCATCGGCTCCGATCCCCGCAACACCAACTACGCCGGCGGCAACGCCTCGGCCAAGGCCACCGAGATCGATCCGGTCACCGGCCGCGAGACCGAACTGCTGTGGGTCAAGGGGTCCGGGGGCGATCTCGGCACCCTGACCGAGGCGGGTCTCGCCGTGCTGCGCCTGGACCGGGTGCGCGCGCTGGAGGATGTGTATCCGGGGGTGGATCGCGAGGACGAGATGGTGGCGGCGTTCGACTACTGCCTGCACGGCAGGGGCGGCGCCGCCCCGTCCATCGACACGGCGATGCACGCCCTGGTCGGGGCCGCGCACGTCGACCATCTGCATCCGGACTCGGGTATCGCGCTGGCGTGCGCCGCCGACGGCGAGAAGCTCACGGCGGAGTGCTTCGGCGACAAGGTGGCCTGGGTGGGCTGGCGCAGGCCCGGTTTCCAGCTCGGCCTGGACATCGCCGCGGTCAAGGAGGCGAACCCCCGGGCCGTCGGTGTGATCCTGGGCGGGCACGGCATCACGGCCTGGGGCGAGACGTCCCAGGAGTGCGAGCGCAACGCCCTCTGGATGATCCGCACCGCCGAGGCGTTCCTGGACGAGCGCGGCAGGGCCGAGCCGTTCGGTCCCGTGTGGGCGGGCCGGGAGCCATTGGCCGAGGAGCGGCGCCGGGAGCGTGCGGCGGCGCTCGCCCCGTTGATCCGCGGGCTGGTCTCCACCGACCGTCCGCAGGTGGGTCACTTCACCGACGCGGAACCGGTGCTGGACTTCCTCGCCCGCACCGGGCATCCGCGGCTCGCCGCGCTCGGCACCTCGTGCCCGGACCATTTTCTCCGTACGAAGGTCCGGCCGCTGGTTCTCGACCTGCCCGCGGACGCCCCGCCGGCCGAGGCCGAGGCGCGGCTGCGGGAACTGCACGCGGAGTACCGGGAGGAGTACCGCGCCTACTACGAGCGGCACGCCTCGCCCGACTCCCCCGAGATGCGCGGTGCGGACCCGGCGATCGTGCTGGTGCCCGGGGTCGGCATGTTCTCCTTCGGCAAGGACAAGCAGACGGCCCGGGTCGCCGGGGAGTTCTACCTCAACGCCATCCAGGTGATGCGCGGTGCCGAGGCCGTCTCCTCGTACGCCCCGATCGAGGAATCCGAAAAGTTCCGGATCGAGTACTGGGAGCTGGAGGAGGCCAAGCTGCGTCGGATGCCGAGGCCCAGGCCCCTGGCGACCCGGGTGGCGCTGGTCACGGGTGCGGGGTCCGGCATCGGCAGGGCCATCGCGCACCGACTGGTCGCGGAGGGGGCGTGTGTCGTCGTCGCGGACCGCGACGCCGAGAACGCCGCCTCGGTGGCGCAGGAGCTCGGCGGGCCCGACGCGGCCGTCGCGGTGACGGCCGACGTGACCGACGAGCGGCAGATCGCCGCTGCGTTCGGGGCCGCCGCGCTCGCGTTCGGCGGTGTGGACCTCGTCGTGAACAACGCCGGGATCTCCGTCTCGAAGCCTCTGTTGGAGACCACCGCACAGGACTGGGACCTCCAGCACGACATCATGGCGCGCGGCTCGTTCCTGGTGTCGCGGGAGGCCGCCCGGATGATGCGGGTCCAGGGCCTCGGCGGTGACATCGTCTACGTCACGTCGAAGAACGCGGTGTTCGCGGGCCCGAACAACATCGCCTACTCGGCCACCAAGGCCGACCAGGCCCATCAGGTGCGGCTGCTGGCGGCCGAGCTGGGCGAGCACGGGATCCGGGTCAACGGCGTCAACCCCGACGGTGTGGTGCGCGGTTCGGGAATCTTCGCATCGGGCTGGGGTGCCCAGCGCGCGGCCACGTACGGCATCGAGGAGGAGAAGCTCGGGGAGTTCTACGCCCAGCGCACGCTCCTCAAGCGCGAGGTGCTCCCGGAACACGTGGCCAACGCAGTCTTCGCGCTGACGGGCGGCGACCTCACGCACACGACGGGGCTGCACATTCCCGTCGATGCCGGTGTGGCCGCGGCGTTCCTGCGATGATCCGCGCCGCCGCCCCGGCCGGAAGGAGGTCGCCGTGTCCGTGACGTCAGGGAGCGGGGCGGTCTTCGCGGCCGTGGACCTCGGTGCGACCAGCGGCCGGGTGATCACCGGCCGGGTGGGGCCCGGGGAGCTCGTCCCGTCCGAGGCGCACCGTTTCCCCAATACGCCGGTCCGTTTGCCGGACGGGCTGCGGTGGGACGTGCTCGCCCTGTACCAGGGGATGCTGGACGGGCTGCGGGCCGCCGCCCGCACGGGTCCGGTCGCCTCGGTCGGCATCGACACCTGGGCGGTCGACTACGGCCTCCTCGATGCCGACGGGGTGCTGCTGGGGCCGCCGTTCCACTACCGCGACGACCGGAACGCCGAGGCCGCCCGCCGGGTGCTGGCCGAGTGCGACGGGCGGGAGCTGTACGCCGTCGGCGGGTTGCAGCAGTTGCCGTTCAACACGGTGTTCCAGTTGGCCGCCCACCGTACGAGTGCCCAGTGGGAGGCTGCGCGGACGGTGCTGCTGATCCCCGATCTGCTGACGCACTGGCTGACGGGATCGGTGGGTGCGGAGATCACCAACGCGTCGACGACCGGTCTGTTCGACGCATCCGCCGGGACCTGGTCCGATGCGCTGATCGGCCGGCTGGGGCTGGACCGTTCGTGGTTCCCGCCGCTGCGCGAGCCCGGTGATCCTGCGGGGACACTGCTGCCGCACGTCGCCGAGTACACCGGTCTGCCCGCCGGGACGCCGGTGACGACCGTCGCCTCGCACGACACCGCGTCGGCGGTCGCCGCGGTGCCCGCGACGGAGCCGGGGTTCGCGTATCTCTCCTGCGGCACGTGGTCGTTGGCGGGGCTCGAACTGACGGCCCCGGTCCTGACGGAGGAGTCCCGGGCGGCGAACTTCACCAATGAGCGCGGGGTGGACGGCACCATCCGCTATCTCCGCAACGTCATGGGGCTGTGGCTGCTGGAGGAGTGTCGTCGGACGTGGGACCGGCAGGGCGTCTCCCCGGGGCTGGACCGGCTGCTCGCGGAGGCGGCCCGGGCCCGGCCGTTCGCCGCGGTGATCGACCCGGACGACGAGGCGTTCCTCGCACCGGGCGACATGCCGGCGCGCATCGACGCCCACCTCGCGCGGACCGGGCAGGCACCGCCGGACGGTCCCGGCGGGTACGTGCGCTGCGTGCTGGAGAGTCTGGCGCTGGCACATCGCAGGGCGTTGCGCCTGGCCGCCGCCCTCGCGGGGCGGGAGCCGGTCCGGATCCATCTCGTCGGCGGGGGGTCGCGCAACGCGCTGCTGTGCCAGTGGACCTCGGACGCCACCGGGCTCCCCGTCACGGCCGGTCCCGCCGAGGCGACCGCGCTCGGCAACATCCTGTTGCAGGCCCGTGCCCACGGGCTGGTGGGGGGCCTCGACGACATGAGACGGCTCGTGGCACGGACCCAGGAATTGCGTCACTACACCCCGCGGGGCGATCAACGGGAGTGGGACCGGGCGGCCGCACGGCTGGAGCCGGTCCGGGCGCCCGGTGTCCCGCCCTCGACAGCGGTCCGGGCGCCCACGGGGGCGGACCGGACCCGGTACGGAAGACGGAGGAAGGAAACCCATGGCTGATGTCCCGCCCGCTGTGCCGGGCTCCGCACTCACCCGCGTCACACGCCGTCGTACCCGTGTGGGTCTGGTCTCCGGCGGGCTCGGCGCGTACTGGCCGCAGTTCCCCGGTCTCCTCGAACGGTTGCGGGAATCCGCGCGCTTCGTGACCGAACGGTTCGAGGAGATGGACTGCGAGGTCGTCGACGCCGGCTTCGTCTCCGATCCGCAGGAGGCCGCCGGGGCGGCCGGGAAGCTGCGCGCGGCCGACTGCGACATCGTCGTGACGTTCCTGACGACGTACCTCACGGCCTCGATGGTCCTGCCCGTCGCCCAGCGCGCCCACGCTCCGGTGCTGGTCATCGACCTCCAGCCGACCGAGGCGATGGACCACGCGAACACGGACACGGGGGCGTGGCTGGCCTACTGCGGTCAGTGCCCGCTGCCGGAGATCGCCAATGTGTTCCGGCGCGGCGGGATCCCCTTCCGGTCCGTGTCGGGCCATCTGCGCGACGAGAACGCCTGGGAGAGGATCCGCCTCTGGATCCGTGCCGCCCGGGTGCGCGGGGTGCTGCGCCACGGGCGGCACGGTTTGATGGGCCACCTCTATCCCGGCATGCTCGACGTGTCCACCGACATGACGCTGGTCTCCACCCGGTTCGGCGGGCACGTCGAGGTCCTCGAGTTCGACGATCTGCGGGTCCGGGTCACCGCCGTGACGGACGCGGCCGCCTCCGAACGCGTCGCGCTGGCGCGTGAGGTCTTCACGCTCGACGGTTCCGTCGACGAGGACGACCTCGCGTGGGCGGCCCGGGTCTCGGTCGGGCTGGACCGGCTGGTGGAGGACTTCGGGCTGGACAGCCTCGCCTACTACCACCGCGGTCTGGAGGGCGAGATCCACGAACGGCTCGGCGCCGGGATGATCCTGGGCGCTTCGCTGCTGACCGCGCGCGGCGTCCCGATGGCCGGGGAGTACGAGCTGCGCACCAGTCTGGCCATGCTGGTCGCCGACACCCTGGGGGCGGGTGGTTCCTTCACCGAGTTCCAGGCCCTCAATTTCCGGGACCGGGTCGTCGAGATGGGCCATGACGGTCCCGCCCATCTCGCGATCAGTTCCGGGGACCCGCTGCTGCGCGGGCTCGGCGTCTACCACGGCAAGCGCGGCTGGGGCGTCAGCGTGGAATTCGACGTCGAGCACGGCCCGGTCACCACGTTCGGCATCGGGCAGGAGGCCGACGGCACCCTCACCTTCATCGCCTCCGAGGGGGAGGTCGTGCCGGGACCGTTGCTGGAGATCGGCAACACCACGTCCCGGGTCGACTTCGGCTTCGATCCCGGCGAGTGGACGGACGCCTGGTCCGCGACGGGGGTCGGCCATCACTGGACGCTGTGCACCGGCCACCGCGCCAAGGACCTCAGAGCGGCGGCCGGGCTCCTCGGCGTGCCCTTCCGTGTGGTGGACGGCCCGGGAGAACTCTGAGTCCGTGCGTGCTCCGGGGCGGGTCCGTCCTGTCGTGACGGCTCCGCCCCGGGTGCGGGCGGCCCGTACCGGCTCAGTGCTCCGTCGGGGAACCGGTGGCCGGGCCCGTCTGCTGGATGGGGGCCAGGCCGAGTTCCCGGTCGCCCAGCGGGGCGAAGAAGAGCTCCACGTCCGCGTCGGTGACGTCGGCGAGGGCCGCCGGGCTCCACTGCGGGGAACGGTCCTTGTCGATGATCTGGGCCCGCACGCCCTCCACCAGGTCGGGCCTGGTGAAGGCGGTGCACGAGGTGCGGTATTCCTGGTCCAGCACTGCTTCCAGGCTGTTGAGTCCACGGGCCCGGCGCAGCGCGGCGAGGGTCACCCTGAGCGCGGTGGGCGACTTGGCCATGATCGTCCCGGCGGCCCGTTCGGCGGCTGGGACGCCGCTGCTGCGGAGCCGGTCGACGATCTCCTCGACGGTGTCGGCCCGGTAGCAGGAGTCGATCCACTCCCGGTGTTCGGCCAGCTCACCGGCCGGTGCGGGCGAGGCGTACCGCAGCACCGCCTTCTCGATCTCCGTGGCCGTGCCGCAGCCGGCGAGGTCCGTGACGAGCGCGGTGAGGTGGTGCGACGGGACGAAGTGGTCGGCGAGCCCGCACAGCAGCGCGTCGCCGGGACCGGCCGCGTCCGCGGTGAGGGCCAGATGGGTGCCCAGTTCCCCGGGTGCCGCGGCGAGGAGGTGCGTTCCGCCCACGTCGGGGACGAACCCGATTCCGGTCTCGGGCATGGCGACGCGTGAGCGTTCGGTGACGACACGGACGTCCCCGTGGGCCGAGACTCCGACGCCTCCGCCCATCACGATGCCGTCCATGATCGCGACGTACGGCTTGGGGAAGCGGGCGATGCGGGCGTTGAGCCGGTACTCGTCGCGCCAGAAGCCCGTCGACGCGTCGTTCCCGGCGCGGGCGTCCTCGTAGATGGAGCGGATGTCGCCGCCCGCGCAGAGGCCGCGTTCGCCCGCTCCGGTGATCAGGACGGCGATGACGGAGTCGTCGTGTTCGGCCTCGGCGAGCGCTTCGTCGACGCGTGCCACCATGACGTGGTTCAGCGCGTTGAGGGCGCGTGGACGGTTGAGCGTGATGTGCCGGACGCGTCCCTCGGTGTGCAGCAGAACGGGATCCTCGTGATTCATGAATGCGCTCCGGTCAGCCCCTGTGCCGTATCGACCGCAGATCACGGACGATCTTCCGCTGCCATTCTGCGGGGGTGGGACCAGGCCCGGTACGGCAGGGGTACCGGAGCCGCCGGGCGTGGTGCGCGGGCCGGATTTCGTCGGGCATCCGCTGTGGCAGCCTGCCGGAACCGGTTCGACAATTGAGACACCCGGCACGGGCCGCGCCGCCCGGCAGCCCAGCCCGGCGACCTCGGAGCAGGAATGACCGATCACGACCAGCAACCGAGCAGATCCGTCCCGCCCCGCCTGCTGATCGACCGGACGCACAACGGCGAGACCGCAACGGCTCAGCGGCTTGCCATGAACCGGACGGGCAGCTTCGAGTGGAACGTGGGGGCCGACACGCTCGACATCGACGAGGCCGGGCTGCTGGTGTTCGGTCTGGACCCCCGGACCTTCGATTCCCGGCCCGAGACCGTGATGGAGCGGCTCGAACAGTCGGAGCGGACCCGTCTCGAAGTGGCGATCGACGAGGCGATCCAGAGCGGGCGCAGTTCGTACAGCGTGCACTTCCGGGTGCCGCTGGACAACGGCAAGGAGCAGTGGACCCATATCCAGGCCCGGATACTGCGCACCGGGGACGGTCATGTGGAGCGGATCATCGGGGTGGTGCAGGACGCCACCGCCGAGGTCACCCATTCGGCCTTCGTGCTGGATCTGGAAAAGCGTCGGCAACGCCAGACCAGCATCGTTGAACGCACAACGAGCGCCTTGTCGCGGGCGGTGACCGTGGACGACGTGACCGCTTCGCTCACCGGGCCGGGCGGGCTCGCCCGGCTCGGCGCGGACGGGCTCTCGCTCGGGCTGGTCGAGAACACCTCGATGAACGTCATCGCGCTGAGTGGCGATTCGGTGGAGGCGATCGACGAGATCCGATCCGCGGGCCTGGACCGTGACTTCCCGCTGGCCGACACGACCCTGAGCGGTCGGCCCAGATTCCTGACCTCGGTCTCCGCGCTCGTCCACCGCTACCCGGTGCTGGCCCCTCACGCCGACCGGATGGAGTTCCGTGCCGCCGCCTATCTGCCGCTCGTGGCCCAGGCGCGCTCCCTCGGCACCCTGGCGCTCTTCTACCGTGAGAGAACGGCCTTCAACGCGGACGAGCGCAATCTGTGCCTGGGGCTGGCCGCCATCGTCGCCCAGTCCCTGCAGCGCGCGAAGCTCTTCGACGAGGAGCGCGAGTTCGCCACCGGCCTCCAGTCCGCGATGCTGCCGAGGCGGATCCAGGAGATCGAGGGCGGCGAGATCGCCGTGCGCTACCACTCGGCCTGGAGCGGCCGGCAGGTCGGCGGCGACTGGTACGACGTGATCGCGCTGCCCAAGAACCGGTTCGGGATCGTGGTCGGCGACGTGCAGGGTCACGACACGCACGCCGCCGCCACCATGGGGCAGCTTCGCATCGCCCTGCGCGCGTACGCCGCCGAGGGGCACTCGCCGTCGACGGTGCTGGCGCGGGCCTCGCGCTTTCTCGCCGAGCTGGACACGGACCGTTTCGCGACCTGCACGTACGCCCAGGTCGATCTGGCGTCGGGAACCGTGCGGGTGGTCCGTGCCGGGCATTTCGGACCGCTGATCCGGCACACGGACGGCCGGGTCGGCAGCCCCCAGGTACGGGGTGGTCTGCCGCTGGGCATCTCGACCGACTTCGGGGACGAGGAGTTCCCCGAGACCCGGCTCGACCTGGTGCCGGGCGAGACCCTCGTCCTGTACACCGACGGTCTGGTGGAGGAGCCGGGGGCCGACATCGACTCGGGCGTCCGGACGTTGATCAACGAGGTGAGCGCGGGGCCGGCTGGCGCCCAGGCGCTGGCCGACCATCTGTCGGAGCGGCTCTGGGAACGCTGGGGTTCGGGGGACGACGTGGCCCTCCTGGTGCTCCGGCGCAGCCCGGATCCCGGGTCGCCGCGGGCGCCGCGGCTGCACCAGTACATCCACCAGGCCGACCCGGAGGGGCTCTCCGACGCCCGTACCATCGTGCGCCAGGCCCTGACCGACTGGGACATGGCCGAGCTCGCCGACGACGCGGAGCTCGTCACCGGCGAGTTGCTGGTGAACGTCCTGCTGCACACGGAGGGTGGGGCGGTGCTCACTCTGGAGGTGCTGCCGGAGCCCGTCCGCCGGGTCCGGCTGTCCGTGCAGGACCGCTCCAGTGCCTGGCCGAGGCGTCGCAGCCCCGGCGAGACCGCGACGTCGGGGCGGGGGCTGCTGCTCCTGGACGCCGTCGCCACCCGCTGGGGAATCGAGCCCCGAGGGGAGGGCAAGGCGGTCTGGTGCGAGATCGGCCCCCCGGTGCCGCCCGTGTCCACCGCCCGGCCCGCGACGGAACCGGTGTGACGAACCGCTCGCCCCGACCCGGTCCGGACGAGCCGGAGGGCGGGGCCTTGGCTCCGTCGGAGACGTCGGTGCTTTCAGAGAGGTCGGTGCTTTCAGAGGCGTCGGTGCATGATGTGCAGCCCGACCAGGCCGCGCTCCGGGTGGTTGAACCCCTCGGGCAGGGTTCCCAGGATCTCGAAGCCCAGCGACTGGTAGAGCCGGACGGCGTGGGTGTTCGTCTCCACGACCGCGTTGAACTGCATGGCCCGGAACCCCGCCTCGCGGGCCCATTCCAAGGTGTACTCGCACAGGGCCCGGCCCACACCCTGCCCCGAGCGCTCGGGGTCGACCATGTAGCTGGCGCTGCCGATGTGCGAGCCGTTGCCCATGTGGTTGTTGTTCATCTTGGCCGTGCCGAGGATCGTCCCGTCGCCGTCGACCGCGACAACCGTGCGGTTGGGGGACTTGAGGAGCCACCAGGATTCGGCCTCCTCCTCTCCGAGGTCGAGAGGGTAGGTGAAGGTCTCGCCCGCAGCGACGATTTCGTGGAAGAACGGCCAGATGGCGGGCCAGTCCTCGGTGGTGGCTTCCCTGATCAGCATGGCAGCCAGGATGCCCGCAGCAATCTTCGTCCGCGACCTGTTTTCCCACCCGTCGCGAGCCGCCTGGCTGCGTGAGCGACGCTTTCATCCCCTTTCGCTCCATCACGCACCATGCGGCGCACGGCCCGGCCCGGGGCGCCGACCGCGCCCGGTCCCGGACGCACGCCTGCGCAGACGGAACCGGGCGAGCAGGCCGGACGCGGGCCCCACCGCGACCGCCGGAGCCGGAGCCGCACCCGGAGCAAGCGTCGTGGCGCATCCGGGCACCGAATCCGGGCCGGGAGCCGAGCCATGCGCCAAGGGCCGACCGGGCGCCAGAGCCGGGCGCGGCATCACGACCGGGCCAGGGGCCGGAACCGGGCGCGAGTCCGATGCCGGGAGCGGGCCGGGCACCGCGGTCGGATCGGACAGCGCGGCCGGGCCCGAGACCGGGGTTCGATCCGGGACCTGCGCCGGGGCCGATACCTGATCAGGGGTTCGAAAAAGGTCCGGCATCGGTACCGGGGCGGGCACGACCTCCGCGGGCGCTGTCCCGACGCCGGACCCAGGGCCCCGTTCGGGCCCCGAGTCGGGGCCCTGGTCGGTCTCCGCGCCGAGGTCGATTCCGGCTTCGGAATCCACTTCGGAATCCGCGTCGGCTTCGGGGCGGTGCTCCTGTCGCGGAGCGGGGAAGGGACGAGGGCGAGCACTCCATCCGGCGTCCGGGCGCGGAGCCGGGCGGACCTCCCGGGCGTTGTCCAACTCCATGATCAGGCCGACCCGCCGCCACAACATCTCATCCGGCTCGTCGGCCCGCATCAGCTGCGCCACGGTTTCCCGGGCGGACGGCGACGCCGTCGGTGCGAAGGCAGGTTCCGGCCTGATCCTGGCGAGGTAGGCGCGTTCGTACGGGTCGTCGACCACCTCCGCCAGCTGCACCGGATCCAGCGTCTCGGCGACCACCGCCGCCCGTGCCCAGGGATCCTCCGTGAGGTGCAGCAGCCGCTCGACCCGGCGCGAACGCCAGTTCCGTGCACGGTGGTCGGCGCCTTCCGCCAACCGGTCCCGCACCCAGGCCGGACTCCTGCCCGTCAGGAGTTCGGGTTGCCCGGCGGCGAATCCGGCAAGTTCCTCCGCGAGGTAGAGCCAGACAACCGCCCGGTACCGGTTGACGTAGAGCGCGATCGGGGTGAGGCACCCTGCGCGGGCGAGCCGGGTGAAGCGGTCGGGGCCGATGCCCAGCAGTCGGGCCCCTTCCGCGGTCCCCACCGCGCGCACCTTTTCCCGCAGCGCTTCCGGGAACCCTCCCTGGGACCGGAGCCGTTGGACCTCCGCGTGGTCGATCCTGGGCCTTCCCCCGCCCTGTCGCACCGTCAGCCGGATCAGTCCCAGATGCACCGCGATGGCGAACTCACCGCGCTTCAGCAGGAGTTCCCGCGCCGCCGTGCCCATGGCCATCGTGTCCGCGACGCCGACGGCGGCACCGGTGCCCGTGTCCCGCGCGCCGCCGACCCCGGTGCGCACGCCTTCTGTAACAGTCATGATGCTCTCCCCCGTACGGATCGATCACTCTCTGTGACCACCGTAACGCGGAGGAGGAATCACCCGCCCAGCCTGTGGATAACCTCGTGGCCGGGTCAGATCCCGTCGTCCTCCTCGCTCCCCGTCTGCCTCGCGGCAACACCGAGATGCTCCCCGACCCTGTTCACCAGCAGTGTCATCTCGTACGCGACCTGGCCGACATCGACCTCCGCCTCGCTCAGCACGCACAGACAACTGCCGTCCCCGGCCGCCGTCACGAACAGCATCGCCTCGTCGAACTCGACCATCGTCTGCCGGGGCTTCCCGGCCCGGAAGTGGCGCCCCGATCCGCGGGCGAGGCTCTGGAGCCCCGACGCGACCGCGGCGAGGTGTTCCGCGTCCTCGCGCGCCAGGTCCGTGCTCGCGCCCGTCACCAGTCCGTCGTTCGACAGCACCAGCGCATGCCGTATGTACTCGACCCGGCTCGTGAGGTCGTCAAGGAGCCAGTCGAGTCCCCTGTCAAGCGCCATTTCCCCGCTCCTCCCCGCTCATGCGTTCCCCGTGCCCCGTGCGCGTAAGCCTTGCGCACCGGTCACGCAGGGGCAAGCACTCCTTTGCCATGTGGCTGGGTCCGGGCCCCCTTGGGGGAGTTCGTCCCGCAGGGGCCGGAAGCGGTTTCGTCCGGGTGCGCCGAAGGGGCGGAACGGGGGGTCGAATCGTATGCCGAATCACTCGAATCCCCTGGTCACTGCGATCACGGCCGCCCGTTCGGCTCGTCCGTGCAGCCGGCCGGATCCCCCGCCCCGGCGAGGAGTTCCTCCGTTCACTGTGGCCGGATCTCATCGAAAGCGCTCAGCAATTGTCCGGCGCCTACACTGAACCCTTCGGGTGCGAGGAATCGGCCACGCGGACAGGGAGAGCAAGAGTGTCGACAGCTGCCGACGGCGGTTTCGAGGATCCGCCCGCCGAGGTACTGGCGGAGGCCGCGGCGGCCTTCGGCCTGCTGGCGACGCCCGCACGGCTGCACATCGTGTGGGCCCTGTCCCAGGGCGAGAGCGATGTGACGGGCCTCGCCGACCGGGTGGGCGGCACGCTCCCCTCGGTGAGCCAGCATCTGACGAAACTGAAACTGGCGGGCCTGGTCCGCTCGCGGCGCGAGGGCCGCCGCCAGGTGTACCTGGTCGACGACCCCGATGTGGTGACCGTCGTCCGGCTGATGGTGGGCCAGCTCACCGAACGCGCCGGCCACATGCCGGTACGGTCCATGCGCCTGCGTGAACTGGGCGCCTGAGAACGACGCCGGTGGGGACGCGGCGCGCCTGTCGTCGCACCGTGTCCCAGCCCCCGTTCCTTACCCACCCGGCGCAGTGCTCCCGCGCCCGCACCCGGTGGGAGGTCAGCCGTACGAGAGGTTCGCGCACGGGTCGTCGTCGGCCGACCGCACCTCGTCGGCGACGGCGGACGGGACACCGGAGGATGCCGGTTTCTCCGATGCGGCCGAGGGGTTGGCCGCGTAGGAGCTGCCGAGGATCACCTGGATCCCGGGGATGTCGGATGCCGTCGCCCTGGCTCCGGCGAAGAGCCGCGCCGTGGTCTCCGCCTCGTCCCGCAGTCCCGGTCCGTACTCGACGACGGTCGTGGCATGGTCCTGCCTGCTCGCCGTGGCCGTGGTGGTGACGGTGAAGTCCCGGGAGCGCAGGAGTTCGGCGGCGCGGGCCGCAAGTCCGGTGACCGTGGTGCCGTTGTAGACGGCGACATCGATGCCCTTGCCGGAAACCGGGGCCGCGGGCGGGATCGATTCCTTGTCCGTCTTTTCGTCCTTGCCCGATCCCTTGCCGCTGGCGTCCTTGCCGTCGACCGTCCGGTCGGCCTTCAGGGTGGCCCACAGCGCGTCGGCGTCCGGCTCGACGATCGCGACGCGCGCACCCTCGTAGCGCCAGGGAACCGTCACGAACTTGGTGTTGTGCAGGTCGACGTTCTTCATCGACATCGCGAACGACAGGAGCCGGTCGGCCGAGCCGAGCCCGGGGTCGACGGTCATCGCGTCGGTCGCCGACTTGGCCAGGGGCAGCAGCGTCGTGGGGTTCAGCCCCTGGGACTTGATCTTCTTGACGAGGGAGGCGACGAACGCCTGCTGACGCTTGATACGCCCTATGTCCGAGCCGTCACCGATGCCGTGCCGGAGCCGGACGTAGTCGAGCGCGCGCTGCCCGGAGACGGACTGCGGCCCCTTCGTGAAGATCAGGTCGCCCCGGGTGGGCCGTTTCGGGCTGAGGTCTCGCTGATAGATGTCCTTGGGCAGGCACACCGGCACTCCGCCGACGGCGGAGGTCAGTGCCGAAAATCCCGCGAAGTCGATGACCACGGTGTGGTCGACGCGCAGGCCGGTGAGCTGCTCGACCGTGTTCTGCGTGCAGGCGGGGTTCCCCTCTGGCGTCTCCCCCACCGAGAACGCCCCGTTGAACATCACGTCGTGCTGCGGCGCCGTCCACTCGCCGCCCGGCTTCTTGCAGGCCGGGATGTCCACGAGGGCGTCGCGCGGGATGGACACGGCGACCGCGTGCTTGCGGTCGCCGTACACATGGAGCAGGAAAGCGGTATCGGAGCGCCCCACCGTCCCCGTGCCGCCGCCCAGTTTGACGTTGTCGCCCGAGCGCGAGTCCGATCCGATGACCAGGACGTTCTGTCCGTTCGACGAGTCGGGCGGCCGGTTGTCGGAGATCCCGTCCGCGCTGAAGGTGGCGATGCTGCCGCCGAGCTTGAGGTAGCCCCACCCGACACCGGCGACGAGCAGCACGAGGAACGACAGCCCGAACATGGCTGTCCGCCGCAGGCGACTGCCCCTTCCCCTGCGCGTTCCCGCTGTGCGACTTCCCGTCATCGGCCACCCCATCCGTCCGGCTTCCACGGGGTATGACGTGCTCCGCCACCCCATGGTTGTACAGTTGCGCAATGTAGCAAGCATTGATGTTCGGGCGGATCCCCCGACCTGTCCGCAGTCACCCTGAAGCACTGTCCGCGGACGCCGAGCGGAAACGCCGGCCGAAGCACCGAAAGGAAGGGCGACACGCACATGTTGCGCAACGGCCTCGAACCCTGGCACCTGTTGATCGTGGCGATTGTGATGATCGCGCTGTTCGGCTCGAAGAAGTTGCCGGATGCGGCCCGGGCCCTGGGCAAATCCATGCGGATCCTGAAGAGTGAGGCGAAGGCCATGAAGGAGACCGATGCGCAGGAGCCCCGTACCGACTCACGTGTCCAGGGCGCCGGTTGACCAACGTACGTCACCTCGCCCCGACGTTCACTTCAGGGCTTGCGCAATTGAGGGAACCATGGCTGTCACGTCGTCGTTCCCTCCGGTGACGGCCGAAGGAAGCGCTGTTCACCACATCACCGAATCGCTGGACCAATTGATCGTTGGAGGATGTTCATGGGTGTGACCCTGGCCAAGGGCGGCAACGTCTCCTTGTCGAAGGAGGCACCCGGCCTGACCGCAGTGACGGTCGGCCTGGGCTGGGACGTGCGGACGACGACGGGCGCCGATCACGACCTGGACGCGAGCGCGCTGCTGTGCTCGAACACGGGCAAGGTCCTCTCCGACCTGCACTTCGTCTTCTACAACAACCTCACCAGCCCGGACGGTTCGGTCCAGCACACCGGTGACAACCTGACCGGTGAGGGCGAGGGCGACGACGAGTCCATCAATGTGGAGCTGTCGACGGTCCCGGCGGATGTGGCCAAGATCGTCTTCCCGGTCTCGATCCATGACGCGCAGAGCCGTGGGCAGAGCTTCGGCCAGGTCCGCAACGCGTTCATCCGTGTGGTGAACCGGGCGAACGGCGTCGAGCTGGCCCGTTACGACCTCAGCGAGGACGCCTCGACCGAGACCGCGATGGTCTTCGGCGAGCTGTACCGGCACGGCGCGGAGTGGAAGTTCCGGGCCGTCGGTCAGGGGTACGCCTCGGGCCTGGCCGGTATCGCGTCCGACTACGGCGTCAACGTCTGATCCGGAGGCGGTACGGACGACGGATGCGGGCCCTCCCGCCCCGGTACCGGGTACTCGGGAGGGCCTGCCGGGCCGCGACCGGGAGGGGACGCCGGTCCTCGTCGATGCGGCTCACCCGCCCTTCGGGGCACAGGCGTTCGACGCGGTGCTCGCAGCCTGGCCGGTCTCTCGCCTCTCGCGCCCCGGCCCGGTCCCGCCGTACTCATTCCGCCGGGGCGGCGGGACGGCGGTCGTGCGGGACCGGGCAGCCGCCGGCTCCCGGGCGCGGAAACGTACCGAGCGCGGAGAGCTCGTAGCCGTTCGGGTATCCCTTGATCTCCGGGTTCTGCCTGGCGTAGTGCGGTGCGGTGCGCGGCGGCAGGAGGCGTACCGCCCGGGCCCGCAGGCGCAGGGCTCCGTGGACGAGGCCGCAGGTCGCGGGCCCCGGACGTTCGTACCGGAATGCCCTCAGCAGCGAATCGTCGAGGAGCGCCAGGGCGGCCTTCCGTGCGGCGGGGGCGAAGGGGCGGGGATACCAGGAGGCCATCAGGTCGAGCGTGGCGTCGGAGACCCGGCGCCCTCCCTCGTCCCAGCCGAAGTGCTCGGCCTCGTAGGTGTCGAGGGTGTCCTCGAAGTCCTGGTACGACTGCGGCAGATCCTTGATGCCCATGTGGGTGCCCAGGGTCCGGTAGTAGGCGGCGCACGCCCGCAGTTCGTGATCGGACAGCCGGCGCCAGCCGTAGTCGTCGATCCACCGCTTCGGGGTGACGACGAAGGTGCACAGGACGTATCGCATGTCGTCGTTGGTGATGTCGTAGCTGCGGTGCATCTGGTTGATCCGGCGCAGGGCCGTGCGTCCCGGGTCGCTGTCGAAGCCGTGCTCCACGACGGCGTCGAGGAGCAGCGCGGTGTCGTCGTAGCGCTTCTGCGTGCGGTCCGTCATCTCGGCGGTCCGGGCGAGGAGGCGGCCGATGCTGGGCACGGCGTACGTGCGGTACAGGGCGAGTTCGAGAGCACGGGCGATGTCCCAGGGGAATTCGTACGTCGCCGTGATCCGGTAGATCCGGAGGAAGTCCCGTTCCGGATCGAGGCGCTGGATCTCCTTCAGCCGGTCGTACCGCTTCACTGCGCTGCCCCCTCGGCTCGGTCCGAAGGTCCAAACGTATCGCTGACGGGTGCACCACGAATACGTTCCGGCCAGTCATGCGTGCTCACGGTTCCATCGGGGGCGGTCCGTTCCGGAGGAGCCCCTTCACGGCCCGCTTCCTCCTTTGTCAGGGCCTCGACGAGCGGGTTACCGACTGGTTAGGGTGCGCCGACGGACAGGGATGACGGACGAGGAGGGTGCCGTGACCGGGACGACCGACACAGTCGCCGATGACGACGCGCTGTATGTGCTGACCGCGGCGCTGCTGACACCGGCGCAGTTCCCGAGCCTCCTCGGCGACGACTACCCGGCCGCGTGCGCCGCGTTCGCCCTCGAACCGTACGCCGAGGGCTACGGACTCGTCCTCGGCCAGGACGGCGCCGGCGCGCGGTGGACCGTCGTCGTCGAGGACGTGTCCCTGGTCGCCGTCGCCATCGCGGCCTGGGACTGCGGCATGGAGTACGACCTCTCCCCCGACGACCGTTCGGTGGTCTGCGCGCTGCCCGGCTGGCCCCTTCCGGTGGCGGTCGCCGCCCCGGGCGTGGCGGCCCCGCACGACCCGTTGCCCGACCCGGAGGCCGAGGGCACCGACCCCACGCCGTTGGCACCGCCCGACACGGATTCGTGGGGGCCCGCCCAGCGGCGCATGGGAGCGGACGAGATAGCTCACCAGTGGACCGCCTGGCGCGAGCAGCTCGACGGCGACCCGGCCTTCGGCACCCCGGCCGGAGCGGAAGCGGATTCCGTTTCCCCGCCCGATGCCGACGCCGAAGCCGGCTCCGACACCGACGGCGTCGGTTCCGATGCCGGAGCCGTTGCGGAGGCCGGAGCCAAGTCCCGGGCCGATGCCGGACCCTCCGAGTCCGCCGGGGCCGGCGTCGGCCCGGACCCACGGGCCGACGCCGCCGCCGGGGAACCGGCCGGTGAAATCCCCTCGGGGGCTCATCCCGGTGTGCGGCGGGCGCTCGCGGAGGCCCGTGGCTACCTCGATGCCCCGCCGCCGCCCGGCCGTGTCCGGTCCTCCTTCGCCTCGGGCGATGCCCGGATGCTGCGCGCCGACGGTCCCGGCTGGTCCCTGGTCGCCCGGACCGACGACATCGCGTTCATCCTGCTGGACGAGGAGCCGGGCGAGGTTCTGCCGGTCGGACGCGGCACGGAGCTGCCCGGCCTGCTGAAGGCCCTGGACGCGCTCGCGGTACGCCCGGCCTGAGCTCGGCTACGGGCACCCGGGCGGAGGGCCGGGACAGAAAGTCGGGGTCGAAGGGCCCGGGGGCTCGGACTTCCCGGCCCGTCGTACCCCTCGTCCCCGCACGCGCTCCAGCGCCCGATGCGGCCCCGTGGGCAGTTCGACCTCGATCGGGTCGCCCGGCCGGACCACCCCGCCGACCGTGACGACGCCCATGATCCCCGCCCTGCGCACGATCCGGCCCGATTCGTCGCGGCCCACGACATGCTTGAGAAGTCCGTCGCGGAAGTTGTCGATCTGCGGGCAGGGGTTGCGCAGTCCCGTGACCTCGACGACCGCCTCGTCACCGAGGCGCAGCAGGGCCCCGACGGGAAGGGCGAGAAAATCGATCCCCCTGGTGGTGACGTTCCCCCCGAGGTCCCCCGGGGAGACGTCGAATGCGGCTTCCCTCAATTCGCCGAGCAGTTCCTCGTGGATGAGGCGGACCTGGCGCAGATTCGGCCGGGTGGGGTCCCGCGCGACCCGGGAGCGGTGCTTGACCATGACCCCGCGTGCACGTCTCCCTCCACACCGAGTCCGGCGAGGAGCCTGATGCTCTCCCGGTTCGGTTTGGTGAACGAGTACGCCTCGTTCCTGCTCACCGTCGTCGCTGTCCCGCTCAATGCGGAACCCTTCTTGGTCCAGCCTTGTTCAGCGCCCTATTTCCTTGCGGGTGATCCTGCGGAGCCTGCGTCGCTGGGAGGGATCCAGCAGCAGGTACGCGACGGCCGGAACGCCGATCAGGACCAGCAACGACAACCAGAAACCGATGAACGGCATCAGGATCACCGCTACGACGACTCCCCCGATGGCGATCTTCGCGCTGTTCGACATCGTCCACGCCTCCTTCGCGGCCCTGAGCCGCTCCTGCTGTGAGAACGCCTCCGCGCGCCGATCGGTTCCGGCCCGCCCGGGGTGCTCCGCTCCGGGCCGGGGCCTCACCGCAGGGGCTCGCCGACCTCGTGCATGTGGCGCAGGGCCTGCCGGTAGGACTCGATCAGCCCGGTCTCCGTGTACGGCATGCCGAGCGCCTTGCAGTGGGCACGCACCATGGGCTGTGCCAGGCGCAGGTGCGGGCGGGGCATGCTCGGGAAGAGGTGGTGCTCGATCTGGTAGTTGAGCCCGCCGAGGAACCAGTCGGTGAGGATGCCTCCGCGTACGTTGCGCGAGGTGAGAACCTGGCGCCGGAGGTGGCCCCAGCGTTCGCCGTCGGGGTCGGGCATCTCCATGCCCTTGTGGTTCGGCGCGAAGGCCATGCCCAGGTGGAGCCCGAACAGCGCGTGGTGCACGAGTGCGAAGACGACGGCCTTCCCCGGGGACAGGACGGTGAGCAGCAGCGCCGCGTAGAGGCCGAGGTGGGCGACCAGGAGCAGCGCGGAGAGCGCGCGTTCCCGGGCGGGCTGTCGGCGCAGGTACTGGAAGCCGGAGATCTTCAGCGCGATGCCTTCGAGGAGCAGCATCGGGAAGAAGAGGCGGGCCTGGTTGCGGGTGAGCCAGCGGGCGAAGCCCTCGCGCTGGGCCGCCTGCTTCTGGGTCCAGACCAGGGCTCCGACGCCGACGTCCGGGTCCTTGTCGATGTGGTTGGGGTTGGCGTGGTGGCGTACGTGTTTGTCGTTCCACCACGCCTCGTTCATGCCGAGCAGCAGGTTGGCGTGGAAGAGGCCGATGGCCCGACCCGCCTTGCGGGCACCGGTTATCTGGGCGTGCCCGGCGTCATGTCCGACGAACGCGACGCGCGACCAGAACAGTGCCAGTGGCAGCGCGAGCGGCAGGGTCCACCACGTGTCGCCGAGAAGGAACATCCCGGTGACGACGGCACCCAGCGCGATCAGATCGGTAACTATGCGCACCACGTACCATCCGGTGCGCCGTTCCATGAGCCCTTGCCCCTTCACCGCCCGCAGCAGGGGTGCGAAGTCGCTTCCCTGGGCCGGGGCGGCCCCGCCGCCATCGGTGTCCGCGGTGCTTCCTCCGCTGTCACGGGTGCCTTCCACGACGGCGGCTACGGCCTGGGACATGAGGTCTCCGGTCTCTGAAAAGCTGGATTGACCTGTAGAAACGTAGGCCCGCCACGATGTGGCGACCATGGCGCCAGCACCCGGACCGTCCGGGGACAGCCCCCGGCGCCGCAGGGGGGCCTGCCCCACCTCCGAAGGGTGGTTGCACCCCCGGACGGTGTATGTCCGGGGGCCGGGCCCTACGAGGAGGAGCAGTCGGACATCCCGGAAGTGATGTGGATCACGACGATTCGTCGCGCGGCGGCGGTCATCGATGGAGTACCCTCGGCGACTCGACTGCCCACTAGTCAAATTTGAGGAACTCGGCGTCACTGTGCACAGACTTCCTGCGGCAACACTTTCGGAGATCTCCGTTCTCTCCTCCTGCTCCGTGGTCTTCCTGCCCGGCGATCCCGCGCGTGCCGGCCGCCTCGCCTTCTGGCATCCGGACGGCAGTGCTCCGCCGGACGCCCCCGGTTCCGTGGAGGAGCTGGACGTCGTCGGTGCCGATGCCAGGGTGTACTCCGTGCCCGCGCGGATGGTCCCGGTCCGCGACGCGCTGCCCGTGCTGACGCGGGCACGGGTCGCGGCGCACGCCTCCGACGCGGCGGCGTTCTGGGGCGCGGCGACGCTCCTCGCCCTCCACATCGCGGCCCGGGGGCTGCTGTTGCCGGGGCTCAGCGCCACGGACCACGACGCCTGGCGGGTCGGACCGCTGACCGCCGACGACCAGTCGCAGATCCGTACCCTCGCGGCGTCGATGCCTCCCACCGCCCACGCGGTACCGCTCGACGGGGACACCGAGCCCGTTCTCCTGCCCGAACCCGAGGTGCTGCTGCGGGCGTTCCTCGACGCCGTGGCGGACGGTCTGCCGCGCTCCCCCGCCGCGGTGTCCGCGGGCGGCGGTCCGGCGTTCACCGCCGACGAGCCGCAGCGCCTTCCCGACCAGCGTGCCTGGGTCGCCGATGTCGCGGCCGGGCACGACGCGGGCGTCCGGCTGTCGCTCCGGGTCGAGGTGTCCGGGCTGACGGCGCCGGACGGGGACGACGAGGAGTCCGCCGGACCCGCCTTCCGGGCCGTCCTGCAGATCCACAGCGTCAGCGACCCGGCGCTGGTCGCCGATGCCGCCGAGGTCTGGTCGGGCGGTGCGGGCGCCGCGGCGCTCGGTCCCCGGGCCCGGATGGACACCCTGCTGGCGCTGCGCCGGGCCGCCCGCGCCTGGCCCCCGCTGTCCCCGCTGCTGTCCGCCGCCGTGCCCGACTCCGTCGAGCCCGCGGACGACGAACTCGCCGATCTCCTCGGCCCCGCCGGGCGGGCGCTCGCGGCGACCGGGGTCCAGGTGCACTGGCCCAGGGAGCTGGCCCGCAAGCTCACCGCACGCGCGGTGATCGGCCCGGCCGGCGACGGGGACGACGAGGAGCGCGAGGGGTTCGTACCCACCGGTTCCGACGCGCCGTCGCTCATGTCGGCCGACGCGCTGCTGGCGTTCGACTGGTGGTTCGCCCTGGGCGACCAGAAGCTCAGCCGGGCCGAGCTGGACCGCCTGGCCGAGGCCAACAGGCCGGTGGTGCGACTGCGGGACCAGTGGGTGCTGATCGATCCCGAGGAGGCGCGGCGTGCCCGCGAGACCCAGGACCGGAAGATCGCTCCGATCGATGCGCTCGGGGCCGTGCTGACCGGTTCCACCGAGGTCGACGGCCGCCGGGTGGAGGTCCGGGCCACCGGTTGGCTGGAGCGGCTGCGCCGGCTGGTCGCCGACCCGGAGGCGGCCGGGGAGCAGGACGGGGCGCAGCCGGTCGGCCAGCCCGCCGCGCTCGCCGCGACGTTGCGCGACTACCAGCTGCGCGGGCTGAACTGGCTGCACACCATGACCTCACTCGGTCTGGGCGGCTGCCTCGCCGACGACATGGGGCTCGGCAAGACCATCACGCTGATCTCCCTGCATCTGCACCGTCAGGGCACCGAGGAGGCCGCCGGGCCGACCCTGGTGGTCTGCCCGACGTCCCTCATGGGCAACTGGCAGCGGGAGATCGAGAAGTTCGCGCCGGGCACACCGGTTCGGCGCTTCCACGGCGCGGCGCGCAGCCTCGACGCCCTGGAGGGCGACGGGTTCGTCCTCACCACGTACGGCACGATGCGGCTCGACACGGCACGGCTCGCGGAGGTCCGGTGGGGCATGGTGGTCGCCGACGAGGCGCAGCACGTGAAGAACCCGTACTCGGCGACGGCCAAGCAGTTGCGGACGATCGGCGCGCGGGCCCGGGTGGCGCTCACCGGCACCCCGGTGGAGAACAACCTCTCCGAGCTGTGGGCGATCCTCGACTGGACGACGCCCGGTCTGCTGGGGCGGCTCGGGACCTTCCGCACCCGTTACGCGCGCACTGCGGAGGGCGGTGACCCGGCGGCCGCGGAGCGGCTCGCCGCGCTGGTGCGGCCGTTCCTGCTGCGACGGCGCAAGTCCGATCCGGGCATCGCCCCGGAGCTGCCGCCGAAGACCGAGACGGACCGCACGGTGTCGCTGACGGCGGAGCAGACGGGACTGTACGAAGCGGTCGTGCGCGAGACGCTGGAGGCGATCTCCGGTGCCGACGGTTTCGCCCGGCGCGGTCTCGTCGTCAAGCTGCTGACGGCCCTGAAGCAGATCTGCAACCACCCGGCGCAGTACCTGAAGGAGGAGGAGCCCCGGATCACGGACCGTTCGGGAAAGGTGGAGCTGCTCGACGAGCTGCTCGACACGATCCTGGCGGAGGGGGCGAGCGTGCTGGTGTTCACCCAGTACGTGCAGATGGCCCGGCTGCTCGAACGGCATCTGGCCGGGCGCGGGGTGCGCACGCAGTTCCTGCACGGCGGTACCCCGGTCGCGGAGCGCGAGGCGATGGTGAACCGTTTCCAGGCGGGCGAGGCCCCGGTCTTCCTGCTGTCGCTGAAGGCTGCCGGAACCGGCCTCAACCTCACCCGGGCGGGCCATGTCGTGCACTTCGACCGTTGGTGGAACCCGGCGGTCGAGGCGCAGGCCACCGACCGTGCGTACCGGATCGGCCAGACCCAGCCGGTGCAGGTGCACCGGCTGATCGCCGAGGGCACGATCGAGGACCGGATCGCCGACATGCTGGCCCGCAAGCAGGGACTGGCGGACGCGGTGCTCGGCTCCGGCGAGGCCGCGCTGACCGAACTGACCGATGCGGAACTGGCCGATCTGGTGGAGCTGCGAGGGGGCACGCGATGAGTGACGGTTACGACGGGGACCGGTACGACGACGGCACGTACGGGGACGACGAGGGCGGTGCGCCGGGACAGGAACGCACCTTCGCCCCGCTGCCGCCCGCGCACGGCCGGGGATTCGCCGGTTCCTGGTGGGGCCAGGCGTGGCTGAAGGCGCTGGAGGACACCGCGCTCGACAACCAGCACCTCAAGAAGGGCCGCCGGTTCGCCCGCGAGGGCCGGGTGGGCGCGGTCACCGTGCGGCCCGGCCGGATCACCGCGGTGGTCCGGGACGGGGACTCGTCCACGTACCGCAGCGACGTACTGCTCCAGGAGCTCGACGAGGCGGACTGGGAACGGTTCCTGGCGATGGCCGTCGAACGGTCCGGGCACATCGCGGCGCTCCTGGACCGGGAGATGCCGCCGCACCTGGTGGAGGACGCGGCGGCGGCCGGGGTCGAGCTGCTGCCGGGCATCGGCGACCTGGATCCGGAGTGCACGTGCGAGGCGTGGGACCACTGCCCGCACACCGCGGCCCTGTGCTACCAGGTGGCGCGGCTGCTGGACCAGGACCCGTTCGTGCTGCTGCTCATGCGGGGGCGCGGTGAGCGGCGGATCCTGGACGAGCTCCAGATCCGCATCGCGGCCCGCGCCGAGGGGCACGGGGAGCCCGGTCCGGCCGCGGCCGACGGAGGCGGTGTCCGGGGCGTGCGGGCGGACGAGGCGTTCGCGGCGCGGGACATCCTGCCCCCGTTGCCCGCTCCCCCGCCGCTGCCCGCGGAGCCCGGCGCCGCGCCGTCGCTGGACACGGAGACCGAACCGCGTCCCGGTGTCGACCCGGCGGCCCTGGAGGTGCTGGCGACGGACGGCGCGGCGCGCGCCCACCGGATGCTGGCCGAGGCGCTCCGCGCCGGGCACGGGGAACAGCCGCCGACCGCGGGGCTGACGCCGGAACAGGACGCCGTTCGGCTGGCCGCGGAGGCCCGCCCGGAGCCCCGGATCATGGCACGGCTGGCCACCGGATCGGGGCGGCGACGGGCCGAACTCGACGCGGCGGTGCGTGCCTGGCAGCACGGCGGGGCCGCCGCGCTCGCCGTGCTCGACGAGGAGTGGACCCCCGACCCGGAGTCCCTGGCACGGGCGCGGGCGCGGCTCGCCGGGGCGTGGGAGGAGGGCGAACAGCCCCGGCTGCGGTCCGCGGGCAACCGCTGGACCGCGGTGGACGAGGGCGTACAGCTCCGTTACGGGCCGGACGGGCGCTGGTGGCCGTACCGGAAGGAGGGCGGGCGCTGGATGCCGGCGGGTCCGGCGGACGACGATCCGGCGGCCGCGCTGGGCGGCTCGGCCGCCTCGGACGGCTGACCTGCCGTTCGTCCGGCCGGTTCGGCGGTGGGCGGTGGGCGGGGCCGCGTGCTCCCGCCCCCGCCCGTCGTCGCGTTCTGCCCTCCCGTTCAGCTGGACGTCACCATGCGTTGACGAGGAGGGCGGAACCTGACGGCCGTCAAGCAGTTCCGCGCCACAGGAGGCCCCATGTCCGCTCGTGTTGTCCGTCGTTCCCTCGCCGTCGGGCTGCCGCTCGCGCTGCTCGGCACGGTGTGCGTCGCCGGGACGGCCGCCGGGGCGCAGGACCGGCACGGGCATCCGGAGCGCACGGCGCGGGTCACCGGGAGCGCGGTGCTCGGCGACATCCCGCTGGCCGGGTTCAGCAACCGGCTGCTGCCCGGGACGGTCGCCGACGACCGCGGGGTGAAGCTCGGCGGCATCGGCAGCGACATCTACCCCGCGGGCCGCAAGGGCGAGTTCTGGACGGTGACCGACCGCGGCCCCAACGGACAGATCAAGATCGACGGGAAGAAGCGGCGCACCTTCCCCGTGCCCGGCTTCGACCCGGCGATCGTCAAGGTCCGTGTCAGCGGGAAGCACCTCCGGGTGGTGCAGGCCATCCCCCTCACCACCCGTTCCGGCAAGCCGGTCACCGGTCTGTCGAACCAGAGCTCCCGCGACGAGGCGCCGTACACCTACGACGCGAGGACGCCCCTCTCGTACGACCCGAACGGCCTGGACACCGAAGGCATCGTCCGCGTGGCCGACGGCACCTTCTGGCTCGTGGACGAGTACGGGCCCTCCCTGGTGCACGTCTCGGCCCGGGGCCGGGTGCTGGCCCGGTACGTCCCGCAGGGGCTCGGGCTGACGGGCGCCGACTACCCGGTGGTGGAGGCGCTGCCGGGAGTGCTGCTGCACCGCAAAAGCAACCGTGGTTTCGAGGGGCTGGCACTGCTCCCGGGCGGCGACCTGGTGCTCGCGGTGCAGAGCCCGCTGTCGCTGCCCGACCAGGACGCGGGCGAGTCCTCGCGCAATGTGCGGCTGCTCCGCTTCTCGACGAAGAAGCACGCGGTCACCGCCGAGTACGCCTACCGGTTCGACCCGGTGGACGTCGTGGACCCGGGCGAGGACGACACCTCCGAGCTGAAGATCTCCTCGGTCGTGGCGATCGGCCGCGACGACCTGCTGGTGGAGGAGCGCACGGACAAGGCGGCCAGGCTGCACCGGGTGTCGCTGCCGCACGGCTCCGGCATCCTGGGCTCCGCCTGGGACGACCCGACGACGTCCCCGTCGTACGAGGAGCTCACCGACCCGTCGGCGTCGGGCGTGCCGGTGCTCCGCAAGCGTCTGGTGGTCGACCTGGGCAAGGTCGCGGGCGTGCCCGGGAAGATCGAGGGCGTGGCGGTGACGGGCCGGGACACGCTCGCGCTCATCAACGACAACGACTTCGGGATGACCGACGGCGCCGAGGCGTTCGACGAGAACGGCCGACTGGTCGACAGCGGCGTCAAGACGTCGGTGACGCTGCTGAAGCTGCCGCGCCCCCTGCGCGACTGACCCTCAGTTCCCCGGCGTACCAAGGAAGTTCGGCACATCCGGTCCCACGCGGATGCTTTTCGCTGCAACTCCCGTATATATGCAGGAAGTTGACCTGATCCGGACCGGCCCTCGGTACGCGCTCGTCCCGAGGCCCGGTCCGGACCGGGCCGCATCGCCGTCGCCGTCGCCGTCGCCGTCGCGACATCGTCGTACATTCCGGTGTTCTCCCCGTCCGCGGAACCGATTTCGTTCCCTGCCGTCTTCCCCCCGCCCTCGCCGCGCCCGTACGGTAGGGCGCGCAAGACGCTCGGCCGTACTTCGGACAACGCATTCCGGTCAGCGGACAGAGGGAGCCACAGAGTGTCGGGGGATTCGGACAGCGGGCTGCTGCGCGACGCCATCGGGCTGCGCGAGGTCCTTTTCCAGAGCATCACGGCGATGGCACCCGCCGCCGCCATCGCCGCGTCGATTCCGGCCGGTGCCGCGTTCGCGGGCGGCAGTCTGCCGCTGTCCGTGGTGGTGGCCCTGGTCGCATGCCTGTTCACCGCGTCGTGCGTCGCGGAGCTGGCCCGCCACCTGCCGGCCGCCGGGTCCGTCGCCACCTACTCCGCCCAGGGGCTGCACCCGGCCGTCGGCTTCCTCGTCGGCTGGGGCTACGTCTTCGTCGAGGCCCTGGTGCCCGCACTGCTGCTGCTCCAGCTCGGTTTCACGACGGCGGGCACCCTGCACCAGGAGTGGTCCTCCTACCCGGCGGACCTGTGGTGGCCGTGGTCGCTGCTGGGCGCCGTGGTCATCGCGCTCGCCGGATACTTCGGTGTGCGGGCCTCCGCCCGGTTCGGCACCGTGCTCGGCGTCTTCGAGGTGCTCGTCTTCGTCGTCTTCGCCGTGCTGCTGATCGGGCAGGCCGGCTCGGACAACACCCTTTCGGTGTTCGGCACCTCGCACACGGCGGACGGTTTCGACGGCATCAGCGGAATCTTCGCCGGATCGGTCTACACGGTGCTGGCCTTCGCCGGCTTCGAGGCCGCGGCCCCGCTCGCCGAGGAGACGAAGAACCCCCGGCGCACCATGCGGCGCGCGGTGCTCGGCGCCGCGGTCTCCATCGGCCTGGTGTACGTCCTCACCACGTACGCGATGTCCGTGTACTTCGGGCCCGACGAATTCGCCGGATTCGGCGGTTCGGGGGCGGCCTCCTGGGAAGGGGTGGCCCGTGCCTCGTTCGGGCTGTTCTGGGTGCTGCTCTTCCTCGCCGTCGTCAACTCGACGGTGGCCAACGCCAACGCGTCCGCCAACGTGTCGACCAGGACGGCGTTCGCCCTCGGCCGCATCGGGGTGTTCCCCCGGGCCTTCGCGAGGCTCCACCCGCGCCGCCGCTCCCCCGTCGCCGGAGTGGCCGTGCAGTTCGTGATCGCGGTCGGCGCGGCGCTCGGGCTGGGCTTCGGCTACGACCCGGTGACGGCGTTCGTGCTGCTGGCCACCGTGATCGTCACGGTGATCATCGGGGTGTACATCGTCGTGAACCTGGCCTGCGCCGGGTACTTCCTGCGCCGACGGCGCGACGCGTTCAACCCCGTGCTCCATCTCGTTTTCCCGGTGCTGGGCATCGCGGCGTTCGTGCCCGCGCTGCTGACGGCCGCGGGCATACCGGCCTTCGACTTCGTCTCCGAACTCAGCGCGCCGGTCTCCTACGCCGGTCCGGTCGTCGGCGTCTGGATGCTGATCGGGATCGTCGTGCTGGCGGTGCTGCTGCGCCGGCATCCGGAGCGGGTGGCGCAGACCGGACGGATCCATCTCGACGACGACCCGGCGCCCGCCGGGCAGCTCGGACAGGAGCAGTGCAACGATGAGTGACCCCCGTGTCCTGACCGTCCGCCCCGAGGACGGCGAGTACGCCTGGACCTTCGGCGGGGCGGCACCGATCGCCCGCATCGAGCCTGGGACCTTCCTCGACCTGTACACGGAGGACTGCTTCGCCGGCCGGGTCCGCTCCGAGAGGGACCTGGTCTCCGAGGTCTGCGAGTTCCCCTTCCTCAACCCGCAGACTGGCCCGTTCCACGTGGTGGGCGCGGAGCCCGGCGACACCGTCGCGGTGCACTTCGTGTCCATCGAACCGGCCCGGGACTGGGCCGCTTCGACGACCGTTCCCCTGTTCGGGGCGCTCACCTCCACCCACACCACCGCCTCGCTCCAGCCCCCACTGCCCGAAGTGGTGTGGATGTGGCAGCTGGACCGGGCCCGCCGCACCTGCCTGTTCAGCGCCCGGGACAGCGACATCCAGGTGGAGCTGCCGATGGATCCGATGCACGGCACGGTCGGGGTGGCCCCGGCCAATCTGGAGGTGCGGTCCGCGCTGGTGCCCGACGCGCACGGCGGGAACATGGACACGCCGGAGATGAGGGCGGGCGTCACCTGTTACCTGGGGGTCAACGTCGAGGGGGCGCTGCTGAGCCTGGGGGACGGCCATGCCCGCCAGGGCGAGGGCGAGACCTGTGGCGTCGCCGTGGAGTGCGCCATGAACACGGTGGTGCTGGTCGAGCTGTTGAAGGGCGTCACCACGCCGTGGCCGCGCATCGAGTCCGACACCCATCTGATGTCGACCGGTTCGGCGCGCCCGCTCGAGGACGCCTTCCGCATCTCGCAACTCGACCTCGTGCAGTGGCTGGCGCGGGACTACGGGCTGTCCGAGCTCGACGCCTACCAACTGGTCAGTCAGGCCGGTGAGGCACCGCTGGCCAATGTGTGCGACACCAACTACACCTGTGTGGCGAAGATCCGCAAGGAATGGCTGCCCGCGGGTGATCCCCATCGCGGGCTCCACCGCCATCTGAGGGAGACCGCGGCACCGCTGTCCCGTCCCTGACCGCATTCCCCGTCCCCCACACAGGAGTGTTCATGCACCGCAGAAGGATCCTCCAGGGCGCCGCCGCGACGGCCGCCGCCGCCCTGCTCCCGGCCTCCGCCCGCGCCACGGCCGCCACCGCCGCAGGCGACACGGACTACCCGCTCGCCCACTGGAACCCGGCCTCCACCTCCAACTACACGACGTCGAGCCGGCCTTCGTCCTATCCGGTCCAGTACGTGATCATCCACGTCACCCAGGAGACGTACTCGGACACGATCGGGATCTTCCAGAACCCGGCGAAACAGGTCTCCGCGCACTACGTGGTGCGCTCGTCGGACGGCTACGTCGCGCAGTGCGTACGAGAGAAGAACATCGCCTGGCACGCGGGCAATTGGGACTACAACACGCGCAGCATCGGCATCGAGCACGAGGGCTGGGTGGACCGGCCGTCGTACTTCACCAACGCGATGTACGAGAAGTCGGCCCTGCTGACCGCCTCGGTGTGCGACCGGTACGGGATCCCGAAGGACCGGGCCCACATCCTCGCCCACTCCCAGGTCCCCGGCAGCGACCACACCGACCCCGGTCCGAACTGGGACTGGGTGCGCTACATCCGCCTCGTCAATCTGTACTCGGCGGGCTGACGCGCCCTCGCCGCCCGGGCCGATCGTCCCGCGCGCCGGAGTTGTCGCGGCGGCCGACTGCGACGACGATGGGGGGTTCACGACGCCCCTGGACGGGAGGGTGAGTTGACGGATCCCTGGGTGGCACTGGCGGCCGATACGGATCCCGGCGAGCGGATCGGCCAACTGCGCCGCGCGCACGAGGTGTTCACCACGGCGGGCCGGCTGGAACGGCCGGTGAGACCGGTCGTCGGCGAGTCGTGGCGGCGCTCGGCGCGGGCCAGGGTCAGCCCGGACGGTGCGGCCCTGGTCGAGCTGGGCCCGGACGACCTCGGGCCGTACCGGGACGGGCACCCCCTGGCCTCCGCCATGCCGGTGATCCGCGAGCTGATGGGCGCCTACGCGACGGACGGGGAGCACCTGCTCGCGGTGTGCGACGCACAGGGCAGGCTGCTGTGGGTCGAGGGGGCCGCGGTGACCCGGCGGGCCGCCGACCGGATGAACTTCGTGGAGGGCGCCCGCTGGGCCGAGGCGGCGGCCGGGACCAACGCGCCGGGGACGGCCATCGCCGTGGACCGCCCGGTGCAGGTCTTCGCCGCCGAGCACTTCCTGCGGCCGGTGCAGCAGTGGACCTGCGCGGCGGCGCCGCTGCACGACCCGCACACGGGCCGGGTCCTGGGTGCCGTGGACATCACCGGCGGGGACAGGCTCGCGCATCCGCACAGCCTGGCGTTCGTGCAGGCGGTGGCGCGCGCCGCCGAGTCGCACCTCGCGCTGCTCGCCCCCGCGCCGACCGGCGGGAACATGCGACTCAGCGCGCTGGGCCGGGACGAGGCGCTGCTGGTGGCGGAGGGCCGCAGGATCCGGCTCGGCAGACGGCACAGCGAGATCCTGGTGGCGCTGGCCCGCCGCCCCGAGGGCATCGGCGGCGACGAACTCCTCGTCGAGCTGTACGAGGACGAGTCGGTGACCCCGGTGACGTTGCGCGCCGAACTCTCCAGGCTGCGGCGGCTGCTCGGCCCGGACCTCCTGCTCTCCCGTCCCTACCGGCTCTCCGCCCCGGTCGACGCGGACTTCGACACGGTGGCGCGCAGACTGGCGTCGGGTGCGGTGGCGGCGGCGCTCGGCGCCTACCCGGGGCCGCTGCTCCCGGCCTCGCGGGCCCCGTCCGTCGTCCGGCTGCGGCACCGGCTGGAGGAACAGCTGCGGGCGGCGCTCATCGCGCGCGGCGACCCGGGGCTGCTGGCCGACTGGGTGTACAGCCCCTGGGGCGAGGACGACCTCCCGGCCTGGCGGGCACTCGCCGCGGCCGCGCCCGCCTCCCGGCGCCCGGCGCTGCTCGCCAGGGTCCGGACGCTGGACGCCGAGCAGCGTTAGCCGCTCCACGACTCGTGCAACGGGGTTGCAACGTACCGCTGCCTACCCTCGGCGCCGAGGGCCGTCCAACGGCGGACGGCACCGGATCCGGGAGGCCACAGAGATGACCCGCTACGCCGCGCCGGGTGCCGAGGGCGCCATCGTCTCGTACGAGTCCCGCTACGACCACTGGATCGGCGGCGCGTATGTGCCGCCCGCCCGCGGTCAGTACTTCGAGAACCCCAGCCCCGTCAACGGCCGCCCCTTCACCGAGATCGCCCGCGGCACGGCCGAGGACGTCGAACTCGCCCTGGACGCGGCGCACGCCGCCGCGCCCGCCTGGGGAGCCACGTCGGCAGCCGACCGCGCGAACGTCCTCAACCGGATCGCCGACCGGATGGAGGCCCATCTGGAGGAGCTCGCGGTCGCCGAGAGCTGGGACAACGGCAAGCCGGTCCGGGAGACCCTGGCGGCCGACATCCCGCTGGCCATCGACCACTTCCGTTACTTCGCCGGTGCGTTGCGCGCCCAGGAGGGCTCGCTCGGCGAGATCGACGACGACACGGTCGCGTACCACTTCCACGAGCCGCTCGGCGTCGTCGCGCAGATCATCCCGTGGAACTTCCCGATCCTGATGGCGACGTGGAAGCTGGCCCCGGCGCTCGCGGCGGGCAACGCGGTGGTCCTCAAACCGGCCGAGCAGACCCCCGCCTCCATCCACGTATGGCTGAAGCTGGTCGCCGACCTGCTGCCGCCGGGCGTCGTCAACATCGTGAACGGTTTCGGCACGGAAGCCGGCAAGCCCCTCGCCTCCAGCCCGCGCGTCGCGAAGATCGCCTTCACCGGCGAGACGACGACTGGCCGGCTGATCATGCAGTACGCCTCCGAGAACCTCAGGCCGGTGACCCTGGAACTCGGCGGCAAGTCGCCCAACATCTTCTTCGACGACGTGTGGAACGAGGACGACGACTTCCGCGACAAGGCCCTCGAGGGCTTCACCATGTTCGCCCTCAACCAGGGCGAGGTCTGCACCTGCCCGTCACGCGCGCTGATCCAGCGCGGACTGTACGACGAGTTCCTGGAGGCGGGCATCGCCCGCACCGAGCAGATCGTGGCCGGGCACCCGCTGGACACGGACACGATGATCGGCGCGCAGGCCTCCGACGACCAGTTGCAGAAGATCCTCTCGTACCTGGAGATCGGCCGGGAGGAGGGCGCGAAGGTCCTCACCGGTGGTCAGCGGATCGAGTACGACGGGGAGCTGGCAGGCGGCTACTACGTCCAGCCCACCGTCTTCGAGGGCAACAACCGGATGCGGGTCTTCCAGGAGGAGATCTTCGGCCCGGTCGTGGCGGTCACGCCCTTCTCCGACTTCGACGACGCGATCGGGACCGCGAACGACACCCTGTACGGCCTCGGGGCCGGCGTGTGGACGCGTGACATCAACACCGCGTACCGGGCGGGCCGCGCCATCCAGGCGGGGCGGGTCTGGACGAACTGCTACCACGCGTACCCGGCGCACGCGGCCTTCGGCGGATACAAGCAGTCCGGGATCGGCCGGGAGAACCACAAGATGATGCTGGAGCACTACCAGCAGACGAAGAACCTCCTCGTGTCGTACTCGCCGAAGAAGCTGGGCTTCTTCTAGACGCACGGAAAAAGGCGCCTGACCTGGGTTTTCATCCGTCAGGCGCCTTTCGCTGAGTCCGCTCTCGACGCTCGCGTGCCGCCGTCAGGTCGTGTGTCGCGCCGGGCAGCGCGGGTGAGGCCCACAGCAGCCGGCCGAACGGATCGGTCAGCACCTGGACGTTCATGCCGTGATGCCGCTTCTTGCCGGAGCAGTGGGGCCGGTCGGCGGCGATCCGGTCGATCGGCGGCACGGTGCCGTCGAGGATGACGTACGCCTTCGTGCGGGCCGTCGCCATCGCTTCGTCGAGCGTCGGTGCGAGCACGGCCAGGACGTCGATCGCCTCGCGGACGTAGCGGTGGACGGTAGCGAGCCCGATGCCGAACCCGGCCGCGAGCTGGGCGCAGGTGTCACCGCACCGTAGGCGCGCCAGGGCGAGCAGGGCCTGACGGCCCGTGGTCAGCCGCCTCCACCGCATGCCGATCTCCCGCCTGCGGGAGGCGAGTTGCCCGGCCGGATACCGCAGAGTGCGGGTGGACAGATCGATCGAATGGGGCCTCCCCCGCTCGAGCGAAGCCGAGAGGTCGGGGAAGGACAGACAAGCAAGCAAAGCTCCTGGTGGGACACGGTGGATCTTGGTCGAGACACCGTCCACCAGGAGCTTCTTCATATTGCAGGACCGGCCAACTGCCAGACCTCACCGACAGGCTGGAAGACCCTCACTGATCTGACACACCATTTTCAGCAGGGACCGCCCGCCTATTTCCTCGCATTCCAGCGGGGAACCGCCGTCCAGCAGAAAGCGCACGCTGTCGGACCAACGGACCGGCTGCACAAGCTGATCGCAGAGCGTCCGGACGATTTCGCTCTCCCGGTACGGGAGTCCGTTGGCGTTGGCGATCACCGGTGTGTGGAGTTCCCCGAACGCGAAGGTCTTCAGATACTTCTCGAATTCGATACGGGCCGGGTCCATGTACCGCGAGTGGAACGGCCCGCCGACCCGCAGCGGGACGAAGCGCACCCCCCGGCGTGCCAGCGCCGCGTGTGCGGTGCGCAGTGCCTCGGCGGGGCCCGCGACGACGGTCTGGGTGTCGGTGTTGAGGCCGGCCAGGTCCACCGCCTCGACCCCGTCCTGCCGGAAGACGTCGAGAAGCTTCTCCACGGGTAGGTCCAGTACGGCCGTCATACCGCCGCCGGAGGCCGCCGCCATGAGTTCACCGCGCTTTTTGACCAGTCGCAGACCGGTCTCGAAGTCGAAGGCTCCGGCGGCCAGCAGGGCGTTGTACTCGCCGAGGCTATGCCCGAGGTAGCAGTCGGCCCGGCGCTCCTCCCGGCGCTCCCTCTCGAAAAAGTGCAGGGCGTTGACGACGAAGAGCGCGGGCTGGGTGTACTCCGTCCGCGAGAGGACGTTGTCCGGGTCGTCCCGGCAGAGCGCGACGAGGTCGTATCCCAGGAGGTCGCGGGCGAACTCCGTGAGTCCGGGATAGCGGTCGAATAAATCCCCGCCCATTCCCCGGGCCTGCGCCCCCTGCCCGGGGAAGAGAACTGCAAATGGCATAGCGTCTCCCAGAACAGAATCCGCCGAACTACCCGTCACGGCGGTACATCGGCCGAAAAACCCGATCGGCTTTTCGGAAACATCTTTTCCTGGTGGCGACAAGGGTGGTCTCCACCGGATCTCCGAGGCGTCCTCGGTCTCACGTCCCCGATGCCGGTGCGGCAACGGCGTACGACCATGCCCGGGACCCGCTGTCCGCGGTGGTGGCGAGGGCGGCGGGGCCGAGTACGTCGAACAGCAGTAGCGCGCTCTGCAACCGCAGGCAGTTGTCCTTGACCGGCCGGCCCAGGAGGTGTTCCGCCTTCCGCATCCGGTAGGCGACGCGACTCTTGGCGATGTGCAGCCGGCCGACGGCGGACATACCGCGTTCCGTGTCCAGGTAGCACTTGACGGTGGCCCTCGGTTCGGACATCCCGTCGTCGGCCAGCGGTCCGAGTTCACGGTGGCCGGACGCGGCGCTGCGATCCCGCAGCGATCTCAGCAGAATGACCAGCTCCAGATCGGCGTAGTTGTACGGCGACGACCGGACGACGGCGCCGGGACCGGCCGCGCGGATCAGCTCGGCCGTCTCGCCGGCCTGGCGGTGACTGGTCCGGAATTCCTCGGTCCCCTCCCCCGGCAGGCCCGCCGCGATGTGCGCCCCCGCGTGCCCAGGACGTCCGGGGCGCCGCGGCGCGGCGCGACCGCCGGAGCAGCAGGGGGTCTCCGCTGACCTTCGACCCCCGGGCCCACAGGGTCGAGAGACCCACGGGCAGGTTCTGCCGGATGCACTCGCGGACGGACTGGCCGATGACGTCCGGAAGGTCGTCGATCGGAAATCCCGCCAGGGATCGGAGGAAGGGGAGCGCGAGCGCCTCAGCGCAGCGGGCGGTCAGATCGTCGGGGATCCTGGACGGTCCCGCGGACCGGGCCGGGGCGGTCGCGTCCGTCGGCCGGGCGGTCTCCATCGCCCGGCCGACGGCGCCGACGCCGATCTGGAGCCGGGCCTCGCGGAGAGTGGCCTCGTCGCTGACCGCGGCGACGAGCACGGACGTGTCGCGGGACCGTAAGCGCCGGACCCACGGATGTTCCACCATGAGCCTGTGGCTCGCCGGGACGCCGCTCATCGGTCCACCGCTCACCGTGTCCACAGGGATGCGGGTGTGTCGTCCGGGCCCGGCTGCGGGGTCACGTCGTAACCGACCGAGATCACCGAGCGCAGCACGCTGAGGAATGCCTTGGCGCGACCGCTCATGGCGGATCCGGGCATGATGCCCACACCGAGGGACGACGAGGCCAGGTCGTCGACGATGTCGACCGCGCGGACCCTTCGGCCGTCGAACGTGGTGACCGGCGAGGCGCGTTGGTACATCAATGCGAATCCGAAGCCGGCGGCCACGAGCCCACGCATGGTCTCCTGCGTCGTCGTCCTGATCACCGGGGGCATCGCGACGCCCGCGTCGACGCACAGCTTCTCGAAGTGGCGGAGGAGCGGTGGGGAGTCCAGGGTGACAAGGGGCCGGGCGACCAGTTCGCCCAGTGAGACCCGACCGTCATCGGCCCCGGGACCGTCCTCGGCCACGAGGGCATGGACCGGTAGCTCGACGAGCGGGTGGAAAACGGATTCCTCCGCCAGGAAGTCGTAGGTCACGATCATCTCGCATCGGCCAGCCCGCAGGAATTTCAGGATTTCCTCGGCGGATTCCTCGTGCACGTTCAACTGGAGCACCCCATGGCGTTTTTCGATCAGCCGGCAGACCAGCGGCCGGAGGAACGGGGCGATCGGATAGAAGAAGCCGACATCGAGGGGACCCGTGATATCGCTCGCCAGGGAGTCGCTCTGTGCCTTGAGGCTTCTGGCCTGCCTCAGCAGTAAATGGGCTTCGTGCAAGAGGTGGCGCCCGCTGGGGGTGAGGCTCACCCCCCGGGCATGGTGGCGAAGCAGCAACTGGACGCCGAGATGGCGTTCGAGGCGGCGTACGGCCGACGACACCGTCGACTGCGAGGTACAGAGTCTCTCCGCAGCCTCGGATATGTTGCCGAGTTCGGCGGAGACCACGAAGTACTGGAGTTGGGTGAGACTGAATCCCAACTGATCGGTCATAGCACGCATCCGGCGAAAACCTCCTGGAGGGTAACACTCGAACTTGGGTGCAGATCTTCTGAGAGTGCTGTCGATCAGTCGGTGGGTATGGTCTGGTCGCGTTAACGCGTCTGGTGGTTGCAGATGAACTCCTGCTGCTGGCAGAGGCACCTCTTCCACCGTCTCCCGCGCGATCTGCAGCCGCGTCAGCTGCTTCTCCGCGCGCGACAACTCCTCCGACAGACCAGCGATCTGCTCACGCAGCCGCTCGGCCTCGCCTGCGCCTCAGCCCGCCTGGCCTCCAACGCCTCCATCGACGACGGCACACCGCACCCCTCTGGCTCAGCATCGGCACGTCTCACGGCTGGCTCGGCCCCGGCGACGGCAGAAGTCGGCACGACCGGCCACATCCCGAATCTCTGCGAATCACCCTAACGAGGCGCCCTCAAAAGATGTGTGCACCTTTTCGGACTTTACGTCCAGTCATTTTCTTCCTGCGAGGGACTCAGGGGCAATCGGCTCCCGGGGCTTTCGACCGCCTGGAAGTCCCCGGGCCTGTCAGCTATCTCCTCGCCGCCGCCAGAACCGCCCTGTGCCTCTCGCTGCTGGGGACGGCCGCCGCGCTCGGCGTCTTGTCCGGGGCGGGCCACCCGCTCGCCCATCCGGCGCAGACGGTCATCGTGGCCGCAGGTGACACCACCGCCACGGACCACGGGACCGAGTGGCTCCGAGCAGCGGACACCGCTTCCGTGCGGCCCGGACCCCCGCCGGGCCGCACAGAAGTTCTCAGAGCAGGCCGTGCAGCCGTAGATCCGTGACGTACTTCCGGATCAGGTCGGCCGACAGATGGGGGATGTCCCCGTCGGATCCGACCTTTTCGGCGCGTACGGCGGCGCGGAACCGCTCGGCGGGAAGTGCTGAACCGCCCGGCGGCGTCTCCGGCTCGGCGAAGGCGTGCAGCAACGGGAGCAGCGAGTGCCTGCGCTGACGTTCCGGCAGGGCCCGGAGCGCGACCGTGCAGCGGGTGAGCCACTGGGCGTGGTCATCGATCCGCTGGACCGGATGGCCGGCCTCGATCAGCCATTCGACACAGGTGTCCAGCGAGACACCGTCGTCGTGCGGGTTGACCACGTTGAAGATCCGGTAGCCGTAAGTGGCCGGCGCGCCCAGCACGGTGACGGCCTCCGCGGTGAAGTCGACGGGCAGTCCGCCGTAGTGCGCGCGTGCGCCGCCGCCGTCGCCGTCGCCGTAGAACGAGCCCGGCGCGACACCGGTGGCAAGCAGGCTCAACATCAGACGGGTGAAGGTGTCGGACACATTGAGCTGCCCGGGGTGTGTGCTGTGCGCGAGGATGTTGTCGGACCGGAAGACGGCGACCGGCAGACCGCACCGGTCGTACGCCTCCCGGAGCAAGACCTCACCGGCCCACTTGCTGGTGGCGTAGCCGCCCGCGTAGCTCTCGTCGAGGTGCCGTACCGGCCTGATGTCTCGGATGTCGGCGTCCTCGTCCAGGGAACCGCCTGCGGTCCCGAGGCCCACGGCGACGGTCGACACATAGGAGACGGGCTTCAGCCGTGCGGTGAGGGCGAACCGGATCACCTCGGCCGTGCCGGCCACATTCGGGCCGAACAACTGGCTGTAGGGCAGCAGATGGTTCACCAGGGCGGCCGAATGGACGACCAGGTCCACGGTCTCGGCCAGGGTGCGCCAGGTGTTCTCCTCCAGTCCCAGCAGCGGCTCGCCGACATCCCCCGCGAGGACGTCCAGGGTTCCCTCGGCCAGGTCGCGGAAGCGCCGGGACAGTTCGGTGTCACCGCTGCCGAAGCTCTCCTCCAGCCTGCGTCGGGCGGCGGCCGGGTCGCCGCCGCGCACGACACAGACGAGCCTGCCGCCCGCGGGCGCCAGCCGGCCCAGCCACTCCAGGCACAGGAACCGGCCGAGGTAGCCGGTGGCTCCGGTCAGCATGACGGTCCTCGGGGGGCCGTCGGAACGCGGCAGTTCCGCCGCCCCGGCCAGTGTGGCGGCGTCGATGAACTTCTCCAGGGTGAGGTCGGCGGCGCGGACCTCGGTGCTGTGCTCGCCGTGCACGGTGGCGAACGTGGGGCACCCGGCGCGGGCGCGGCGCCGCGCCTCGATGTATCCGGCGACCCGTCTCAGATCGTGGGCCGGGCTGATGATCACCCCGACTGGAACCTCCACCTGGAAGATCTCCTCCAGCAACCGGGAGAAAGAGAGCGCGGACAGCGAGTCCCCGCCCAGGTCGGTGAAGTGGGTGTCGGCGCTCGGCTCGGCGTCCGCGCAGCCCAGCAGCGCCTGGGCGGCCCGGCTGACGGTCTCCGCCACCGGCCGGTCCGGCCCGCACCGCCGTACCTCGCGCAACTGCTCGGCGTGCCCCTCGGCCAGCTCGTCATACAGGCGTTCGAGAGTGGCACCGTAGCGTTCCTTGAGCCGGACGCGCGGCAGTTTGTGACTCTCCGTGTAAAGACCGTTCTCGATGCTGAAGGGCTCGGCCTCGATCAGGAAGTCCCTGGGGATCTCGTACGAGTCGAGGCCGGCCTCCTTGGCGGTCCGCCGGAGCGATTCCGCGAGCAGCGACTTGAGGGACGCGAGGTCGCCTCCGCACCCGGCCAGCGCGTCCGCGGTGGGTACCACCACCGCGAGCAGATAGGCACGCTCACTGTTGCCGTACACATAGATCTGCCGGATCAGCGGGCCGCCCACGAAGACCGCCTCCAGGCGGGAGACGGCCACGAACTCCCCCTGGGACAGCTTCAGGGTGTCCTTGGTGCGATCGACGTAGATCAGCCGGTCGGGCCCGGTCTCGGCGAAGACGTCGCCGGTCCGGTAGTAGCCGTCCTCGTCGAAGATCGAGGCGGTCAGCTCGGGGCGCTTGTAGTAACCAGGAATGAGTGTCTTGGACTTGAGCAGCAGTTCGCCTCGCGGATACGGCAGGTCGGTGCTGTAGTAGCCGAGTTCGGGAACGTCCGCGAGCTTGTAGTCGATGACGGGCGGGCGCTGCACCACCGTGTCCAGGAGGACCCCGCCGGCCTCCGTGGAGCCGTAGCCGGTGTACAGGTGGAAGCCGAGACAGGACTCGACGAAGGACGCGATCTCGCCCGAGACGGGGGCAGTCCCGACGAACGCCTTGGCGACCCGGCCGCCGAGGAAATTCTCCCGGAGGTCCTTTCTGACCGCCGCCTCGACATCGCCGGGCTCCCCGGCCCGCCGGTCCAGTTCGGCGCGGTACCGCTCGAACAGCATGTCGCAGATCCGGGGGACCGCGGTCAACTCGGTGGGACGCACCAGCGCGATGTCCTCGAACAGCGTGGACAGGTCGCTGCGCGCGGTGAAGTAGCCGACACCGCCCTTGACCAGGGAGCCCATCAGCGCGTAGCGGCCGGCCAGATGGCTGTGCGGCATATAGAGCACGCTGACCGGAGGCGTGTCCGCCGCCCCGTAGCTGAACCCGTACCAGGCGGTGCCGACCAGCCGTTGGGTGTACATGGCGCCCTTGGGGGCGCCAGTGCTGCCGGAGGTGTAGATGAGCAGGGACAGCGGGTCCTCGCCGGGGGCGGCGGTGAACAGGGGCGCGGGCGGCAGTCGGCGTCCGCGGTCGATCACCTCGGCCAGGGTGTCCACAGCCACCGGCCGGCCGGCCTCGGCGAGGCGCCGCCGGGCGGCCTCCAGCGCGTCCCGCCCCTCGGGTCCGGGGCGCTGATCGAACACGGTCAGCCGCTGGACGGAGGGCGCCGCCAGGACGGCCGGGACCGCGACCTCCAGATATTCGGCGCTGACGGCGAGGACACGCGGTTCGGTCTCCGCAATGATCGGCCCGAGCTGCGACAGCGGCGCGCTGGACTGGAGGGGGACGGGTACCACACCGGCATGGATACAGGCCAGGTCGAGGGTCGCGTAGTCGACACCGGTGAAACCCAGGGTGCAGATACGGTCGCCCGGCCGCAGCGGGTACTCCGGGTCGTGGTGCCACCGGCTCGCGACGGCGCGGACCCGCGCCCACAGTTCGCGGTAGGTGAGGGTGTCGAAGCGCGGCAGCAGCTGTCCGGTCGCCGGGTCCACGGCGCGTTCGCCGAGGGCCGGGAGGTCCCCGTGGTTCTCGAAGATGGCCGCCATGACCTCAGCGAGCGCCTCGCCCAGGTCCACGGACGCCAGAACCTCGGCGAGTCCCCGGCCCGGCTCGGATGCGGCCGCGGTGCTCGCGTCCTGTGGTTCTGCCATGAACAGCTCTCCCTTGGCGTTGCGGCGAGGTCGCCGGGTCATATGCGAGCGGGTGGGCGCCGGGACGTCCCGGCGGTGCGCCCCTGCCGAAGCCGGCTCCGGCACATGTCACGGTGCCGGGCGCACGGCGGGGTGTCTCACCAGCCGACCGGAAGTGCGGCCACGCCCCGAACGAGGCGCTCGGTCCGCCAGGCCAACTGGTCGGACTCGACCGCGAGATGGAGTCCGGGCAGCCGCCGGACCAGGACTTCGAGCACCACGTTCAGCTCCATCCGGGCCAGTTGGGCACCGAGGCAGTGGTGGATGCCGAATCCGAAGGTGACATGGGGGACCCGCTCGCGCCCGAAGTCGATCTCCTCGGGGCGTTCGAACACCTCGGGGTCGCGGTTGGCCATGCCCAATTCGGCGACCACCGCGTCACCGGCCCGGATGATCTGCCCGCCCAGTTCCACGTCCTCGGTGGCGATCCGGGTGAAGCCGGCGGTGGCGCTGATCGGGATGAACCGGGAGAGTTCCTCGACCGCACCGGGGATGAGCACGGGATCGTCGACGAGCCGCCGCCAGAGGCCGGGCCGGGTCAGCAGGGTGTAGACGAAGTTACCGATCTGGTTGGCGGTGGCCTCCTGACCGGCGGAGAGCAGGCTCACTCCGAGGCCGACGAGTTCACCCTCGCCGAGCGGTTCTTCCTCCTCCCCCGCGACCAGCTCGCCGAGCAGGTCCTCGGTGCGGGCCGTACGGCGCCGCGCGATCAGATCGGCGAGGTATCCACAAAGCTGCTCCCGGGCCGCGGCGGACTGCTCCGGGTCGGAGAGCATCAGCAGGCCGTCCACCCACTCGGTGAACCGGTCGTGGTCGGCCTTGGGCACGCCCAGCATCTCGCAGATCACGGTGATCGGCAGCGGCCAGGTGAGGGCCTGGGTAAGATCCGCATGGCCGCCGGCGGCCACCATGGTGTCGAGCAAGCCGTTCACGATCTCCTCGACGCGCGGGCGCAGTGTCTTCAGCCGGCGGGTGGCGAACGCGTTCGCCACCCGGCGGCGCAGCCGGGTGTGATCCGGCGGGTCCATGCTGAGCATCGAGGTGGCGGGCAGTCCGACCGCGACCGTGCGGGGCACATGGTCGCCCACGGCGGCGGCCCGGCTGAAGCGCGGGTCGGCCAGCACGGTCCGGACATCCGCGTGCCGGGTGACCAGCCAGCCGTCGCCGCCGAAGGGCAGACGCACCCGCAGCACAGGCTGCTCACTGCATATCTCGACCAGATTCGGGTCGATGTCGAGTCGGGTTATCGGTCCGAACGGATACGCCCGGAGGCCGCCCGCAGCTGTCTCGGTCATGGTGTCGGTCCTTCCAGGACTACGTGTGCTGAGGTCGGGTTTCTCCGGCGCACGGACGGGCCGGTTCCCCGCCTCTAAAAAAGCTGGTCGGATTCCTTCATCGAGGAAAGGAAGGGGCGGATTCCTTTATTCGCGAATGACGGGGCAAGATCCCGGCGTTCAGGAAAGTCCGGCCGTCTTTCCGCCGTCAATGACGATATTGCTTCCAGTGATCCATGAAGCGCGTGGGGAGACCAGGAAACCGACCGCTTCGGCGATGTCCTCGGCCGCGCCGAGCCGCCCCAGCGGAATTTCCGCAGCCCAGTTCCCGGCGAGGGCTTCGAGGCCGGCCGGGTCGGCCACGCCGCCGAAATACTCGACCGCCTGTCCGCGCGCGATCTTCGAGGCGGGTGTCTCCACATTGCCCAGGCACACGGAGAGGACCCGGATGCCGTCCGTCGCCAGCTCGGCGGCCAGACCCTTGCTGTACGTCTCCAGCGCGGCCTTGGCGGCGGCGTAGTGGTAAAGGATCGGGTAGGCCGCGATGGTGGCGATGGAGGAGACATGCAGGACGACCCCGCCGCCGCTCTCGCGCAGCGAGGGCACCAGGGCCGCGTTGAGCCGGACCGCGGCCAGGAAGTTGATGTCCATCGTGTACTGCCAGTCCTTCTCCAGGTCCAGCACACTGTGGAAGGAACGGCAGCCACCCGCGTTGTTGACCACGATGTCCACGCCGCCGAGCGTCTCCAGCGCGGCGTCGGCGAACTCGCGCACCCCGTCGGAGGTACTGAGGTCGGCCTTGACGAAGGTGACGCCGGACGGCGTCCCCTCGTCCGGGTTGCGAGCGGAGGTGACCACGGTGGCACCGGCATCGAGGAGGTTGCGCACGATCGCGGCGCCGATCCCGCGGCTGCCGCCGGTGACCACGGCCCGCTTGCCTTCCAGCTCCCCAACGGGCGGCGCGAGAGAACGGCCATGGCTCGTCATACGGGTTCCGCTCTTTCTTTCTCGGGCAGCCCTGGGAACAGCACGCATCGTGCCGGAATTCCCTGGCTGCGATAACGAAATAAGTAGCGCACCAACTGCCCCCGTGATGCAAAGCCACGGGATCAACTGTCGTCGCCCTCGTGCACCGGGTCAACCCAATAATTTCGTTGCAGTGCATCGCATCATGCAATGCAGGAGTCCGCTCGTGCAGATCTGTTATTTTCCATCAGGGCGGTGTGGCCAAAGACGCCGTCGATCGGGCACTATCCAAGCGTGACCGAAGTACTTCCCCACCGGAAATCCTTCGTCGGTCCGCATTCGACTCGGAAGGAAACGATGGCCAGTCTCGATGAACCGTTCACCGTGGGCAGCCTCACGGTCCCCAACCGGATCGTCATGGCCCCGATGACCAGAACCGCGTCCCCCGACGGGGTGCCGGGTCCCGATGTGGCGGAGTACTACGCCCGGCGGGCTGCCCACCAGGCCGGACTGATCATCACCGAGGGCACCTACATCGACCGCCCCGCTGCCGGGGCCTACGACAACGTGCCCGACTTCCACGGGGAACGGGCGCTGACCGGCTGGGCCCATGTGGTACGCCGGGTGCACGAGTCAGGCGGAAGGATCATTCCGCAGCTCTGGCACACGGGGCTCACACGTACCGCCACCGAGCCGCCCGCCGAGGGCCCGTCCGGCATAGGGCTGGACGGCGGGCCGGCCGGTGTGGCCATGGCCCGGCGGGACATCGACGACACCGTCGCCGCCTACGCGGAGGCCGCGCGGACCGCCGAGCGGCTCGGGTTCGACGGCGTCGAGGTACACGGCGCCCACGGCTATCTGATCGACAGCTTCCTGTGGAGCGAGACCAACCGGCGTACGGACGGCTACGGCGGCAGCCCCGCCGCCCGCGTTCGGTTCGGCGCCGAGGTGGTACGGGCCGTCCGCGCGGCCGTCAGCCCGGGTTTCCCGGTCTTCTTCCGCTTCTCCCAGTGGAAGCTGGGCCGTTACGACGCCCGTAACGCGCGGAACCCCGGCGAGCTGGAGCAGTTGCTGGTGCCGCTGGCCGAGGCCGGGGTCGATGTGTTCCACGGCTCCAGTCGCCGCTACTGGCTCCCCGAGTTCGAGGGCAGCTCCCTCAACCTCGCGGGCTGGGCCCGCAAGCTCACCGGGAAGCCCGCCGTCACGGTCGGCTCGGTCGGCATGGTCCGGCAGTACGGCGATGGCGACTTCACCTCGGGCTTCACCACGCCGTCCGACACGACCGGCATCGATGAACTGCTGGCCCGGCTGGAGCGCGACGAGTTCGACCTGGTGGCGGTCGGCCGGTCGCTGCTGGCCAACCCCGACTGGGCGGCGCGGGCCCTCCGCGGCGAGTTGGAGTGGACGGTCGCGTACGACCCTGCCGTGCTCCAGAGCCTGGTCTGACGGCCGTCCGGCACCGCGTCGACGCGGCCGAAGACGCCGACCGGTCGTCAGCGGGCGCCGGCGACATCGGTCCCGCGTCGGCCCGGGGCAGCGCGGGACCGGGGAGTGGTACCTCACTCGTCCGGGGAGAACCGGATCGTCCCGGCGGGGACGGACGCCCCGCACCGGATGCGTTGCACCGAAGTCCTGCCTCCCGGCGGGCGTAAGGTCACGCGACGCTTCCGCAGACCGTGTGAGTGTCCGCCGTGGGCGGCGTCACCGCGCGTTCTCCTCCGGCGCGGTGTAGACGTACTCCTCGATCCGGTCGATGTGATCGTCCTCGAACCGGAAATACACCACGGCGTGGACCTCATCGGAGGAACCGTCGGCCAGATTCAGGCGCAGCACATGCTGCTGGAAAAGCTCGCTCCCGTTGTGAACCTGTCGGGTCACCTCGTACCGGAGGGAGTCGACGTTGGCGACAAAGGACTTGAAATGGTCGAGGCGGTCACTCATCGCCACCTCCCCCTCACCGTCGTTCTGCCATACGACGGCCTTTTCGGTGCACAGCGCCAGGGCACCGGAAAAGTCGTACGCCTCCAGCCGCCGCAGAAACTCATTGACGGGCACACGCAGGCCCTGTGTCATGCCGGACCACCTTTTCACGTCGAATGATTGCTCTCACACTATCGAGGAGTCACATTCTCACGGTCAAGATGATTATGTCGATGCATTGGATCGCCCAGGCCCATGAAGCGCTGCGGTCGGACTGGATCACAAAGTGCGATGTGCTAGATCGACAGAATGAGTTTGACTTGTGTCGGCCGACTCATTAGCAGTAGCCAGGACGCCTCCGCAGGAATATCAGAATTCGCTCAGGATTCATGCTGCCATGGACGCAGGAAATCCCAGCGACCCCGCCATTCTGGAGCCTTTCACCGTGGCGAACATCCACCGTGCCGCCGGCGCCGAGATTCCCGATTTCCCGGGCGGCAGACCGGAATCCTGCCCTTTCGACCCCGATGAGATCTACACCCGGCTGCGCGCCGAGGAACCCATGACGCCGGTCCACTGCCCTGCCGGAATGGACGCCTGGCTGATCAGCCGGTACGAGGACATGCGGCACATGCTCGCGGACCGAAGTCTGAGCTCCCGCGCCGCCGGCTCGGACCACATGCTGCCGTCGTACGACGGGCACGAGCCGCTTCCCGGCTTCATGATCCAGTTGGACGGCCAGGAGCACGCGCGGCTGCTGATCGGGGAGTTCACGGTCCGCAAGATGGAGGCGCTACGACCCTGCGTCCAGAAGATCACCGACGAGCACATCGACGCGATGCCCGCCGGGGCCGGTGCCGATCTGGTGCGGGACTTCGCCCTGCCGATCCCCTCGAAGGTGATCTGCGAGATGCTCGGGGTGCCGTACGAGGACCACGAGATGTTCCAGCTCGACAGCCAGGTGCTGATGAGCTTCGAGGCGGACGAGATCAGCCGGGGCGCGGCCGGCCAGCGGCTGGAGGCGTATCTCGGCGAGCTGATCAGGCAGCGGATCGCCGAACCACAGGGCGATCTGCTCAGTCGGCTGATCGCCCGGAGCAACGATACCGACCGGCCGCTGGAAGTGGGCGAGCTGGCCACGCTCAGCGTGCTGCTGCTGGTCACCGGGCACGAGACCACCCAACATGATCACGCTGGGCATGCTGATGCTGCTGGAGAACCCCGGGAAGCCGGCCGAGTTGCGGGCCGATCCGGACCTGATCGGTACCGCCGTGGAGGAGCTGCTGCGCTATCTGTCGGTGATCCAGTTCGGTCTGCCCCGCTATGCGACCCAGGACGTCACCATCGGCGGTATCGAGGTGAAGGCAGGCGAGTGGCTGGTCGCGGCCGTCCCCTCCGGCAACCGGGACGAGAGCGTGTTCCCGTCCTCGGACACCCTGGACCTCGGGCGACAGGTCCGCACCAACCTGGCATTCGGCTTCGGCGCACACGTGTGCATCGGCCGGCACCCGGCCCGGATCGAGCTCCAGGTCGCGCTGTCCACGCTGCTGCGCCGCATACCGGAGCTCCGGCCGGCCGAACCGCTGGCGCAGTCCGAGTTCAAGCGCAACGACATCGTCTACGGCCTGCAGAGCATGCGCGTCACGTGGTGACGACCGGGCCGATGAGGCCGTCCGGCCACGCGGCGAAGACCTCGGCGTTCTCCACCCCGAAGGCGGGTTCAGCCGCGAAACTCCGCCGGGCGCTCGGGGGACGCCTCGGACAGCGCTCGGGCGACCGCGTCGGCGCCGGCCTGCAGCCCGTACACCGGGGTGCCCGGCTGCTGGCGCCAGGAGTCGTCGAGGGAGCCCGCGTCGACGGTGTCGAAGCCCAGTTCGTCGATGAGGGCCCGGACGGTCTTCTTCGCGGCCGGGTCGTCGGCGGCGACCGGCAGGGCGAGCCGCTCGGGCGAGCCCGCCGGGCGGAACGCATTCAACAGGTCCTCCGCGTAGGTGCCGTTGAACGCCTTGACGACCGGGCGGCCGAGCTGGCGCTCGGTCCAGCGGCTCTCGGTCAGCTCCTCGTCCTCGATGCCGGCGATACGGCCGTCGCGGGGCCGGGGGTAGTAGTTGCCGGTGTCGATGACGACCAGGTCGCCGGACGCGCCGTCGAAGAGCCCCGAGGGCAGGTCGGGCACGCTCTTCAGGGGGAGAGCGACCACCACGACCTCGGCGCCGCGGACGGCGTCGGTGACGGTGGCGGGGGTCGCGCCCGTCTCCTCTGCCAGGGCGGTCAGCGTCCCGGGGCCGCGCGAGTTGGCCACGGACACCTCATGACCGAGCGCGCTGAGCCGCCGGGTGAGGTTGCCGCCGATATTCCCGGCGCCGATGACACCGATCTTCATGAAAATCTCCCGCAGGACATACGAACTTCGCTTCCCCATGACTTTACCCAGGCAACGTGAATTTATGTAGCTGATTCCATTGAATCGTACGAAGCGATCCAGTCCATCAATAAGTTCCGCTTGACCGGCATCAGCGGAACCATTGATAGTGAAATTTAGTGTGACCGCGACCGGTCAATGGGAAGGGGCACCGGCTGAGGGGCGGCCAAGTAATTCCAGACCGCCGACCGATCTCGTCGGCGGTATTCGCCAAGATCGATACGGATGGGTGATGGCGCAGTCGCACTCTCCCAGCGACCACCGCGCGGCCCGGCGGAGTTCTCGCACGCCCCCGAGGGCGCCGCGCGACGTCCCCGCGATGACAAGGAATGGGCCAGTGACCAGGACGGACAAAATCATTCGGTTCGTGGAAGAACAGTTCTTGATCGACTTCGGTGACGACGTGACACCGCAGAGCGATCTCTTCAAGGAAGGGATCATCGATTCCTTCGGATACGTCCAACTGATGTCCTTCCTGGAGAAGGAATTCTCGCTGGAGATCGAGAGCGCGGAGTTCCTGCTGGAGGTCCCGGCCACGCTGGAGGCGATCGACAGGTTCGTGGCCGACCGGATGGACCGCAGCGGTACGCCGGGAGGCGCCCCGTGTGCGGAGTAGCGGGGTACGTCCCCTCCTCGCCCGGTGCGGAGCCCCGCCCCGAGGTCGTCGCCGGCATGCTGTCGGAGATCCGCCACCGCGGACCCGACGAGGTGGGCTACTACCTGGACGACGGTCTCGCCATGGGGACCGTGCGGCTGGCGATCGTCGATCTGGCGACGGGTGCGCAGCCCATGTCGGATGCCACGGAGCGCTACTGGATCTGCTTCAACGGCGAGTTGTACAACCACATCGAGCTGCGTGAGGAACTGCGCGGGCTCGGCCGGCCGTTCCGTACCCGGTCGGACACGGAGGTCGTCCTCCAGGCATGGATCCAGTGGGGGCCGGACTGCCTGACCCGGTTCAACGGGGCGTTCGCCTTCGCCGTCCGGGACGCCGTCGCCGACGAACTCCTCCTCGCCCGCGACCGGTACGGCAAGCGCCCGCTGTTCTACACGAGCGGCCCCGGCGGGTTCCTCTTCGCCTCGGAGATGAAGGCGTTCCGCGCCGTCCCGGGTTTCCGTTTCTCACTCGACCCCCATGAGCTGAAGACGGTCTTCGGGATCTGGACCCCGCTGCCGGACCGGTCCCCGTTCAAGGGGGTGAGCCAGCTTCCCCCCGGCAGCTTCCTCACCCTCCGCGGGGGCCGGCCCGCGGTGCACACGTATGAGGAACTCTCCGTCACCGCCGAGCCGTTCACCGGTACGGCGGCCCAGGCGGCCGAACTGGTGCGCGACACCCTGCGCACCAGCGTCGATGTACGGCTGCGCAGCGATGTCGAGGTCGGGGTCTATCTGAGCGGCGGCCTCGACTCGTCCGTCGTCACCAGGCTCGCCACCGACCTCTCCTCCCACGAGGTCCGCACCTTCTCCGTGGAGTTCGAGGACCGGGCCCTCGACGAGTCGGGCAGCCAGCACTCCGTCGCGGACTACCTGGGCACCCGCCATTCCGCCATCACGATCTCCACGGCCGACATCACGGAGAACTTCCCCGCCGCCGTCCACCACGCCGAGTTCCCCGTCTTCCGTACGGCCCTCGTCCCGATGTACCTGCTGTCGCGGCACGTACGCGACGCCGGAATCAAGACGATCCTGAGCGGAGAAGGCGCGGACGAGGCCTTCCTCGGCTACTCGCTGTTCCGCGAGACCATGCTGCGCGCCTCCTGGAACGGCCTCTCCCCCGAGGAGCGGCAGCGCCGGATCGCGGTGCTGCATCCGGAACTCGGCCACTTCGGACCCGAGCACCGGGTCCATGTGGCGGGGCTGCTCAGCCAGTTCTCCGAGGAGCGGCTGCCGGGGCTGTTCTCGCATGAACTGCGCTACCAGAACGGTCGGTTCGCCCAGCGGCTGCTCCAGGACCGCACCGAGCCGTTCGCCGAACTGCTCGCGCTGGTCGGGAACACGCCCGGCTATGCCGGCCTGTCCCCGACCCAGAAGGCGCAGTGGCTGGAGTTCCGGACCCTGCTGGCCGGCTATCTGCTGTCCAGCCAGGGGGAGCGGATGGGGCTCGCCCACGGGGTGGAGAACCGCTGCCCGTTCCTCGACCCGGCCGTGGTGCGCGCCGCCGCCTCGATCAATCTGCGCTTCGACGACGGATGGGAGGAGAAGGCCGTGCTCAAGGAGGCGTTCCGCGGACTCCTCCCGGCGGATCCGCTCTCCCGGCGCAAGCAGCCCTACCGCGCCCCGGGCGGCATCGCCTTCCAGGAGCACCGGCCGGACTACCTGGAGCTGGTTCTCTCGGAGCGGGAACTCAAGAAGATCGACGGTATCGACCCGGTCTTCGCCGAGCGGCTGGTCCGCAAGGTCCTGGCCACTCCCCCGGACGGGATCAGTACCAAGGAGGACCAGGCGTTCGTCCTGCTTCTCTCGACCGCCCTGCTCAACCAGCAGTTCGTGACGGACGGGAACGGCCCCATGCGTATTCCATCGGACGCCCAGATGAACCTGACCACGGTGATCGACCGCCGCGGGTCCTCACTCCTTCCCGGAGGGCGGCGATGACCACGCGCGCGTACGTTCCGGCCGAGGACGGCGTCGCAGTGATCGGGCTGGCACTGCGGATGCCCGGCTCCGAGACCCTGCCGAAGTTCTTCGGGCATCTGGTCGCGGGCCGGTCGCTGATCTCCGAGGTGCCGCCCGAACGATGGTCCAAGGAGCGTTGGTTCGGCAGCCCCAGGCGAGGCGCCGAGAAGACGAACAGCGTCTGGGGCGGCTTCATCGAGGAGGCGGACCGTTTCGACGCCGCCTTCTTCAGCATCTCCCCGCGCGAGGCGGCGAGCATGGACCCCCAGCAGCGCTTCGCCCTGGAACTGGCCTGGCACGCCATCGAGGACGCGGGCTACCGCGCGGGCGAGCTGGCGGGCACCCGGACCGGCGTCTTCATGGGGGTCTGCCACGCCGACTACGCGGAACTGATGGAACGCGACGGGGCCAGGACCGACGCCTATTTCCCCACCGGCACCGCGTACTCGATCATCTCCAACCGGATCTCGTACCACCTGGACTTCCAGGGCCCCAGCATCACCAATGACACCGCGTGCTCCAGTTCGCTGGTCTCGGTCTACGAGGCGGTGTCCGCACTGCGCAACGGCGACTGCGCGCTGGCCCTGGCCGGCGGGGTGAATCTGTGCTGGTCGCCCAAACACTTCGTCGCCTTCAGCCAGGCGAGCATGCTGTCGCCCACCGGCCGCTGCCGGGCCTTCGACCAGGGGGCCGACGGGTATGTGCGCGGCGAGGGCGGCGCAGTGCTGCTGCTGAAGCCACTGGCACAGGCGGTCGCCGACGACGATCCGGTGTACGCGGTGATCAGGGGTGTCGCCACCAATCACGGCGGCCGGACCAATTCGCTCACCGTCACCAATCCGGTCGCGCAGGCGAGCCTGATCGAGGGGCTCTACACCCGGGCGGGCATCCGTCCGGAGACCGTGTCCTATATCGAGGCCCATGGTCCAGGTACGCCGGTCGGCGACCCCATCGAGGTGCTCGCGCTCAAGCGCGCCTTCCGCGAGCTGCACCGGGCGCAGGGCACGGAACCCGTGCCGGGGACCATCGGCATCGGCTCGGTCAAGACCAACATCGGGCATCTGGAGGGCGCGGCGGGCGTCGCCGGGATGGTCAAGGTGATCGCCGCCCTCCGGGAACGGGTGCTCCCCGCGACCGCCGGTTTCACCGAGCCGAACAAGCTGATCGAGCTGGATGGCAGTCCATTCCGGATCGTGAGCGAGACCGAGCCGTGGGCCGAGCCGCCCGCGGGTCCGGACGCCGCCCCGGTGCCCCGGCGTGCCGGGGTCAGCTCCTTCGGCTTCGGCGGGACCAACGCTCATGTCGTCCTGGAGGAGTACCTGCCCGGCGACCGGCCGGACTGCGGGGCCGAGGCGCCGGGCGCCTGTGTCGTACCCCTCTCGGCACGTACCCCGGAGCGCCTGCGCCGGGTGGCGAAGGACCTGCACACGTTTCTGACCGCGTCCTCCACCGCCGATACTCCGGCCGGTGCGTCGCCGCGCCTCGCCGATATCGCGTACACCCTCCGGACCGGCCGTGAGCCGATGCCCGCGCGGGTCGCCTTCGTGGTGACGGACCGACGGCAACTCCTGCTCGCTCTGGGCGAGTTCGCGGATGGAATGCTGAGCGACACCGCCGCGCACGACCGTACCGGGGCACCGGACACGGACGGTCTCGCCGAGCTGTCGGAGACCGCCCGGCGGTGGGCCGAGGGCAGCGAGACGGGCTGGTCCCCGCTGCCGGGCCACCCGCACGGGCGCCGAGTGCGGCTGCCCGGCTACCCCTTCGCCCGGGAACGCCACTGGTTCCGGACCCGCCCCGAGAACGAGAACGCCACGACCACCGGCACGCTCCACCCCCTCGTGCACCGCAACACCTCCCGCCTCGGCGAACAGCGCTATACCTCGGTCTTCACCGGCGACGAGCCGTTCCTCGACGACCACCGCGTGGACGGGGCGCGGGTGCTGCCGGCCGCCGCCCAGCTGGAGATGGTCCGCGCCGCGGTGTCGTACGCCACCGGTCACGAGGACCCGGCCGCCACGGCACTCCGGCTGACCGACACGGCCTGGCTGCGCCCGCTGGTGGCGGACGGGCAGCCGCTCCAGGTTCGGGTGGTGCTCACCCCCGGGGACGACGGCGCCCTCGGGTACGAGATCCGTACCGGGGACGAGGAGGCCGGCGCCGCCGTGGTGCACAGCCGGGGCATCGCCTCGGTCGGCCCGGCGGAGGAGCGCGAGACGCTCGACCTCGACGCGCTGCGCGCGTCCTGCGCCGCTCGCCGCGACCCCGCCGAGGTGTACGCGGGCTTCCGCGAGGCGGGTCTGCGGTACGGGCCTGCCCTGCGCGGACTCACCGGGATCCGCCTCGGGTCGGGGGAACTGCTCGCGCGGATCGAGCGGCCCGCAACGGACATCGCGGTGGCGCTGCCGCCGAGCGTGCTGGACGCGGCGCTCCAGGCGTCGCTGGTCCTCCGGTCCGCCCTGAACCCCGGGGCGGAGCAGGCGCTGACGCTGCCGCTCGCCCTTGACCGCCTCGACGTCCACGGCACGTGCGGGGACGCCGTCTGGGCCTGGGTCCGCCACCGGCGCGGCGGCAAGGAGCTCGCCGTCTTCGACATCGACCTGTGCGACGGCAACGGCACGGTCCTGGCCCGGCTGCGCGGTCTCGCGCAGCGGACCGTCACCGAACCGGCGGAACCCGCCGAACCGTCCGCCCCCACCGGGCCGGGCGTGGTGGCAGCCACCTCGCGCTGGGTGGAGGCTGCGCCCGCCGGCACGGCCGAGCCCGGCACGGTGCACGGCTTCGTCGCCGGGATGCCCGAGCCGTTCGTCTCCGGGCTGTCCGGTGCGACCGGCCTCCCCTTCACCGCCCTGCCCGGCGTCCCCCTCGACGCCGTGGCGGACGGTGTCACCGTCGTACTGGACCGTGTCCTCGGGCGGATCCAGGAACTGCTGCGCTCGAAACCGAGGGGAACGCACCGCTTCCTCGTGCTGGTCGACGACCGGGTGCCGCGCTTCTGCCACGCGCCGCTCGTCGGCCTCTTCCGGACCCTGCACCTGGAGAACCCGTCCGTGTCCGGGCGGGTGGTCCGGGTCGCCGGCCTCGGCACCGCGCCGTCCGGGCGGATCGCGGAGATCGTGCGCCAGGAGGCCGCCGATCCCGTCGTCGCCGACGCCGAGATCCGTCGCAGCGCCGACGGCGTCCGCCGCACCTGGCGTCCGGTCGCCGTCGAACCCGCCGCCGGTCCGGAGGTCCCGCCGCTGAAGAAGGGCGGGGTCTACTGGCTGACCGGGGGCCTCGGCGGCCTCGGCCGGAACGTCGCCCGCTACTTCGCCCGGCAGGACGGTGTCACCGTGGTGCTCAGCGGCCGGACCCCGGCCGGGGCGGCGACCGACGAGGCACTGGCGGGGCTGCGCGCGGCCGGGGTCGACGCGCACTACCTCGCCGCCGACGCGGGCAGCGCGCAGGACGTGGAGCGCGCCGTCCGCACCATCGTGCGCGAGCACGGGTCGCTGGACGGAATCGTGCACGCGGCGGGGACGCTGCGGGACGCCTATCTCCTCACCAAGGACCCCCGCGAGGTGGCGGAGGTGCTGGCGCCGAAGGTGGCCGGTGTCCTCCATCTCGACGCGGCCACCCGCGGCCTCGCCCTCGACTTCCTGGTGCTCTTCTCCTCCGTCGCCGGGGTGTACGGCAGCGCGGGCCAGGGCGACTACGCGGCGGCCAACGCCTTCCTGGACGCCTTCGCCCGACACCGGCAGACGCTGGTGGACGCCGGGGAGCGGACCGGCCGGACCGTGGCGGTGAGCTGGCCGCTGTGGGCGGACGGCGGGATGACGATGGACGAGGTGACCCTCGCGTCGATGCGCCGGCAGCGCGGCTGGGAGCCGCTGCCCACGGAGGACGGTCTGCGGGTCCTGGGGCGCGCGCTGCTCGACTCGCCGGAGCACCTCGTCCTCGCGTACGGCGCCGACGCCTCCCTCACCGCCGAGCCGCAGGCCGCGCCCGCCGCGGTGCCCGCCCCGCCCGTCCGGGCCCCGGGCGGGCTCTCCGGGGACGACCTGGTGGCGCGTACGACGGAGGTGCTGAAGCAGGTGCTGGGCGAGGTGCTGCACCACGACCCGGCGGCCCTCGACACCACCGTCGGCCTGGTCGACTACGGGATCGACTCGCTCGCCATCCTGGAGGCCACCGAGCGGCTCGGCAAGGTCACCGGGCCGCTGCCCAAGACGCTCTTCTTCGAGTACCTCGACATCGAAGGCGTCGTCGGCTATCTCGTCGAGGAGCACCGGACGGCGCTTGAATCCCATTTCGGCGCGGCACCGGAGCGGACGCCCGAGCCGGTGGCGAAGACCGAGCCGTCCGCCGTACCTGAACCGTCCGCCGTGTCCGGAGCGTCAGCCGCGCCCAAACCGTCGGCCGTCCCCGGGCCGGATGAGGCGTCCGCGCGCCGGGGCCTGGCACCGGTGGAGGTCCGGGCCGCCGCGGCCGGGGCCCCGGCCGCCGCCACGTCCGACGACCGCCACGACATCGCGATCATCGGTATCTCCGGCGCCTACCCCGGCGCCGAGACCCTGGACGAGCTGTGGTCGGTCCTCGAAGAAGGGCGCCACCTCTTCCGGGAGGTGCCCCGCGAGCGCTGGGACCACGACACGATCTACAGCAGCGAGCGCGGTGTCCCCGGCAAGAGCGCCATCCGTACCGGGACGTTCCTCGGGGAGATCGACACCTTCGACCCCCGATACTTCCGGGTCTCCAAGCGCGAGGCGGAACGGATGTCACCGGAGGTCCGCCTCTTCCTGCGGGCCGGTGTCGAGGCGCTGGAGGACGCGGGGTACTCCCGCGAGACGATCCAGCGCCAATACCAGGGCGACGTCGGCGTGCTCGTCGGCTCCATGAGCAACCACTACGGTCTCTACGGCTTCCAGAACAGCCTGACCCGCGGGGCCCCGGCGACCGGCAGCTACACCGGCACGCTGCCCAACATGCTGTCGTACTTCTACGGGTTCACCGGGCCGTCGATCTTCCTCGACACCATGTGCTCGGGTTCGTCGACGTGTGTGCACCAGGCCGTGCAGATGCTGCGGGCCGGCGAGTGCCGGATGGTAGTCGCCGGAGGGGTGAACCTCCTGCTGCACCCGTACAACCTCATCACCTCCTCACACGAGCACTTCACCACCGCGACCTCCGATGTCATCCGGAGTTTCGGGCTCGGCGCGGACGGGACCATCCTCGGCGAGGGCGTCGGCGCCGTGGTGCTCAAGCCGCTGATCGACGCCGAGCGGGACGGTGACCGGATCCACGCCGTCATCAAGGGCACCGCGATCACCAACGCCGGTGTGCGCAACGGGTTCACCGTGCCCAACCCGCGGATGCAGGCCCGTGCCGTCGAGAAGGCGATCGACGACGCCGGCGTCGACCCGCGCACCATCAGCTATGTGGAGGGCCACGGTTCCGGCACCTCGCTCGGCGATCCGATCGAGGTCAGGGCCCTCACCACGGCGTTCGGCAAGTACACCCGGGACACGCAGTTCTGCGCCCTGGGGTCGGTCAAGTCCAACATGGGACACCTGCTGCACGCAGCCGGCATGGTCGGCCTGGCGAAGGTGGTCCTCCAGCTCAAGAAGCGCACCCTCGTCCCCTCGCTCCACAGCGAGCAGCTGAATCCCGACATCTCCTTCGCCGACACGCCCTTCCGGGTGCAGCGGGAACGCACCGAGTGGGAACCGGCAGTCACGGTGGAGAACGGATCCACGACCGTCCATCCACGGCGGGCCGGTATCACCTCCATCGGTGCGGGCGGTATGAACTCGCACATCGTCGTGGAGGAGTACATCGACCGAACCGGCCCCCGGGCACCGCGGCCGGACGGGCCCGAGTTGTTCGTCTTCTCCGCGATGACCGACACCGTGCTGGAGACCTCGCTCCGGCGGTTCAGGGACTTCCTGGCGGCGGCGGACGAGGCGGACCTGCCCTCGATCGCCCATACGCTCCGGGTCGGCAAGAACGAACTGCCGTGCCGCTGGGCCTTCCTGGCCCAGAACCTCGCCGATGCCGTCGCGGCCGTCGACCGTTATCTGGCCGGTGACCGTGACCAGGCCGCCGCGCTCACCGCTACCGGCCCGCGCGCCTCGGCCGCCCGTGAACTGGCCCTCGCCTGGACCGGTGGCGGTGGCGTCGACTGGGCCCCGCTCACCGGCGCCCGCCCGCCCCGGCGGATCTCGCTGCCGGCCTACCCGTTCGAGCGGGTGCGGTGCTGGGTGGACCCGGAGCCGGGCGCACCCGACGTCACCGCGCCGCTGGCCCTGAGCGGGAAACCGCATCCGTTCCTCGGGGCCAACCACTCCGACATCGACGGGCTGCGCTACGGTCTGGACGTCCGCCTCGACGACCTCGCCGACTACGGCTGCCCGCAGGACAAGGTGCGAGGCATCGTCCCGACCTTCGCCGTCGATCTGGCGCTCGCCGTCGGGAAGGTCTCCGGACTCACCGGCACCCCGCGCGTCAAGGGCCTGCGCCTGTACGGCCCGGTCCCCTGGGACGCCACCGCCCGTCTGGTCACCACGGTCACCGTCCGGGGCCGGGAGGAAGCCGCCGGAGCCGTGTTCCGCGAGGACGGGACGGGAGCGCGTACCCCGGTCGCCGACTTCGCGGTGTACCCGGACAACCGGCGGGCCGCGCCGGACACCGTGCGGTTCGGCGGCGACGGTACGCGCGCCCTGGACCGGGAGGAGGTGCTGGCCGAACTGGCCGAGGGCGGCATCACCCCCGACCCCTTGCTGTGCGGGGTGCACGGCGCGCACTGGCTGCCGGACGGACAGCTCGTCCTCGATGTGTCCGTCCCGGAGCTTCGCCGGGATCACACCCGGAGAAACATCAGTATCGCCCCGCATGTCCTCGCGGCGATCGCCCATGGTGTCCAGCTCTTCGCCAGGCGGGCCGGTGAACCCGCCTGGGCACGGCAAGTCCCGTACCGGATCGACGACATACGTCTCTTCGGTGACGCACGGGACGGCGACGACGTGGCCCAGGTGTTCCTCGACCTGCCGACGCGGCCCGATACCCCCGGCGGCCGGGTCCGGCTGGCGGACCGCGACGGCCGGGTCCTGGCCGAACTGGTGGGCGTGCGGTGGGGCGAGGGCGGTACGGAGTCCGCGGCCACAGAGGCGGAGCGCAGCAGTACGCCGGTGCCTGCCATCGCTGAGCAGCGGGCGCTCGCGTCCGGCTCTCCGGAACCGCCCGAGGACGAGAGCGGGGCGCTGGTCGCCTTCACGGTCGGTGAACTCCGCCGTATCGCGGCGGACATCCTGAAGTTCGATGCCGAGGAACTGGATGTCCACACCGGTTTCGACGCCTTCGGCTTCGACTCCATCTCGCTCGTCGCGTTCAGCACGCTCATCAAGGAGTCGCTCGGTGTCGAGCTGACCCCCGCGGTCTTCTTCGATCTGACCACGCTGGACCGGCTGGGCCGCCATCTGGTCACCGAGTTCGGGCACCAGCTCGACACCGCGCGGGAAGGCTCGAAACCGCCGGTCCCGTCGATGCCTTCGGTACCGCGGACGGCTGTGACCGAGCCGGCTCCGTCCGCCGCGACCAGCCGGGAGAGCCGTGCCCCGGAACGCCGCGACGGGCCGGTGCCCATCGCCGTCATCGGTGCCGCCGGGCGCTTCCCCGGCTCACCCGACCTGGACACCTACTGGTCGCGGCTCGTCGAAGGCCGGGACTGCGTCTCGGAGTTCCCCGTCCACCGCTACAACGACGCCTACCGGCGGATCGTGGAGAAGGCCGATTTCCCGCGCCACGCGGGTGTCGTCGACGATGTCGACGCGTTCGACGCCGGCTTCTTCCAGATCTACCCGCGGGAAGCCGAGCTGATGGACCCCCAGCACCGGCTCGCCCTGGAGACGGTCTGGAGCGCGATCGAGGACAGCGGGTACACCCGGGCCGGACTACCGAGGAACACCGGGCTCTACTTCGGTGTCTCGGGCACCGACTACGCCACTCTGCTCACCACCCACGGCGTCGAACCGGACGCGTTCACCTCCACCGGCAACGCCCATTCCATGCTGGTCAACCGGATCTCGTACATCCTCGACATCCGGGGCCCGAGCCAGCCCGTGGACACGGCCTGCTCCAGTTCCCTGGTCGCCGTGCACCGCGCGCTGGAGGCCATCCGCTCCGGCGTGTGCGATCTGGCGATCGCCGGCGGGGTCAATCTCCTGCTCAGTGTGGACACCTTCGTCAGCGCCCACCGCGCCGGGATGCTGAGCCCGACCGGCCGGTGCCGGACCTTCGCGCGGGACGCGGACGGCTATGTGCGCGGGGAGGGCGTCGGCGCGCTGGTGCTCAAGCCGCTCGACGCCGCCGAGCGGGACGGTGACCCGATCCTCGGCGTGCTCGTCGGCAGCGCCGAGAACCACGGCGGCCGCGCCAACTCCCTGACGGCGCCCAACGCGGACGCCCAGGCCGAGCTGGTCCAGGCGGCGATGGCGGGCATCGAGCCGGACACCGTCGACTACATCGAGACCCACGGCACCGGAACCGTGCTCGGCGACCCCGTCGAGGTACGCGCGCTGCGCACCGCCTACAAACGGCTCGGCAGCACCCCCCTGGCGGACGTCGTGCTGGGCTCGGTGAAGACCAACATCGGCCATCTGGAGGCGGCGGCAGGTGTCGCCGGGCTGCTGAAGGTGCTGCTCGCCCTGGAGCACGGTGTCATCCCGGCGACCCGTAACTGCGCGGACCTCAACCCCTATCTCGAACTCGAAGGAGGCCCTTTCCGCGTCGGGCGCGAGAACGAGCCCTGGCGACGCCGCTCGGTCCCGCGGCGGGCCGGGATCAGCAGCTTCGGCTTCGGCGGCGCCAACTGCCATGTGGTCGTCGAGGAGCACACCCCGGTCACCCTGCCCGACCCGGATGCCGAGGACACCCCTGTGATCGTCCCGCTGTCGGCTCGTACCCCAGGACAACTGAGCCAGGTCGCGCACAGGCTGCTCGCCCATCTGGAACGGACGCCCGAGCCGCCGTCGTTGCGCGCGCTGGCCTGGACCCTCCAGTCCGGACGGGAGGCGATGGCCGAGCGCGTCGGCTGGGTCGTCGGATCGCTGCGTGAACTCACCGACCGCCTGCGGAACTTCACAAAGGACGGCGAGAACATCGGGAACGGGGTCAGGGGCAGTGCCGTCCGGCCGGTCACCGATTCCGTGCCCCTGGTGCCGAACGGCGACCCGGTCCGTCTGCTGGCCCGCTGGACCGCGGGGGCGGCCGTGGACTGGCGGCCGCTGTACGGGGCGTCGGCGCCCCGGCGGGTGCGGCTGCCCGGCTATCCCTTCGCCCGTGAGCGCTACTGGATCCCGGGTGCCGCGCCGGAGCGGCCGGACGACCCGGGCCGGGCCTGGAGCGGCACCGCGCTGCTGGTCCCCCGCTGGAAGCCGAAGCCCGCGCCCACGAGCGGCCCGCAGCGGCCGGAGCGCCATGTGGTGATCCTGTGCGGGGCGCTCGCCGCCGCGCGGGAATCCGCCGAGCGCCAGGTGACGGGCGTGCGATGGGTGACGGCCGAAACCGGCGCACAACGCCTCGACAGCTGTTTCGGCGCTGTCTCCCGGCAGGTCTTCGAGACCATGCGCGAGCTGGCCGCCGACACCTCGGCCGGCCGCACGCTGGTCCAGGTGGTGGCGCCCATCGGTGGCGACGACATCGTTCATCTGGCCCTCGCCGGTCTGCTGCGTACCGCGGCGGCGGAGGACCCCACCCTCACCGGGCAGCTCATCGGCCTCGACCTCACTGGTCGCGACGGGCCGGACGGCCCGGCGCTCGCCGCCCTGGTGGCGGAGAACGCGCGGGCCACCGGGGACGAGGTCGTCCTCCAGCGGGACGCGGTGCGCTCCGTCCTCACCTGGGAGCGGGCCGAGCCCGCGCCCGGGGACGACGCCTCCGGACCGTGGCGCGACGGCGGCGTCTATCTGATCACCGGCGGCGCGGGCGGCATCGGTGCGGTGATCGCCCGTGCCATCGCCCGGGACGTCGCCGGTGCAACGCTGGTCCTGGCCGGCCGCTCGCCCCGGGACGCGCGGATCGACGCGCTCCTCGCGGAGCTGCGTGCAGCGGGGGCCGCCGCCCGGTACACGCGGGCGGATGTCTCACGCTGGGAGGAGGTGCGCCACCTCGTCGAGGACGTCCGGGAGCGGGACGGGGGCCCGCACGGGATCGTGCACTGCGCGGGGGTGGTGCGCGACGGCGCCCTGGTACGCAAGACGGAGCGGGAGTGGGCGGACGTCCTAGCGCCGAAGGCGGACGCCGTCGTCCACCTCGACCGCGCGGTGGGCGAAGCGCCCCTGGACTTCCTGCTGCTGTGCTCCTCCGGCTCGGCGGTCACCGGCAATCCCGGTCAGGCGGACTACGCCACCGCCAACGCCTTCCTCGACGCCTTCGCCGTACGACGCAACGCGCGTGCCGCCGCCGGGGAACGCTTCGGACGCGCCCTGTCGCTGGCCTGGCCGCTGTGGCGCGAGGGCGGAATGACCGTCGACGACGCCGTCCTGAAGCGTCTGTGGCAGAGCCGGGGCCTGGCCCCGATGGATTCCGCGGACGGCATCGACGCACTGGTCCGTGCCTGGCGGCTGGACGGCGAGGGGCAGGTCTGGATCCACCACGGAGACCTCGACCGGATCCCGGTCACCCCCTCACCGGCAACCGCCGTGCGGGACGTAACAGAAGCACCGGCAACCGCCGTACGGGACGTAACAGAAGCACCGGCGACATCCGCGCGCACCGCCGCGGAGGCGCTGCGCGACCTCACCGGTCTCTTCGCCGAGGTCACCAAGGTCCCACCGGGCGACATCGACCCGGACGCGCCGCTGCACACCCTGGGGCTGGACTCGATCATGGTGGTGCAGCTCAACAAGGAGCTGGCCCTCAGACACGGAGAGGTGTCGAAGACCCTCTTCTACGAGCTTCCGACGCTCCGGGCGATCGCCGGGCACCTCACCCCTGCGCAGGACGGGCCGCGTGATACCGACGGCAGGTCCGCCGAGCCCACCCGGGACTCGGGGCCGGCGCCGTCCGAGCCCCGGCCGCTGCCCGCCACGCCCGCCGGGCGGCGGGAGCCCATCGCCGTCATCGGGATGAGCGGACGCTACCCGGGCGCCCCGGACCTCACCGCGTTCTGGGAGAACCTCAAGGCGGGGCGCGACCGCATCGGTGAGATCCCGGCCGACCGCTGGCCGAGGGAAGGCTTCTACGAGCCGGACCGTGCCAAGGCGATCGCCACCGGGCGCAGTTACAGCAAATGGGGCGGGTTCCTCGACGGCTTCGCGGACTTCGACCCGATGTTCTTCCGGATCGCCCCCCGGGACGCCTACGCCATGGACCCGCAGGAGCGGCTGTTCCTCCAGGCGGCCTGGGAGGTCGTGGAGGACGCCGGTTACACCCCCGGGGAACTCGGCGGCCGTCATGGCGGCCGGGTCGGGGTCTTCGCCGGTGTCACCAAGTCCGGCCACGCCCGCTACGGCGCGCGCAGACTGCCCTCGGGTGAGACGGTGGTCCCGGCACTGTCGTTCGCGTCGCTGAGTTCCCGGACCTCGCACGTCCTTGATCTGCACGGGCCGAGTCTGACCATCGACACGATGTGCTCGGCGTCCCTCACCGCGATCCACGAGGCGTGCGAGCATCTGTACCAGGGCTCCTGCGAGGCGGCCATCGCCGGCGGGGTGAATCTGTATCTCCACCCGCTGGACTACATCGAGCTGTGCCGTTCCAACATGCTGTCGACCGGTCCCGAGCTGCGCAGCTTCGGCAGCGGCTGTGACGGCTTCGTACCGGGCGAGGGTGTGGGCGCGGTGCTGCTCAAGCCGCTCTCCCGGGCGCTGGCCGACGGCGACCGGGTGCTGGCGGTGATCCGGGGCACGAGCGTCAACCACGGTGGCCGCACCCACGGTTACACGGTGCCCAGTCCCACGGCCCAGGCCGAGGTGATCCGTGACGCGCTCGACCGCGCGGGTGTCTCGGCCCGGGACATCGGCTACGCCGAGGCGCACGGCACCGGCACCGAACTCGGTGACCCGATCGAGGTGGCCGGTCTGACCCTGGCCTTCGCGGCGGACACGGACGACCGGGGCTTCTGCGCCCTCGGCTCCGTCAAGTCGTCCATCGGGCACCTGGAAGCCGCCGCCGGCATCGCCGGACTGACCAAGGCCGTCCTGCAACTGCGGCACGGGCAGTTTGCCCCGAGCCTGCACGCCGAGGAGCTCAACCCCAACCTCGCCCTCGAACAGACCCCGTTCTTCGTCCAGCGTGACCTCGCCCACTGGCCGGGCGACCGCCCGCGTCTGGCGTCGGTCTCGTCGTTCGGTGCCGGGGGCTCGAACGCACATGTCATCTTGGAGGAACACGTGTCAGAGCCCGTAGCCGACCGGGCCACCGCCGAACACCTGGTCGTCCTGTCCGCGCGCACCCCGGACCAGCTGCGTGCTCAGGCCGCCCGTCTGGCGGAGCATCTGGACGGCGCGGGCGCGCGGGAACGTCTCGCCGACATCGCCTTCACCCTCCAGATCGGGCGGGAGGACCGGGAAGAGCGCCTCGCCGTGGTCGCCACCTCGGTGTCCGGACTGCGCGCCGCGCTGCGCGCGCACCTGGACGGGGAAACGGACACCCCCGGCGTCCACCGGGGCACCGTCGGTAAACCCCGGAGCGCCGTCGCCGACCTCGCGGCGGACGAGGAGCTCGGGCATCTGCTGGTGGCCCGCTTGGCCAGGCAGGGCAAGCTCGCGGAACTCGCGGAGCTGTGGACCCAGGGGGTGGCGCCGGACTGGTACGCCCTGCACGGTCCGGACACGCCCCGTCGGATCTCGCTGCCCAGCTATCCGTTCGCCCACGACCGCTACTGGGCCGGCGACCTCGAGCCTCTCGGCGCACCCGACGCGCCCGCCGCTTCCCCGGTGTTCCGCGTCGAAGAGGCCGCGCCCTTCGTGTCCGACGTCCACCACCAAGCCGCTCCCGGGGTGCCCGACGTCCGGGAAGCCGCCCCCTTCGTACCCGGAGCCGTACCCGCAGCACGGCCCGGCCGCCCGGCACCGGCGCCCGCGGTGGCGGACGCGCGGCCCGCGCCGCCGCTCGACGAACGGGTCCGGCAGGTCGTGCTGAAGAAGCTGGCCGACGCTCTGGCCATGGAGGCCGGGGCGGTCGCGAGCGGCCACGCGTTCGCCGACTACGGGCTGGACTCCATCCTCGGCGTCCGCTTCGTCCACGAACTGAACGAGACCCTGGGCCTCGATCTCACTACCGGCGTCATCTACGACCACAGCACGGCCGACCGCCTGATCGCCCATCTGCTGCACGAGCACCGCACGGCCATCACGCTGCCCGTCCCGGACGCCCCGCCGGCCGCCGGGCCCGCTCCGGCGGCCGAGGTCGAGGCCGAGGGCCCGGCTCCGGAGGCGGGCGGCCGTGAGCCAATCGCGGTCGTCGGCATGAGCGGACGGTTCGCCGGCTCCGACTCCCTGGAGGAGCTCTGGAAGCATCTGGCGGCCGGTGACGACCTGATCGGCGAGGCGACCCGCTGGCCCCTCCCGGCGGCCGACGACACCGGCGGGCCGCGCTGCACCCGCGGTGGATTCCTCGACCGTATCGACGAGTTCGACCCGCTGTTCTTCAACATCTCCGGGGTCGAGGCCGCCGTCATGGACCCGCAGCAGCGGCTGCTGCTCGAAGAGTCCTGGAAGGCCCTGGAGGACGCGGGCTACGCTGGACGCGCGGTCGCCGAGCGCACCTGCGGTGTGTATGTCGGCTGCTGGGACGGCGACTACCAGCAGCTCGTCGGCGAGGACGCGCCCGCGCAGGCGTTCTGGGGGAACATGGCGTCCTTCGTCCCGGCCCGTGCCTCGTACTTCCTCGATCTGAAGGGGCCGGCCATCTCGGTCGAGACCTCCTGTTCCAGTTCCCTGGTCGCGATCGACCTGGCCTGCAAGGACCTCTGGTCGGACGAGACGGACATGGCCCTCGCCGGCGGTGTCTACGTCCAGACCTCCCCGCGTCTGTACGACCTCGCCGGACGCGCCGGGATGCTCTCGCCGACCGGGCGCTGCCATGCCTTCGACCACCGCGCCGACGGCTTCGTACCGGGTGAGGGTGTCGGTGTCCTGGTCCTCAAGCGGCTGGCGGACGCACTCGCCGACGGCGACCACATCCACGGTGTGATCCGGGGCTCCGGCACCAACCACGACGGCGCGACCAACGGCATCACCGCCCCCAGCTCGCTCTCGCAGGAACGGCTGCTGAGCGAGGTGTACGACCGGTTCGGCGTCGATGTCGAGACGATCCAGGTCGCCGAGGCCCACGGGACCGGCACGAGGCTCGGTGACCCGATCGAGTTCCAGGCGCTGACCCGCGCCTTCCGCAAGGGCACCGACAAATCCGGTTTCTGCGCCCTCGGTTCGGTCAAAACGAACCTCGGGCACACCCAGTCCGCCGCCGGTGTCGCCGCCGTCTTCAAGGTCCTCCTCGGCATGAGGCACGGGCAGATCCCGGCCTCGCTCCACTTCGAACGGCCCAACAACGCCGTGCAGTTCGACGGCAGCCCCTTCTATCCCAGCACCCGCACCCACCCGTGGCCGAAGCCCTCGGGAACCCCGCGACGCGGTGTGGTCAGCTCCTTCGGGGCCAGCGGCACCAACGCGCATCTCGTCCTGGAGGAGCCGCCGGCGGTGTCCCGGCCGCGTCCGCAGAGCCCGGCCCATCTGGTCGTGCTGTCGGCGCGTTCACGTGAGCAGCTCCAAGAGCAGGTGACGCGTCTGGCCGCGCATCTGCGCCGGGAGACCGCCCTGGACTGCGGTGACATCGCCTGGACGCTCGCCGCCGGACGCGAGCACTTCGCCCACCGCTTCGCCTGCGTGGTACGGGACCGCGACGAACTGCTGGACGTCCTGGACCAGGGGATCGACGGGCCGCAGGCGCACACCGGGGAGGCCGCCGGAGCAGGGCTGCCGGACGCCGAGGAGGCGCTGCGCCGCTGCGCCACCGGGACGGCCCTCACCCGCGCCGCGGACCTCACCGTGCTCGCCGAGCTGTTCGTCGGGGGCTCGGTGCTCGACCCCGCCCGGATCTTCCCGAGTAAGGGGCCGCGCCGGGTCCCCCTGCCCACCTACCCGTTCGCCCGCGAGCGCCACTGGGTCGGCGGAAGCCCTCTGCCGGGGCCGGCCGTCACCGAGGCCGCGTCCGACCGGCTCGCGCCCCTGGAGCCCCGCCATCCGATCCTGGTCGGTACGGCCCCGGTGCCGGGCGAACCCGGCGCCGTACGGGGCACAGCGAAGCTGACCGGCGAGGAAAGCTTCCTGCGCGACCATCTGGTGCGCGGCGAGCGGGTCCTGCCCGGGGTGGTCCATCTGGAGCTGGCCCGTGAGGTCGCCGCCCGTGCCCTCGGCACGGACACCGCGACCCCGGTCACCCTGCGGAACGTCACCTGGGTCCGCCCGCTGGTCGTGGAGGGCGCTCCGCTGGCGGTGGATGTCACGGTGCGGCCGGAGGGCGACGGCGTCGCCTTCCGGGTGGCCTCCGCGACGGACGACACGGACCCGTTCTGCGAGGGACGTGTGCTGCCCTCCGTCTCCCCGCGTCCGGCCCCGCTGGACCTGGAAGCACTGCGCGCGGGCTGCCCGGTCCGGGTGCCGGGCGCGCGGATCGGCGAGGCGATCGCCGCCAAGGACATCACCCATGGGCCGAGCCTGCGCGCGATCGAGGAGGCCCAGGTGGGGCCGGACCTGGTCGTCGCCCGTCTCTCGGCGGCACCGGGTGAGCCATATCCGTACGGTCTGCATCCCACGCTGCTCGACTCGGCGATCCAGGCGTCGGCGGCGCTGGACCTCGACGGTGCGCAGACCCCGCCCGGTGCGGTGATGGTGCCGTTCGCCCTGGACACGCTGGAGCTGTACGGCCCCTGTGTGGACGCGATGTGGGCCGTGGTCCGTACCGCGCCGGGTCGGGAGGGGCCGGACGCGCTCAGCAGGCTCGACATCGACCTGGTCGACCCGACGGGGGCGGTCCTGGTACGGATGACCGGTTACACCTCGCGGGCCGTGCCCGAGCCCGTGCCCTCGCTGTTCGCCCCGGTGTGGGAGCCGGTGCCGGAAGAGGACCTCGGGGTGTCCCCCGCGCCGCTGCCGGAGCGGACCCTGGTCGTCGGCGCCTCTGACTGGCAGTTCGCCGAGATCGCCCGGCGCTGCCCCGGGGCGCGGGCATGGCGGCTTGCGCCGAGCGCGTCGGCCGAGGAGAACGCCGCCGCGCTGCGGCCCGGCGGCCCGGTCGGACATCTGCTGTGGGTCGCCCCGGACACTGCGCCGCACCCGACGGACACCGCCGCCTTCGCCGCCGCCCAGGAACAGGGCGTCCTCGCCGCCTTCCGGATGGTCAAGGCACTGCTGCTCACCGGTCAGGGCGCCCGTCCACTCGGCGTCACCCTGGTCACCCGCGGCGCCCAAGCCACCCATCCGGCCGAGGAGATCCGGCCGGCCCAGGCGGCCCTGCACGGCCTGTTCGGCTCGCTCGCGCAGGAATACCGCCACTGGGAGGTCCGCCGCTTCGACCTCGGCACCACCGACGGTCCGAACGCCTTCACGGACCTTCCCGCGCGGTCCACCGGCGGCACCTGGGCGCGGCGCTCGGGCCAGTGGCTGCGCCGGCGGCTTGTGCCGTGCGCGACCGAGCGGCCGACGGTGGCCCCGTACCGGGAGCGCGGTGTCTACGTCGTCATCGGCGGCGCGGGCGGCCTCGGCGAGGCGTGGACCCGGCACGTGGTGGAGCGCCATGGCGCCCGAGTGGTGTGGATCGGCCGCCGCCCGCAGGACGCCTCGATCGAGGCGCGGACGCGGGCGGCCGGACCCGGCGGAGAGGTCAGCTACCTTTCGGCCGACGCCACGGACCCCGAGGCGCTGCGCGCGGCCTGTGCGGAGATCAAGGCCCGGTACGGGCGAATCCACGGTGTCGTCCACGCGGCCCTGGTGCTGCGCGACCGCGGCCTCGCCACCATGGAGGAGGCCGACTTCCGGGCGGGCCTGGCGGCGAAGACCGACACCAGCGTCGCCATGGCACGGGTCTTCGCCGGGGAGCCGCTCGACTTCGTCGTCTTCTTCTCCTCGCTCCAGTCGTTCGTCACGGCGGCGGGGCAGAGCAACTACGCGGCCGGTTGCGCCTTCTCCGACGCTTACGCGCGTCTGCTGGCCACTCATCTGGACTGCCCGGTGAAGGTGATGAACTGGGGCTGGTGGGGATCGACCGGCAGCGTCGTCTCCGCGTTCCACCGGCAGAGCATGGCGCGGTGGGGACTGCTGTCGATCGAACCGCCGGAGGCGATGGCCTCGCTCGCCACCCTGCTCGGCGGTCCCCAGCCGCAGGTGAGTTTCGTCAAGATGACTGATCCGGAGGCGATCGAGCCAATCGACATGACGCTGCGCACGACCGTGTACGGGCGTTCGCCCATGGGTGTGCCGTCCGGGGCGGCGCTGGCCCCGGCGGACCTCGCCGACGGGGACGAGTGTTTCCTGCGGAGCGTGGCCGACTGGCGCCGCACCGAGCGTGATCCGCTGCTCGCCGAGCTGATGCGGGCCCATCTGGAGGCGCTGGGTGTGCTGCGGCCAGGGGAGCCGGCCCCCGCCGATCCGGCGGCGGCGCGTGAGCGCGGCGGGATCGACGAGCGGTACACGATGTGGCTCGCCCATGCCCTGCGGGTCGTACCGGACCGGGCGCGGCCTCTCGACGTTCTCGGACAGCGGTGGGCCGAGCAGTGCACACGGTGGTCCGCCGATCCCGACAAGAGGGCGGAACTCGCCCTGGTCGACGCCACGTTGAAGGAGCTGCCGCATATTCTCATCGGGCGTGTCCCGGCGACGGACAGCATTTTCCCGCGCGGCTCGGTGGAACTGGTGGAAGGCTGCTACCGGAACAACCGGGTGGCCGACACCTTCAACCGCACCATGGCGTCGGCCGCCTCGGGGATCGTCTCGGAGCTGCTGCGGAGGAACCCGGGTCACCGCATCCGGATACTGGAGATCGGGGCGGGCACCGGGGGCACCAGCGTCGGCATGTTCGCCGCGCTGCGCCCGTACTGGCACAGTGTCGAGACCTACACGTACACGGACCTGTCGAAGGCGTTCCTGAACCGCGCCCGGGCCCGGTTCGGTCCGGATGTCCCCTACCTCGACTGCCGGCGCTTCGACGTGGAGCAACCGCTCGCGGGGCAGGGCATCCCGGAGGGCGGCTACGACCTGGTCATCGCCGCCAATGTCCTGCACGCCACCCGGAACATGCGCAACACGCTGCGCAACGCCAAGTCGGCGCTGCGGGACAAGGGCTGGCTGCTGCTCAATGAGCTGACCGCCTTCGACGTGTTCAGCCATCTCACGTTCGGGCTGCTCGAAGGGTGGTGGCTGTCCGAGGATGTGCCGCTGCGTGTGCCGGGCTCGCCCGCGCTGGCGCCGGAGACCTGGCGGGAGGTGCTGCACGGCGAGGGGTTTTCCTCGGTGGTCTCCCTGCTGCCGCACGCCCTCGACCTGGGCCAGCAGATCCTGGCGGCCGAGGGCGACGGTGTCGCGCACCGGCGGGTGGCCGCGCGGGTCCGCGCGGCCACCGTGCCACCGCGGCCCACCGCGGCCGTCCCCGCGCCCCCCACCCCGACCCCGGCCGTCGTACCCCCCGCCCCCGCCGCGACCCGGGCTTCGCTCCTGGCCGCCTATCTCACGGACAAGGCGGCGGAGACACTGCGGATACCGGCGAAGAAGATCGACCCGGGGACGTCCTTCGCCTCGTACGGGATGGACTCGATCCTGGTCCTCCAGTTCGCCAACGCGCTCCGGGAGGATCTGGGCGAGCTGTCCTCGGCTCTGCTCTTCGAGGAGGACTCGGTGGACCGGCTCGGCGCCTACCTGCTGGAGCACCAGCGCGCTGAGGTGGACGCGCTGACCGGGGCCCGGCTGCCGGACAGCGGCAAGGACGCAAACCCCGATGCCGTACGGGGGCCGTCGGCCGCGTCCATCGGCTCGCTGTTCACAACGCTGGCGGGGTCGGGTGACCCGGCCCTGAGCAGCTCCCTGCTGACGGCCGCCGCGCGGCTGCGGCCCGCCTTCGCCTCCGGCGCGGACGGCCGGGAGCCGGAGACCCTGCATCTGGCCGACGGCGCGGACGGAATCGGGCTGGTCTGCCTGCCGTCGCTTGTCGCTCCCACCGGGGCGCACCAGTACCTCCGGTTCGCCCTCGCGCTGCGTGGTCTGCGGTCCGTCTGGACAGCCGGTGTGCCGGGCTACGGCGCGGGCGAACCGTTGCCGGGGACCCTGGACGCGGCGATGGACCTCCAGGCCGATTTCCTGCAACGCCGGTTCGCCGGCCGCCTGTTCGCGCTGGTGGCGTACTCATCGGGCGGGTGGGCTGCCCATGAGGTGCTGCGGCGGCTGGAGGCCGCCGGAGCCGCCCCGGTCGCGCTGGTGCTGCTCGACTCCCCCGGGCGGCCCGACGACGATGTCGCCGGGGGCATGGCCACCATCGCCCACTGGCTGACCAGTCGGTTCCCGCAGTTGCCCGTCGAGGACGAGCAGCTCACCGCGATGGCCCGGTACGCGGAGCTGTTCGACGGCTGGCGGCCCCGCCCGGTGTCGACCCCGACGCTGTTCGTGGGCGCGGCTTCGGAGGGACCCCTCTTCGAGGTGCTCGGTGACCGGTCGGGACCGCTGTGGCGGCCGGAGTGGCCGCTGGAGCACACCCGGCTCGAAGTTCCCGGCAGCCACTTCACGATACTGGACGAACACGCAAAGTCCACGGCGCTCGCCGTCCACCAGTGGCTGGCCCAGCGGTCCGGCTGATCGGAGGTTCCGCGACACGAGGGACGCGAAGGCGGCTTTCGTCCGGTTCCGCTCCTGCCCGGAGCGGAACCGGACGAAAGCCGTCTTCGTCGTGGGCCCGGCCCGGTCGCCGAGCCTGCGTCGAGGACGGCCCGTGGTGGTTCATCGTTGTCCTGCCCGAGGACAGCGGCCACCCGCTCGTCGCACGTGGACCACGTGGCCTTCATCCATAGGGCCGTGGCCTTCAAGAGCTGCCAGTCGTGGCCGGCCACCCAGGCGTGGCATCAGCGGGAAGGTGAACTGTGAGGTGTTTTCATCCTGACGCGGCCGCGAGCTGAAGGGCGAGAACAGCCTTCAGGACGAAAACACCTCACTCATGGTTGGAATCCTCTACGGATTAGCCGCTCCCGGGCCGATGCCGACCCGGCGAGTGCAGCAGTCCCCTTGCCCACCCGCCCCGAAGCCGTGATCCACATTGCCATGACCGGCCTCATGACCCGCCGCCTCACCAGCGAGAACACCATCTCCTGGCACGCCCCGAAGAAAGCCACAGAACATCCCATACATGTACAAAATATCGAACAAAATGGCCTCTCAGAGTGTCGGACGGCGGTCCGGGGCCGGTTCCCACGAGAAGGGACCGTCCGGCCCTCCCCGCCGCCATGCCCGGGGCAAGAATGGGAACTGCGGGAGAGGAGGTCCCCGATGACTTGCCTGCCCGGCGCCCCTCGCACCGTCAGCGACGTCATGAGTCATACCGCCGTCGCGGTCGGCCATGACGCGTCCTACAAGGAAATCGTCACCCTCATGGCCGAATGGAAGGTGAGCGCTCTGCCCGTCCTCGAAGGAGAGGGACGTGTGGTCGGAGTCGTGTCCGAGGCCGATCTCCTGCCCAAGGAGGAGTTCCGGCACGACGATCCCCAATCCGGCCGATTCGCACAGTCGGCCAAGGCACGGGCCCTGCGGGCCGGGGAACTCATGTCGAGTCCGGCCGTGACCGTCCATCCGGACGCCACACTCGCCGAGGCGGCACGGATCATGGCCACGCGGAAGGTGAAGCGCCTGCCCGTGGTGAACGGTGTCGGCATGCTGGAGGGGATCGTCAGCCGCGGCGACCTTCTCAAGGTGTTCCTGCGCGCGGACGGTGAGATCGAGGAGGAGATCCGCCGCTGCGTACTCGACGACCCCACTGCCGCGGCGGGGCTGGACGTCTCCGTGTCGGACGGGGTCGCCGTCCTTCGGGGGATGCTCGCCGACCGCTCGCTGGTACCGCTCCTGGCCCGCGCCGTGCGGGCCGTGGAGGGCGTCGTGGACGTCCGGATGGAACTCGGCGCCCACGAGGAGGCCCCATGACGGACAATCCTTGTGGGGGGCGGTTACGTGCCCATCGACCGCAGGGATCGCCATGACCGATCTGACGGCAGCCGGTACTCCCACACGGGTCTTTCTCGTGGACGACCACGAAGTGGTGCGGCGAGGTCTCCGTGACCTGATCGACGACGAGCCCGACATGCGGGTGGCGGGCGAGGCGTCCACTGCGGCCCAGGCTCTGGCCAGGGGGCCTGCCCTGCGGCCGGACGTGGCCGTCCTCGACGTTCGGCTGCCCGACGGCGACGGGATCACCGTGTGCCGGGAACTGCGCTCCCGGATGCCCGGCCTGGCGTGCCTGATGCTGACCTCGTTCGACGACGAGGACGCGCTCCTGGACGCGATCATGGCGGGGGCGGCGGGGTACGTCCTCAAGCAGATCAAGGGCTCCGATCTCGTCTCGGCGGTGCGCACCGTGGCGACCGGGCAGTCGATGCTCGATCCGGCCACCACCTCCCGGCTCATGCGCTCCCTCCGGGAGCCCGAAACTGCGAAGCCCCCGGAGGACGAACGCCTCGCCGCGCTGTCCGGGCGCGAGCGTTCGGTCCTGGAACTCATCGGCGAGGGGCTCACCAACCGGCAGATCGCCAAACGGCTCTATCTGTCGGAAAAAACGGTCAAGAACCACATCTCGCGGCTGCTCGGGAAACTGGGAGTGGAACGGCGGGTGCAAGCGGCCGTGATCGCCGCACAGGCCCACGAACACGATGCCCACGAGCACGACGCCGAGGAGGGCTAGAGCCTTTCCTTCCCGTCCGGCGGCAGGGGGACGAGCCATTCGAGCAGGGTGCCCCCGCAGGGTTCCGCCCGAGGGAGAACGGACAGCGAACCGCCCAGTCGCTCGGCCCGCTCGGCGAGGTTGCGCAGGCCCCGGTCGGTCCGGCTCCGCGGGATACCCACTCCGTCGTCGCTCACCGTCACGACCAGGCTTCCCTCCCCGGCCAGGACGGCGACCTCGGCCGCACCCGCACCGGCGTGCCTGGCCACGTTGGTGAGTGCCTCGCCGATCACCGCGACGGCGGCATCGGCCACCTCGACCGGCACGTCCGTGTCCAGCAGCCCCTCCATGCGCAGGGCGGGGGTGAACCCGAGGGCCGGGACGGCCGAGTCGACCGCCGAGACGATGCGGCTCCTGAGTTTCGGCGCGGTGCCAGGATCATCGTGTTCCCGGAGGCCGAAGATGGTCGACCGGATGATCTTGATGGTGGCGTCCAGGTCGTCGATCGCCCGGGTCAGCCGGTCCATCGCCTCCGGATGCTCGACAAAACGCCGAGCGCTCTGCAGGGTCATGCCGGTTGCGAAGAGCCGCTGGATCGCCAGGTCGTGCAGGTCGCGGGCGATCCGGTCGTGGTCCTCCAGGAGGGTCGCCTGCTCGGCGTCGCGGCGGCGGGCGGCCAGTTCGAGGGCCAGGGCCGCCTGTCCCGCGAATCCGGGAAGGGCGGCGATCTCGGCCTCCGTGAAGGGTGTCCGTCCGCCACGCCGGGCGAGGAGCAGCACGCCGCTCAGCCGTTCCTTGGTGGCCACCGTGACCGCCACCGCCGGTCCGAAGCCCTTCCAGCATTCCGGCCGTGCCGTCACCCGCTCGTCGCCCTCGACGTCCGCCACCGCGACCAGTCCCTCCCCCTGTGCCAGGACGACTGCCGCCAGGGTGCCCTCGCCACCCGGCAGGGCGAGGCCCCGGTGGATGTCGGCATCCTCGCCCCGGGCCAGCGCGCCCCGCAGCTCGCCGACCGTGCCCACCGGGTAAAAGATCCCCGTGTCGGCGCCGACGATGTCCACCGCCTGCTCCAGCATCCCGCCCAGGGCCTCGGTCTCCTCCGTACCGGAGAGCAGGGCGCTGGTGAAGTCGGAGCTCGCGGCGAGCCATCGCTGCCGACGGCGGCCCTCCTCGTACAGCCGTGCGTTCTCGATCGCGATGCCGGCGGCGCCGGCCAAGGTGGTCACCACGGCCTCGTCCTCGGCGTCGAAGTCGGTTCCTCCGCGCTTCTCCGTGAGGTAGAGGTTGCCGAAGACCTCGTCGCGAACCCGGATGGGAACGCCGAGGAACGAGTGCATCGGCGGATGGTGCGCCGGGAAACCGTACGAGGCGGGATGTTCGCACAGTTCGGCCAGGCGCAGCGGCTCCGGGTTGCGGATGAGCTCGCCGAGGATGCCGTGCCCCGACGGCAGGTCCCCGATCTGCCGTCGCAGGTCGTCGTCTATGCCCACGGGAAGGAATTCGGACAGCTTCCGGTCCTCGCCGATGACGCCCAGTGCTCCGTACTCGGCATCGACAAGGGACACCGCGGCCTGGACGATTCCGTGGAGCACCTGAGGCAGATCGAGTTCACGGCCGACGGACATGACGGCCGCGAGCAGCCCGTTGAGACGGTCCCTGGTGCCCCGCGCCTCGTCGATGCGGACCTGGAGTTCGTCGAGCAGCTCGTCGAGCCGGAGTCGTGGCAGCCGTGTGTCCGCGGATCCGGCTTTCTCCCGATCCATCGGAACCTCCGGTCGCATCCGGCACGCGCGGCATCTGCCGCACCCGGTTTCACGGTAGTCCGGATGCCCCGGCCGTTCCTGCCGAGCCCGTCCGTCGGAACGCCGTCCGGACGAGTCGCGCCGCGAGGAATCCGACCGGTGCGCAGGCGGCGGCGATGCCGATGGCCGCCCAGCCGAGTGGTTCGGTCTCCAGGACCGAACTCAGGAACGGGACGTAGAGGGCTGCGGCAGCCAGGAGGGCGGAGGCCAGGACCGTGAGGGGGAGGAACGGGTTCCTGCCGGTCAGCAGTCTGGCGCGCAGTCCCAGGACGACGCCGAGCTGCGCGGCGAGCAGGGCGAGGAACAGGACGCTCTGCCAGGGGAGGCCCAGCGTCCGGGCGGCGAGGGCCGCGCCGAGCGTGGCAGTCGTGACCACAGCGGCGAGGAGAAGCAGTCGCTGCCAGGCCCCGCCGCCGAGGATGTGCTGGTCCGGCGGGCGCGGTGGCCGTCGCATCGTGCCCGGGGACGTCGGCTCGGCACCCATGGCGACACCGGTGAGGCCGTGCGTCAGCAGGTTGATCCACAGGATCTGGCCGGCCCGGAGGGGAAGCGGCAGCCCGAGCAGTGGCCCGATCAGCATGACCAGGATCTCGGCGGCGCCACCGGCCGCCCCGTAGACCAGGAAGCGGCGGATGTTGTCGTAGACGCGCCGTCCCTCCTCCACGGCCGTCACGACCGTCGAGAGTTCGTCGTCCGTGAGAACGAGGTCCGCCGCCTGCCGCGCCACCTCGGTGCCTCGTGCCCCCATGGCGACACCGATGTCGGCGCGGTGGAGGGCGGGGCCGTCGTTCACGCCGTCGCCGGTCATGGCGGTCACCGCGCCGCGGGCGCGCCACGCCTCCACGATGTCCAGCTTCTGCTGGGGGTCGGTGCGGGCGAAGACCCGGACGGTGGTGAGGTCGGCCACGCGTCCCGCGGCCACGTCCGCGCCGGTGACGACCCGGCCGTCGGCCTCGGCACCCTCACCCAGAAGCGCGACACGGTCCGCCACAGCCCGTGCCGTCGCCGGATGGTCACCCGTGATGAGGACGGGGGTGATGCCGGCCGCGCGGCAGGAGGCGAGCGTCCGGGCGGCGTGTGGCTTCGGGGGATCGCTCAGCGCCACCAGGCCGAGGAGCGTGAGCCCCGATTCCGCGACGGTGCGCGGAACCGGCAGGCCGTCCCGTAGCCCCGATGCCACGGCGAGCACGCGATGGCCCCGTGCGGCGAGGCTCGCCGCCCTGCTGCGGGCCCGTGCGACGGTGCCGGGGGGCTCATCGAGCACGCCCGGGACCAGTACGGCTTCGGGGGCCCCTTTCAGGCAGACGAGCACCCGGCCCTGTTCGGTCGTGTGCAGAGTGCTCATGCGTTTGCGCAGGCTGTCGAAGGGGGCTTCGCCGGTCCGGGGGAAGGTCGCCGCCAGTTCCTCCGGCTGGGGGCAGCCCGCCCTGGCCGCCGCCGTGAGCAGGGCGGCTTCCATGGGGTCGCCCAGCGCTGTCCAGCGGCCGCCGGGAGTCGTGGCGTCCGGTGGGCGCAGGGTGGCGTCGTTGCACAGGGCCGCCGCCGTCAGCAGTTTCCGCACGGGGGCGAGTTCCTCCTCGCCCGCCGGTCTCCCCGCGACCAGTACCTCCCCCGTGGGCTCGTGGCCGACGCCCGTGAATTCGGCGCTCGCCCGCGGTGTCCATACGTACTCGACGGCCATGCGCCCCTCCGTGAGGGTGCCGGTCTTGTCGGTGGCCAGGACGGACACCGAGCCGAGCGTCTCCACCGCCGGCAGCCTCCTCACCAGGGCGTGCCGGGCGGCCATGCGCCGGGCCCCCAGGGCGAGGGCGAGGGTGACGACGGCGGGAAGGGATTCGGGAACGGCGGCCACGGCCAGGCTGATGGCGGTGACCACCATCGTGCCGGGGGGCAGGCCGCGTACCAGACCGAGAGCGAGGACCAACGCGCACAGGGCGAGTGTCACGGCGGCCAGGACGCGCCCGAGGGAGGCGAGCCGGCGTTGCAGTGGGGTCGGCTCATGACGGTCGTCGAGGAGGGCTGCGATGCGGCCGAGCGCACTGGCGGCACCCGTCGCCGTGACGGTGGCCACCCCCCGGCCCCGTACGACGACCGTGCCCGCGCCCAGCGCGGCTCCGACAGCCTTGTCCACGGGGGCCGATTCCCCGGTGAGCATGGATTCGTCCAGCAGTAGGGCCGACGCCTCCGCGAGTTCGGCGTCGGCCGCGACGATGTCCCCCTCGCCCAGGACGAGTACGTCGCCGGGAACGATCCCGGAGGCCGGGAGGTCACGGACGTCACCGCCGCGCCGCACGCGCGCGTGCGGCGCACTCAGGGCCGAGAGGGCGGCGACGGCGTTGTCCGCGCGGATCTCCTGCGCGACGCCGACGGTCGTGTTCACTACGACGACCAGGGCGATGACGATCGCGTCGGGATGGTCGCCGATCGCCAGGGTCAGCACCACGGCCCCGATCAGCACCATGATCAGCGGGTCGCGCAGTTGGGCGAGCACCCGGCTGTGGAGCCGCACCGGTTTTCCGGCGGCCACCTCGTTGGGCCCGGTGTCGGCGAGCCGCCGGGCGGCTTCCGCCTCGGTGAGACCTGCCGCCGAGGTGCCGGACGGAAGTGTCCGAGCGGCTGTCGGCTCCGGCATCGCTCTCTCACCCGGCAGGAGCGGGAACGGTGATCACGGGGCATCGGGCGCGGTGCAGCAGCCCGTGGACGACGGAACCGACCCTCATCCCGGTGTAACCGCCCCGGCCCCGACGCCCGACGACGACGGCCAGGGCATGCTCGGCGGCTTCCGCGAGCGTCTCGACGGGCGAGCCGACGAGCACTTCGTGCGTGATCCGGACGTCGGGGTACTTCCCCGCCCAACCCGCGGTGGTCTCCGCGAGCAGGCGGCGCTCGGCGTGGAACAGCGTGTCGTTCCTGTGCAGGGAGAACACGGGCGGCTGCCAGACCGCGACGGCACGCAACGCGCAGTGTCTGAGGTCCGCCTCCTCGAAGGCCAGGGCCAGGGCCGCCCGGGAGGACTCGCTGCCGTCGACACCGACGACGAGGTAGGACGGATCCTGTGTGCTGTGTTCCGCGTCGCCCACGACGACGACGGGGCACCGTGCCTGCGCGGTGACGGGGACGACCAGGGAGCCGGCGCTCAGGAACTCCTCGGTGCGGCTGAGGTGTCGGGAGCCGAGGACGACCATGGCGGCCTCCTGTGACAGTCCAGCCATCACTGCGGCCGGGGCTCCGCCGAGGAGCACGGAGCCGATGTCCACATCCGGTTGCCGGGCCCGTGCCCAGTCGGCCGCGGCTCGCAACGTGTCCTTCCCCGCCTGGGTCCGTGCCCGGTGCCCGGGAGTTTCGCCGTCGCGCCGTGTGTCGTGCGGCGGCGGTACGGCGACGACGAGCCGGAGCGCCAGCCGGCGCCGGTGGGCCTCATCGGCCGCCCAGGCCAGGGGAAGGTGCCCGTCGCGGACGGGGTCGATACCGACGACGACGTCTCGGCGCTCCGTTCCGGAGGTCATGATGTGCTCCCTTCTCCGGGGTCCGCTCCCGGGAACGGGCTCCACTGGGCGGTGGGCGTGCCGCGGCCGGGCGGGAGCCGGTCCGAGGTATCCGGGGCCGACCATGGTTCCTCGTCGGTCCACCGGATTGTTCCCACCCTCGCACCCGGCCTCCGGGGGCCGGAGGGCCGCTGGGGGCACAGGTGGGGCCAAAGGTCCCATAGGGGCGGCGGGGAACGGGCCGAGGACCGGTCGGGCCCGGTGGAGGGACCGTTCGGCCCCTCGCGGACGCCCGGCGGACGGTGGACGGTGGGGAGCACGGGGCGGTCCACCGCGACGACGCGAACAGGAGGCCCGCGATGAAGCACGTGAAGGTCGGCGAACTGATGACCGACACCGTGGTCTCCGTCCTCCCGGGGGCGTCGTTCCGGGAGATGGCGAAGCTGCTCGCCGAGCACGGTATCAGCGGGCTGCCCGTCGTGGACGAGGACGATCATGTCGTCGGGGTGGTCTCCGGGAGCGATCTCCTGGCCCGGCGGGCGCTCACCGCCCGGGAGCTGATGACCGCGCCGGCCGTCACGGTGCATGCCGAGGAAGCCGTGGCGGACGCCGCCCGGCTGATGGTGCGCCGCGGGGTGGAGCGCCTGCCCGTGGTCGACGAGGAGGAACGGCTGGTGGGCATCGTGACCCGCCGCGATCTGCTCTGCGTCTTCCTCCGCCCGGACGCGGAGATCCGGCGGCACATACGGGAGGAGGTCCTCGCGGATGCCGCCGGTCCGCCCGAGGACGCGGTGGACGTGCACGTACTGGACGGGGTGGTGACTCTCGTCGGGCGGGTCCGGCGACGGAGCCGGGCCGTACTGCTCCTGCGGCTCGCCGAGCGCGTGGAGGGGGTCGTCGCCGTCGTGGACAGGCTGTCCGCCCGCGAGGACGACACACGCCTCGCCCCGTCCACGCGCACGGTCCACGACTTCTCCGGGTGACCGACCGCGCACGGACAGGAGGAATCGTGTCCGGTACCTCTCTGCCCCGTCCGCTCGTGACCTCGTTGGTCGAGGACGCCGTCACGGCGCCGTCGATGCACAACGCCCAGCCCTGGAGCTTCGTCCACCGCACAGGCACCGGCACCGTCGAGCTGTACGGCGGCCCCGGCGACTCCGACAGCGGGCTGGGACCGTTCCACCCCGCTCCGGCCCGTCGGCACACCAGCCGGTTCCCCTTCACCGAGGAGCCGATTCCCACCGAGGTGCTCGATGGGCTCCGCGCCGCGGTGATCCTGGAAGGCTGCCGCCCGGTCGTTCCGGGGGCGTGGCACACCGGCCCCGTCATGGAACTCGTCCACGACTCCGAGCTGTTCGAGGCGGCGGACGAGGCCGCCCGCGCGGAGATCGCCGCGTGGACGCGCGGGCGTGAGCGGGGAGGGCCCCGACACCGAAGGCATTCCCTGATACGCCTTCGGTCCACGGCAACACGACGTGACCGTGCCGGTCAGGGACTTCGGCGCCTCGCGCCGGGTGCCCGGCCGTGCTTCGGCACGCTTCGAGAGGCACCCGCGGATCGTGCTGCTCGGGACCGACGAGGGCACCCCGGAGGCATGGCTGAGGGCCGGCCGGGCCAGGCACAGGATCCTGCTCCAGGCCGCCCTCGACGGGTTGGCCACCTCTCTCATGTCCCAACCCCTCGAATGGCCGGAACTCCGTTTCGGCACCCGTGATCCGGGTTCGCACCCGTGATCCGGGTTCGGCGGTCGGTTGCGTCCACATGGTGATCCGTCTGGGCTACGGCCCGGCGGACCGGGCCACCCCGCAGGCCCGTGTCGGAGGTGCTCGCCTTCGGCTGAACCGCCGGGCGCGGTCCGGGTCCGCGGGGACGAACGGTCACAGCCGGAACCACCGCTCCTCCCCCGATGCGACGGTGGCCCGTCGTCCTCCCGGCAGCACGACGGCGAGCGGCCCCCTCGACGAGGCGGGGACCCGTATTCCCAGGCGGCCGGGCAGCATCCGCAGACGTACACCGCGGTGGCCGCCGCAGCAGAGGGTGAAGGCGAACCTGGGGAGCTCGCGCAACGCCACCGGTGCCACCCGCAACCCGTCCGGTCCCGCCTCCAGGCCGGTGATCCCGCGCTCGACCAGATCGACCGTGCCGGCCATGGCCCCGAGGTGGATGCCCTCCCCCGTGGTACCGCCCTGGACGTCCGCCACGTCGGCGACCAGCGCTTCCTCGCAGTACCGCCAGGCGTCGGGGCCCTTCTGACGGGTCAGCACCCAGCCGTGGACGAGGCTGCTGAGGGTCGAACCGTGGCTGGTGCGCCGCAGGTGGTGGGAGACGGTGGCCCGCCAGGTCTCGTCGTCCAGCCGGTACCCGAGCCGGGTGAACAGCTCGGACAGCTCCTCGGGCCGGAAGAGGTGGCCGAGCATGAGGGTGTCGGCCTGCTTCGACGCCTGGTAGCGGTTGACGGTGTCGCCCTCGGCCTCCAGGATGCGGTCGAGTCGGCGGATGTCCCCGTAACGTGCCCGGTACGCCTCCCAGTCGAGCTCCGCCAGTTCCCCATAGCCCTCGAACTGGCTCACGACGCCCTGGTGGAACGGCACATGGAGGCGACGGGACACATCGTCCCAGCGGTCGAGTTCCCCGTCGTCGAGCAGAAGTCGCTCGCGCAGCTCCGCCCGCCGTGCGGCGGGCAGTCCGTCCAGCAGGTCGAGGCCACGGGCGAGCACCCAGGCGGCGGTCACGTTCGTGTAGGCGTTGTCGTCGATGCCCGGAGCCGTCGCGCCCGGATAGGCGTCGTGGTACTCGTCGGGCCCGACCACCCCGCGGATGCGGTAGCGGCCCGAGGCCGGGTCGAGGGTGGCGGCACCGGCCCAGTACCGGGCGACCTCCAGCAGGATCTCGGCGCCCTCGGCATGCAGGAAGCCGTGGTCCCCGGTCGCCTGCGCGTACTTCCAGACGTTGTACGCGACGGCCGATCCGACATGCCTCTGGAGCCGGGAGCGGTCGGGCAGCCAGCGCCCGGACCTCGGATTGAGGTGGAGCTCCGGCGTCTCCTCCCTTCCTGAACTTCCGCTCTGCCAGGGGTACATGGCACCCTGCTGACCGGCGTGACGGGCCGCCGCGCGGGCGGCCGGCAACCTGCGATGGCGGTACATGAGCAGGGCCCTGGCCACCTCGGGAAAGTGGAGGTCGAGGTAGGGCAGGACGAAGAGTTCGTCCCAGAAGACGTGGCCCCGGTACGCCTCCCCGTGCAGGCCGCGGGCCGGAACGCCCACATCGAGCTCTGCCGTGTGCGGGGAGAGCGTCTGCAGCAGATGGAACAGATGCAGCCGCAGAATGTGGCCCGCTTCTCCCGGTACGTGCAGTTCGCCCTCCTCCCAGAGCCGTTGCCAGGCGGCCCGGTGCGTGGCGAGCAATGGAGGGAACGCCGGTGCGCGGGTGACGGTCCCGACGGCCTCGGTGAGGGGGTCGCCCGGGGGGCGGTCCAGCGACGTGCGCAGGGCCATGGTCTTCTCCACACTCGCCGAACGGCCCCTGCCCAGGGGCAGACGGTACGTCTGGACGGTGCCGGTCGGTGTGGTGATCGCCCGGGCCGGGCACCTGGGGCGGGTTTCCGTACGTACGGCCAGGGCGATCAGGTGGCCCGGGTCGCTCGTGCGGCAGGACAGGAAGGCCGTCCCGTCGGCCTCGAAACCACTGCGGTGGCCGAGGAGGTGGCGGCTCTCCAGATGACGGTAGCGCTCGACACCGACGTTGGTGACGGCGCCGTCCAGGGCTGCCTCGACCTCGACGGCACCGGTCCAGCCGTACGCGTGGAAAGTGGTGAGCTGGGCCGCGAGCCCGGGGTCTCCCATGTGCACGATCCGCAGGTGGCCGACCCTCAAACCACCCCCCTGGGCGTCCTGGAAGAAGAGGCGCCGGGTGAGGACGCCCCGGCCCGGGTCGAGCTGTACGCCGTAATGGCGCAGTTGCGCGGAGTCGGGGGTGAGCCAGTCTCCCGGAGGGCCGTCGTCCGGGAGGCAGCGATAGCGCAGCAGCGTCCAGTTCGGCAGGTTGACGAGGTCCTCGTTCTCGACCTGCTCGCCGGCGACGAGCGAAATGCGCCGGTCGTAGCAGCCGGCGAGGTAGGTGCCCGGGTAGTGGAACGTGTCGGCGGCGCACTCCGGCGCGGAGCCGCGGGTGGCGAACCTGCCGTTGCCGAGTGTGCAGAGCGCTTCCACCAGCCGTTCCCGAGCCGGGTCGTATTCGTCGTACCGCCAGATCCGTGCCGTGGTCATGGACGCGCCCCCCACACCGCCTCCAGCAGTTCCGCGAGGTCGGCAACGACGATGTCGGCACCCTGTTCCCGCAGCGCTGCGGTGTGGTGCCGGTCGGAGGTCCGATCGAGGCCGACGACGAGCCCGAAGCGTCCGGCGCGGGCCGCCGAGACTCCGGCGAGCGCGTCCTCGACGGCCGCGCAGTCCTCGGGGCGGGTGGCGAGGAGACCGGCGGCGTGCAGGAAGAGCGCGGGGTCCGGTTTTCCGGCGAGGCCGAGCCGGGCGATGTCCTCGCCGTCGACGACGACGGTGAGGAGCCGGTCGAGTCCGGCGGTGGTGAGCAGGGCCCGGGCGTGCCGGGACGCCGACACCGCCGCGCACGGCACGCCGAGGGAGCGCAGGGCGGTGAGCGCCCGCCCTGCGTCCTCGAAGGAGATGACCGGTTTCCTGCGCAGGGCGTCCTGGAACTCCTGTTCCTTGAGGGCTGCCACGGCCCGGACCGTGTCGCAGCCGGGAGGGTCGCCGGGTTCACCGGGGGGAAGGCTGATGCCCCGGGCCGTCAGGAACGCCTCGGCCCCGTCGTACCGGGACTTGCCGTCGACGAACCGGCGGTACTCGACATCGGCGTCGAACGGCTTCCCACTCCGCTCCCCCGGGGTCCACTCCACGAGGCAGGCGTCGAACGCGGCCTTCCACGCCGCCGCGTGGACGGTGGCGGAGGCGAGCAGCACGCCGTCGGTGTCGAGGACGACGCCCCGCGGCGGCGCGGAGCCGGCGCGGCCGTTCATCCGGCACCCGCGAAGTGCGCGGCCTCGACGGCCGTGTGCTGCGGACCGCCGAGCAGGACCTTGATCGCCCCGGTCCCCGCGGCGCGGCCGAAGACGTCGTACGCCTCCTCCATCTGCCCGAGTTCGAACCGGTGGGTGATCAGTTCCCCGGCCGGGAGCCGGCCGGCCGCCATCATGCGCAGCAGCATGGGCGTCGATGCCGTGTCGACGAGTCCGGTGGTGATGGTGACGTCCTTGATCCACAGGTCTTCGAGGTGGAGGGCCGCCGGTCCGCCGTGGACACCGATGTTGGCGACCCGGCCGCCCGGCCGGACCATCCGCGTGCACATCTCGAAGGTCTCCGGGACGCCCACGGCCTCCATCACGACATCGGCGCCCAGGCCGTCGGTCAGGTCGGCCACGAGCTGCTCCGGTCCTTCCCCCGCCGTCGCGGTGGCGTCGGCCCCCAGGCTGCGGGCGGCGGCGAGGCGGGACTCCGCCAGGTCGACGGCCACGATCCGTCCCGGGCTGTAGAGGCGTGCCGTGACGATCGCGGCGAGACCGATGGGGCCTGCGCCGACCACGACGACCGTGTCCCCCGGCCGCACGCCGCCGTTGAGTACGCCGACCTCGTAGGCGGTGGGGAAGATGTCGGCCAGGAGCACGGCGTCAAAGCTGTCGACCGCGTCGGGAAGGGGGTGGACGGACAGGTCGGCGAAGGGCACTCGGACGTACTCCGCCTGTGTCCCGTCGACGGTGTGTCCGAGGACCCAGCCTCCCCCGCCCCGGCACTGCCCGTAGCGGCGCTCGCGGCAGAACGGGCAACGCCCGCAGGGGGAGACGCAGGAGATCAGGACACGGTCGCCCGGCCGTACCGTGCGGACATCGCCGCCCGTCCCGACCACCGTGCCCACCGCCTCATGACCGAGGACACGACCGGGTTCGACCGCCGGCACGTCCCCCTTGACGATGTGCAGGTCGGTGCCGCAGATGGTGACCGCGTCGACACGGACGATCGCGTCGGACGCGGCCTCGATGCCGGGGTCCGGCACGCCCTGCCACGCGATGCCGTCAGCCCCCTGGAACACCAGAGCCTTCATGACAGCCACCTTCCCGTGGTGTCCGTGGGGTTCGTCCCACCGAGTCCACCCTCAGGCTGCCGCCGTGCCCGGACGGTGGCATGGGCCGGTCGGCCCCCAGGAGGACCCCCTCGGGCCCATGCCGCGCCGTCCCGGAGGGGTGAGGGTGGATGCGGGCCGGTACGACCGGCCCGGGTGACGAAGGAGGGCCCGCCATGTCCCAGGCAGTCCCGAGCCCGGTGTCCGCCGTGCCGCGTCCTGCCCTGCTCAGCTTCCTGGGCGGGGTGGGAACGGTCACCGGCAGCAAGTTCCTGGTCGAGAGCGACCACGCGCGGCTCCTTCTCGACTGCGGTCTCTTCCAGGGTTTCGCGAACCTGCGCCGACGCAACTGGGAGCCCCTGGGCCGTGCCGCCGCCGATGTCCGTGCCGTGGTCGTCACCCACGCCCACCTGGACCACTGCGGTTATCTTCCACGCCTGGTCCGGCAGGGCTTCCGCGGGCCGATCCTTGCCAGCGCCCACACCGCCCGGCTCGCCGGGATCGTGCTGCGCGACAGCGCCAGGCTCCAGCTGGAAGCCGCCCGGCACGCCGACGAACACGGCTGGTCGAAACACCGCCCCGCGAAGCCGCTGTACGACGAAACCGACGTCGACAAGACCTTGTCGTTCTTCGATCCGGTCCCGTTGGACGAGGACGTCGGGATCATGGCGGGCATCCGGCTGACGCTGCACCGCGGCGGGCACATCCTCGGCTCGGCCTGGGCCGGCCTCACCTTGGAGGACGGGCACACACTGGCCGTCTCCGGCGACCTCGGGCGCCCCGGTCACCCGCTGCTGCTGCCCCCGGAACCGTTCTCGGGAGCCGACGTGCTGCTTCTGGAGTCGACGTACGGGGACCGTCGGCACGACCCGGAATCGGGGCGGTCGGCCTTCGCCTCCGTGATCGCGCGTGCCCTCGCCCGCGGCGGGACCGTCGTGATCCCCGCCTTCGCGATCGACCGCACCGAGGTCGTCCTGCACGAACTGACCGGGCTGCGCGAGAGCGGCGTGCTGCCCCGGTCGGTGCCCGTGTACGTGGACAGCCCCATGGCCCTGGCCGCGCTCGACGTGTACCGCGATGCCGTGCGTGAGCGGTCTTCGGAACTGCGGCCCGAGATCCTGGCCCGGGGAGAGGCCGCGTTGAGTCCGGCGCCCTTCCTCGCCGCCCGGACGGTTCAGGAGTCCATCGACATCAACAGCGCGCCCGGCCCCGCCGTCATCGTCTCCTCAGCCGGCATGGCCACCGGTGGCCGGGTCCTGCACCACCTGCGCCGGTTGCTCCCGGACCCGCGCAATGCCGTGGTCGTGGTCGGATTCGCCGCGGCGGGCACCCGGGCGCGGGATCTGGTCGACGGTGCTCGCGTGCTGAAGATGTTCGGCGAGTACGTGCCCGTACGGGCCGAGGTCACCGACGTACCGCACTTCTCCGCCCACGCCGACGCGGGACAGGTCATCGACTGGCTCCGGGGTGCCCCCGCCCCTCGCACCACGTACCTGGTGCACGGCGAACCGGCCGCGTCCGGTGCCCTGCGCGACCGCATCGATCACGAACTGGGCTGGACGGCCGTCGTGCCCCGCTCGGGTGAGGCCGTTCTGGTCCGCTGACCCGGGCCCTTCGGTCCCCCGGTGTGACCTGCGCGGCCCTCCCGGGCTCCGTGCCTCCCACGAGAGGCTGTGGGAGAAGGGCCGGCCGGTCGTCGGCCCGGAACCCGGCTCGTGCCCGCCGAAGGAGACAGCCATGGCCCCCCGGCCGTTCACCGTCGCCGATGTGATGACCAAGAAGGTCGTCGCCGTCCGGCCCGGCGCGGAATTCAAGGAGATCGCCGCCACCATGGAACGGTGGAAGGTGACCGCGCTCCCCGTGGTCGAAGGAGAGGGCCGTGTCGTCGGAGTCGTGTCCGAGGCGGACCTGATTCTCAAGGAGGAGTTCCACGACCACCGCCTCGGCCTCATCGAGCAGCTGCGGAGGCCCGACGCCACCGCGAAGGCCGGTTCCGACCGGGCCGAGGACCTGATGACCTCGCCCGCGGTCACCGTCGGTCCCGGCGACCCGCTGCCGCAGGCCGCCCGGCTGATGGCCACCCGGCGCGTCAAACGGCTGCCGGTCGTCGACGCCCATGGCATTCTCCGGGGCATCGTGAGCCGTGCCGACCTGCTCAAGGTCTTCCTCCGCCCGGACGAGGAACTCGCCACCGAGGTCCGTCGTGATGTCATCGCACAGGTGTTCCCTCTGTCGTGCAACCGGGTCGACGTCCGCGCCGAGGCCGGTGTCGTCACCCTGACCGGCAACGTGCGCGACAGCACGCTCGTCCCGGTCGCGGCTCGGCTGGCGCGGGCTGTCGAAGGGGTGGTGGACGTACGATGCGAGCTCACCGCGGACGCCGACGCGTAGCCGGGGCGCACCGTCCCCGTGCGGGGCGCCGGGCGGCCCCTCGCCATCGGGGCGTGCCCGAAGTGACATCCACTGACCTGTACGAGGTCACCATGGCGCTCTCGTACCTGCGGGAGGGTATGCGGGCACCGGCCACGTTCAGCCTTTTCGTGCGCGACCTGCCCCCGGGGCGGGGGTTCCTGGTCGCCGCGGGACTGGAACCGGCACTCGACTGCCTCTCCCGCTTCAGAGTGGGCCGTTCGGACGCGGAGCAGTTCGCGGAAGCGATGCGGCGCCCCGCAGCGGACCTCGAACCGTTGCGCGGCCTCTCCTTCGACGGTCGGGTCCGGGCCGTGCCGGAGGGCCGGATCGTCCTCCCCGGTGAACCGCTGCTCGAGGTCACCGCCCCGGGTCCGAAGCAGGTCTTCCGCGGCCCGGGGCTCCGGGACGTGATCGGCCTGGCCGACGAGACACCGCCCGAAGGCACGGAGCCGCTGCTGCGGACCGTGATGCGCGGCGGACTCCGGACGGAGCCCCCCGACACCCCGACGGCCGCCCGTGCCCGCTTCGAGGCCGACCTCTCGGCCCTGCCGGAGAAGGCACGGCGCATCGCGGCCCCGACGGCGCCCGCACCCGTGGTGTCGGCCCGGCTGACCGACCACCGTCCGGCACCGGATCGCCGAAAGGACCGGAGCCGCACCGCAGAACGGCAACGGACGCCCGGGGCCGGTCGTCCCTCTTCCCGCCTCCGGGGGAGGCCGATCGTGAGAGGTGGTAGCCATGTAGGGCCGAGGCACGGGAAAGGGGACCGGGGATGAGGCACCGAAGTGTCGCCGAGCTGATGACCCCCACGGCCGTCAGTGTCGTGCCGGGCACGTCCTTC